>CANPZU010000007.1 GCA_947588825.1 uncultured Clostridia bacterium
TGCCTGCCAAATGCGATACCATACAGAAGTTTTCTTTTTTTGAAACAAAATGGGTCATATCTATTTACATTGCAGATAAAATAAAATTAAGTTGACGCAGAGCTATTGACACGAAAACCGTAATATTGTATAATTATATCTAAATAACTTAAACAGTATGTATATTCACCCGAATATACATGCGCCGCCGCAGGCACGGAGTAAGGAAAGGAAACGCGATCGGCATGACAAGACACGAGGAAAGGGAGCTGTTAATGGCACTCGTTTACGAGCTGCCCTTTTATGACAAAGAAGAATATCACGCACAGTATGAAACCGAAAGGATCATAAGAGAAATAGATTCGGAATATATTGACGGCTGTATCAAGGGAATCACCGATAATCTTGACGACATCGATTTGCATATATCAAAAAGCGCGAAGGGCTGGAAGCTTTCAAGACTTTCCAAAATAACTTTGGCTATACTCCGTGTGGCAATTTACGAAATGATAATCGCGGGCTTGCCCTATGCGATCGCGATAGACGAGGCGATCATTTTGGCGAGAAAATACGACGATGATAAGGCGCCCGCTTTTGTCAACGGAATCCTCAACAATGTCGCGATGCTGAGCGGTCTTAAAGACAAAGAGCAAACGGAGAAATAAGCGGTGTCCTGTTGCGTACTGGGTATTGATACAAGCAATTATACCACCTCTCTCGCCCTTGTGAGCGACGGCAAGGTTGAAAAAAACCTTAAACTTCCCCTTGAGGTGGGCAGCGGAGAGCGCGGTCTCAGACAGTCGGACGCGGTGTTCGCCCACGTGAAAAATCTCCCGCTTCTTTTTGAAGCGCTCGGAAGCTGTAATTTTGAAGCCGTGGGCGTTTCCGCGCGGCCGAGAGATGTTGAAGGATCTTATATGCCCTGCTTTCTCACAGGCTATTCGGCGGCAAAAGCGCTGTCCGAGACATCCGGCGTGCCATGCTTTTGCTTTTCACATCAGGCGGGGCATATCATGGCCTGCCTGTACTCATGCCGCATGATTTGTCTTGCCTCATCGCGTTTTCTCGCCTTTCACGTTTCGGGCGGAACCACCGAGCTGCTGCTTGTTGATTCCATGAATATAACAAAGCTCGGCGGAACGGTCGATCTTAACGCGGGACAGCTCATTGACCGAGTAGGAGTTAAACTCGGACTTGATTTTCCGTGCGGACGGATGATGGAAACGTTTTGCGCGCCTCTTGAAGAGGTCGAGTGCATGTCCTGCGTTCGAGGGCTTTCGTGCAATCTTTCCGGACTTGAAAACAAAGCGTGCGACATGATAGATAAGGGCGTACAAAAGGAGAAGGTGGCGGCTTTTGTTATCAAAAGCGTGCTGCAAACAGTAGATAAGCTCACATCAAACGCTATTTGTGAGTACGGCAATCTTCCCATCGTCTACGCCGGTGGAGTAATGAGCAATAAATATATAAGAGATCGTATTTCAAAAAAATACAAGGCTTATTTTGCAGAGCCGGAGTATTCGTGCGACAATGCGGCGGGCGTCGCGATGCTTGCTTATATAAAACACAAAGAAAGCGCACTATGACTTTTGCGTGAGGTAACATGCGGGAAAACAGACTTAGACTTACCGTAAGTCAGCTTACGGAGTATATTAAAGGGTTGATCGATAGCGACAGAGTGCTGTCCGGAGTATATGTGATAGGCGAAATATCGAATTTTACATATCACAGAAGCGGGCATCTCTATTTCACTGTCAAAGATGAAAACGCCGCTATAAGCGCAGTTATGTTCCGCTCCTCTGCGGCTTCTCTTGACTTTATGCCCGAAAACGGCATGAATGTGATTGCTTGCGGGAGGGTATCGGTTTACCAGGCGCAGGGGCGCTATCAGCTGTATGTCGACACGCTTGTTCCAAACGGAGCGGGAGCGCTTGCTATGCAATACGAGCGGATTAAGAACAAGCTTTATGAGGAGGGACTTTTCGATCCCGCCCATAAAAAACCCCTCCCTTTGATACCGAGGGTTTTGGGAATCATAACATCTCCCACCGGGGCGGTCATACGGGACATAATAAATGTCAGCTCACGGAGATTCCCATACGTTAAAATACTTCTTTATCCGGCTCTTGTTCAGGGGGATGACGCCCCACAAACGCTTATTGACGGAATCGAGTTCTTTTCCGAATCGCAGTGCGCCGACGTCGTGATAATAGGACGCGGCGGAGGCAGCATGGAGGATCTTTGGTGTTTTAACAACGAAGCCCTGGCAAAAGCTATATACTTGGCAAAAGTACCGATCATCAGCGCCGTGGGTCATGAAACCGATTATACGATATGCGATTTCGTCGCCGATGTGCGCGCCCCCACGCCTTCTGCCGCAGCCGAGCTTGCGCTTCCCGATTCTTTTGAACTTTCTTCGAGGATGAAAGAAATTTCAAACAGACTTTACGCGTCATTAGTAAAAAATGTGAAAGATAAAAGAAAAAGACTTGACGAGCTTGGAAAAAGGTATGCGTTTAAAAATCCCGAGAGAATGCTTGAGCTCAGAAAACTTAAAGTGGACGCTCTTTCCGACAGGCTCGATAACAGAATAACCGAATATGTCAGTAAGAGCAAGCTGCGCTTTTCAAACGCGCTTTCAAAGCTTGAAGCGCTCAGTCCTCTCGCGGTACTTTCAAGAGGATACGCTGCAATTTACAAAGATCAAAGCCTTGTTCGCTCCGCCCATAAGCTCAAAGAGGGGGATAAAGTGCGGCTTGTATTTTCAGACGGTGAAAAAAGCGCAAAAGTATGCGCAAAAGAGTCCGACGAAAAAGATTAAAAGGATTAAAAAGATTAAAAAGATTGAAAGTATTAATAACGGCCGACAAATCAGTTTAAAATCCAAATGCTGAAAGGTGGGAAAAACTTGACACAGGAAAAGCGGGAAAAAAGCAAAGACTTAGATATGAGCTTTGAGGAGTCTCTTGACAGACTTGAAAAAATAGTAAACGAGCTTGAAGGGGCGGATCTTCCGCTTGATCGTTCTATCGAGCTTTACGAGGAGGGGATAGCTCTCGTAAAACGCTGTACATCATCTCTTGAAAAGGCCGAAATGAAGATAAAGGTTTTGGCGTGCAAAAACGGTGAGATTGTTGAAGAGGACTTTATCGGACGGGAAAATGAATGATATTGATATAGAAAAGAGTATAAAAATCAACGCCGAAAAGACGGATATTGAGCTGAAAAAATATTTTGCTCAAAAAGATAAGGATTTTTCTGTTTTGTTTGACGCGATGGAATACAGCACCATGGCTAAAGGCAAGAGAATACGTCCGTTTCTTGTCGCAGTATTCTGCGAAACGTTTTCGGGTAGGACGCGGGAGGCGGAAATATACGCTTCGGCGCTTGAAATGGTACACACTTACTCCCTGATTCACGACGACCTGCCGTGTATGGACGACGATGATTTCAGAAGGGGAGTGCCCACGTGTCACAAAAAATTTTCTGAGCCTACGGCGCTTCTTGCGGGCGACGCGCTTCTCACGTACGCTTTTGAAATAATAGCCGATTCTCCCGAAATTTCCGATCTCAACAAAGTCAGGGCGATAAGCATAATATCAAGGGCGGCGGGAAGAAACGGTATGATAGGCGGTCAGCAGCTTGATCTTTTGGGAGAAAAGCAAGGAATCGACTATGAACTTATGACAAGGATGCATTCTCTAAAGACAGGAATGCTCATAAAAGCCGCCTGCCTTCTCGGATGTCTGAGCGCGGATATTTACGAGGGGGAGAAAATAGATAAGGTACTTGAGTACGCCGAGGGTATAGGACGGGTGTTCCAGCTTGTCGACGACATACTGGATGTGACCTCAAGTTCGAAAACACTCGGCAAGCCGGCACACAGCGATGAAAAGAACCAAAAGACCACGTATATGTCCTTTATGACAGTCGATATGGCAAAGCAGGTCGCGCAGCTTATAACCGAGAAGGCGTGCGAGGCGGTGTCCGACTTTGACGGCGGAAAGCTTTGCGAGCTTGCCTTATTTCTTCGGAACAGAACAAAATGAGGCTGGACAAGTACCTGTTTGAAAAAGGCTTTGCAAAAAGCAGACAAAAGGCGCAGAGCATAATCGATGAGGGACTCTGTGTTATAAACGGTCAAGTGACATATAAAGCCTCCTGTGAGGTAGGCGAAAACGACGCCGTCCAAATCACGGGAAACGCCCTAAAATACGTTGGACGCGGCGGTATCAAGCTTGAAGGCGCGCTCGAGTATTTTAATATTGACGTAAGGGATGCGCTTTGCGCCGATATCGGCGCCTCGACCGGGGGCTTTACCGACTGTCTTATACAGCGCGGCGCAAAAAAGGTCTATGCGATAGACAGCGGTCACGGCCAGCTTCATCCATTGCTTCTTTCAAATGACAGAGTGATAAACATCGAGGGCTTCAACGCAAAAAATTTGCGTCTTTCTACTATCGGAGAAAAGGTCGATATTGTTGTTATGGACGTCTCGTTCATTTCTCAGACTCTGCTTTATTTTGGAATTGCCGATATACTTAAGCGGGGCGGGATTTTAATAAGCCTTATAAAGCCTCAGTTTGAGGCGGGCAGAGAGTATGTAAAAAAAGGCGGCATTGTGAAGGATAAAAGAGTATATGAAACGGTGCTGAAAAAAATAAAAGACGCCGCCATTGAATACGGTTTTTATTGCGTAGATTGCATCGAGTCGCCAATAAAAGGCAAAGACGGCAACACCGAGTTTTTATCAATGTTCCGTTATTTGCCGCAGGGCGAAAACGAAAGTGTGAATGTATGAAAAATGTTGTGATTTTCCCAAACACTGTCATAGATATAAATCATGAGATAACCGAAAAGGCGGTTACGCTTCTCATGAAGGCGGGCAACAAGGTATACGCGTCCTCTGCTCACAAGAGAAAGCTTTCGACCATAAAGGGACTTTCATTTGACAGGGAGGAAAATATTTTAAAGTACGCCGATATCGCGATAGTTCTCGGAGGAGACGGCTCTATACTAAAGGCGGCGGGAAGCTGCGCTCCCTTTGGAATTCCGCTGCTCGGAGTGAATTTGGGACATGTCGGATATATGGCGGGCATCGAATGCTGCGACATAGATAAGATAGCTTCCCTTATCGAGTCTCCTTACAAGGTGGAAAGTCGGATGATGCTTGATATAAGCATCAAAAGAAACTCGCAGATTATCTTTTCGGGCGGTCCCGTACTGAACGACGTGGTTCTTACCAAATCAAAAGGCTACGGCGTAATAGAGGCGACTATTTCCTGCAACGGCGAAAAACTCAACACATACAGGGGCGACGGACTGATAACAGCTACTCCGACCGGTTCCACAGCTTACTCGCTTTCGGCGGGCGGACCTATCATAGATTCCACGCTTGACTGCATATGCATAACTCCTATATGCGCCCATTCTTTAAAGAGCCGACCCGTAATTTTTAAGGACAGCTCAATAATTGAGATAAGCTGCATAGCAAATCAAAACAGCGCCTGTGTCACTCTTGATGGCGCGATCGCCTTTGACATTGATGACAGCGACGTTATATGCATAAAAAAATCACAATGCAGAGCCAAAATAGTCAGAACGGATAACAGCGGTTTTTGCGCGACGCTCTATAAAAAAATTGCCGACAAACAGTAGCGGGGTATGACATATAATGAAAAACAAAAGACAGGAAAAAATACTTGAATTTGTGAATTCCGAAAACATCGACACACAGGACGTTCTCTTGCAGAAGCTCAGAGACTGCGGCTTTGACGTCACTCAAGCAACGATATCAAGGGACATAAAGCAGTTAAAGCTAATAAAGGTTTCCACGGGAGAGGGCGGATACCGATACGCCCCCAGAGAAGAGGGCGACCCAAGGCAAACCGCCAAGTATTTGAATATTATGAAGGAGACGGTGGTTTCCGTCAACTCTGCAAATAATTTTATTGTAATAAAGACATATACCGGCATGGCTCAGGCGGCGTGCGCCGCTTTTGACGCGATGTATTTTTCCGATATACTGGGAAGCATCGCGGGGGACGACACCATTTTTGTCGCGCTTGAAAGCAGTGAGGGAGCCTCAAGGCTTGCAAACGAGGTCAATTTCAAATTGTCGGGAAAAAGGAAATAGAAAAAGGAAATAAAAGAGAAAGGGCCATCATATGCTGTTATCCTTGCATATTGAAAATATCGCGGTAATAAAAAAGCTCGATATAGATTTTTCAAGCGGCTTTACCGTCTTTACCGGGGAAACGGGAGCAGGCAAGTCAATGATCATAGGCTCGGTGGGACTTGTCATGGGCTCAAAGGTGTTTCGTGACGTCATTAGAAGCGGCGAGGATTTTGCCATGGTTTCGGCCGTGTTTGGCGATATCGCCGCTCCCGCTCTCACGGCGCTTGCAGAGCTTGGCGTAAAGCCCGATGAGGAGGGAGAGTTGTGCATTCAAAGAAATATTACCTCCGAGGGTAAAAGCACTTACAGGATAAACGGCCGCACGGTCTCGCAGTCCCTTCACAGAGAGGTGGGGGAGCACCTTATAAACATACACGGTCAGCATGACAATCAGATGCTGCTTGATCCGCGCAGTCATATTCACATAATTGACGGATATTCTTCTATTGAAGAATTACTGCTTGAATACACAAAACGTTACGAGCGGCTCTGCGAGATAAGAAAACAGCGGCAAAGGCTGGCGCTGAATGAATACGAAAAGCAGCAAAGGCTCGACATGCTCGAATATCAGATAAAGGATATTGAGAGCGCGGCGCTGAAGCCCGGAGAGGATGAAGCGCTTGAAGGGGAGCTTCGTATCCTCAAGAACATAAAGCAGCTCACAAAACAGATAACGACGGTGTACAGGGCGCTTTTAAAGAACGAAAAGGGAATGTCCGCATCAAAGCTTGTGGAGATTGCAAGAAGCTCTATTGACGAAATTTCAAACGTACTGCCCGAGAGCGAGGAATACTGTGCAAAGCTTCTTGATATACAGTACGAGATCGAAGGCATCGCCAAAAACGTGCTTTCGCTGCTGCCTCACCCCTTGCAGGATCCCGAGGTAAGGATATCCGAGATAGAGGACAGACTTGATCTTATTAGAAAACTCAAAAGAAAATACGGCGCTACGGTCAACGATATAATCAAGTTTTACGAAAATGCGCTTTCCGAAGCGGAAGGGCTGAATCTTTCCGACAAGCTTATCGCCGAGCTTGACGAGGAGTGTAAAAAGGCGCAAAAGGAAGCCGAAGAAACGGCTCTTAAAATAAGCGAAGAACGCTCCAAAAACGCAAAACTTCTGTCTGAGCGAATATGCCGTGAGCTTGCGTTCCTCGATATGGGAAAGGTGCGCTTTGAAGCTTCGGTAAAAAGAAAAAAGACTCCCGAGCTTATGCTTGCACTCAATGAAAACGGCTGTGACGAGGTGGAATTTATGATAAGCACCAATCCCGGCGAACCGCTGAGAGAGCTTGCCAAAATTGCCTCAGGAGGCGAGCTGTCAAGGATAATGCTCGCGATAAAGTGCGTCCTTTCCGATGCGGAGGGGATAAGTACCGTGATATTTGACGAGATTGACATAGGAGTGTCGGGAAAGACCGCGCAAAAGATTGGAATCAAGCTCAGAGAACTGGCCAAAAACATGCAGGTTTTGTGCATAACTCATTCGGCACAGGTGGCGTCTTTAGCAAACAATCACATTAAGATAATAAAAGACGTTGAATCGGAGCGAGCGTACACCCGCGTTAAGGTTCTCGATCGCGAAGAAAGGGTAAATGAAATCGCACGAATAATGGGCGGGGCGAACATTACCGAGGCGGTTATGAAATCGGCAAGAGAACTGCTTGATTACACCGATAATCGATAATCGATAATCAATAATCGCATATAACGAATATAAGGAGAAGGAACATGACACTTTATGACGAACTGGTTGCCAGAGGGCTCATAGCCCAGGTGACAAATGAGGAACAGATAAAAGAGATGATAAATAACGGTAAGGCCACATTTTACATTGGCTTTGACTGTACCGCAGACAGCCTTACCGCAGGACATTTTATGGCTTTGACCCTGATGAAGCGCCTGCAAATGGCGGGAAACAGGCCGATAGCGCTTATTGGCGGGGGTACGACCATGATAGGCGATCCCTCCGGCAGAACTGACATGAGAAAAATGCTTACCAAGGAGGATATTTCTCACAACGCCGAATGCTTCAAGCGCCAAATGGAGCGCTTTATTGACTTTTCAGACGGCAAGGCTTTGATGATAAACAACGCAGATTGGCTGCTTGATTTGAACTATGTGGAGCTGCTTCGTGAAGTGGGAGCCTGCTTCTCGGTTAATAATATGCTTCGGGCGGAGTGCTATAAGCAGAGAATGGAGAAGGGACTTTCTTTTCTCGAATTTAACTACATGATAATGCAGTCGTACGACTTTTACTATCTGTTTAAAAACTATGGCTGCAACATGCAGTTCGGAGGAGACGATCAGTGGTCAAATATGCTGGGAGGGACCGAGCTCATCCGCAAAAAACTCGGCAAAGACGCTCATGCCATGACAATAACGCTGCTTACCGACTCGCAGGGGCGCAAAATGGGCAAGACGGCCGGGAACGCCGTGTGGCTCGATCCTAAAAAAACTTCTCCGTATGATTTCTTCCAGTATTGGCGCAATGTGGACGACGCGGACGTTATGAAGT
Organism: uncultured Clostridia bacterium; assembly: GCA_947588825.1. Taxonomy (GTDB): domain Bacteria; phylum Bacillota; class Clostridia; order Oscillospirales; family CAG-272; genus CAKSQF01. The sequence continues at coordinate 8,676 of CANPZU010000007.1, forward strand.
GCGTTCGAATGTTGACCTTCCTTCCCATGGAGCAGATTGAAGAAATGGATAAATGGCAAGGCCTTGAGCTCAACAAGGCCAAGGAAATACTCGCGTACGAGCTTACAAAGCTCGTCCACGGCAAGGAAGAAGCCGACAGATCGCTGGAGGCCGCAAGGGCGGTCTTTGGAGCCGGTAAAAGCACAAACGACATGCCGACTACTGTTCTGAGTCAGAATGATTTTACAAACGGAAAAATAAGCGTCATCGATATGCTCGTAATTTCCGCGCTTGCTATGTCCAAGGGCGAGGCAAGAAGGCTCATTCAACAGGGAGGAATAACGGTAGGTGAGGAAAAAGTGACTTCTTTTGAAGCTTCTTTTGCAATGGAAAGCTTTGCAGACGGGATCATAGTTAAAAAGGGAAAAAAGGTATTCCACAAATTTACCATCTGAGCTTTCACAGTTACAACTTACGATTTTTTGAGGTACGGTTTGAATGAGCGATTATAAACAGTTTAGTGTTTTTCTCGAAAGCCGAAATAATAAAGAACTGGAATATAAAACAAACGCGGCTCTCTCCGATTATTCCACCTTTAAAATCGGAGGTCCGGCGGATTTTATAGTAATGCCTTATTCTGCCGAGGCGCTTATTGCCACTCTTGAATGCGCCAAAAACTCAAATGTGCGCTGCGAGGTTATTGGAAACGGTTCGAATATTCTTTTTGCGGACGAAGGATTCAGAGGCGCCATAATCTGCACTTCGAAAATGAACAAAGTTTTATTTTCAAAAAACGAATGCGTGTGCGACGCCGGCGTCCTGCTCAGTCTGCTTTCCCTGACCGCCCTTAAAAAGTCGCTTACCGGACTTGAATGGGCTTACGGCATACCGGGAAGCGTCGGAGGGGCAATCTATATGAACGCAGGAGCCTACGGCGGAGAAATATCAACTCTTGTAAAAGAGAGCGTGTACTTTGACCCTTCAAGCGGAAAGGTAAAAAAGTTCTCAAACGCCGAGCACGAATTTTCATACCGTCACAGTGTTTTCGCCGACAAGAATCTTGTTATCTTGTCCGCTGTGCTTGTTCTTAAGGGAGAGGAAGACAGGGAAAAGATAAAGGCGGTAATGGACGATTTTATGTTCAGAAGAAGGTCAAAGCAGCCGCTTGAATACCCCAGCGCGGGAAGCGTTTTCAAAAGGTATCCCGGCTATTACACGGCTCAGATTATAGACAAAGCGGGCCTCAAAGGCTGCAGGGTCGGAGGCGCGCAGGTATCCCAAAAGCACGCCGGTTTTATCGTCAACGCAGATAACGCCACAAGCAAGGACGTGCTGAAACTCATTGATATTATAAAAGAAAAAATATACGGTTTGTATAATATAAACATAGAAACCGAGATACGTTACATTGTTTAAAGCCATACGGCAGAGGAGCAAACGTGAAAAATATAAACGGTATGGATATAATAATAGTTTCGGGAATGTCGGGCTCCGGGAAAAACTCGGTGAATAAGATTATTGAGGATTTCGGATATTTCTGCATCGATAACATGCCTGCGGAGCTTATTACCGAGCTGTTGGATGTCTATGCGAAAAATCCTGAAAAAAACAAAAAAATATCTCTGACGCTCGACATTCGGGACGAAAAAAACATAAACCGCATAGTCGAGGTTATAAACACGCTGAAAAGCTCGGAGGGTCTCACCTGCCGGGTCATATTCCTTGATGCTTCTGACGACGTTATAATATCAAGATACAAGGAGACAAGGAGAATCCATCCCCTTGTGCTTACCGGAAACGTTTCGCTGAAAGAGGCGCTGGTTGCGGAAAGGGGGTATATAGCGCCCATACGCAACGCGGCGGATTTCATACTTGACACCACCTTTCTAAAAATATCTCAGGCAAGAGAAATAGTCGCCCAAATGATAGGGGTAAATTACAGCGCGGGCATCGTTATAAATTGTATATCCTTCGGGTATAAATACGGTATCCCTCAGGAGGCCGATCTTGTTTTTGACGCAAGATGCCTTCCGAATCCTTTTTATGTTCCGGAGCTTAAGGAACACACGGGTCTTGAAGCGTGTGTTTACGATTACGTGCTGTCCTTTGATCAGTCAAGACAGTTTGTGGCAAAGCTCAGTGAGTTTCTCACCTATCTTATACCCATGTATATCGAGGAGGGCAAGGCTCATCTTACGATCGCAATCGGATGTACCGGAGGTAAGCACCGTTCGGTAAGCATGGCGCGCTCGATAAATGACTGCCTCAATAAAGCCGGTTATACGTCAAGCACGATACACAGGGATATAAACAAAGGTTGATACGGCAATATACCGTAACGGGCAAGGGAGTGTAATGTTCATGTCTTTTTCGTCGGAAATAAAAAATACGCTGTGCGGAATAAACATAAAAAACAAGTGCTGCAAAGCGGCGCTTATTCTCGGTATGATGTTTGCTTCTTCCGACTTTGAAAAGAAAATTTACAAATTTTCCACCGACAATGAAAAGTGTTCAAAACTCTTTTCCCTCATGACAAAGTCTGTTTTCGGCCGTGAAATCGATTACGAGACGTATGAAAAACTCGATCGCAAGGGAAGCGAGATCGTAAACTATCGGGCGCGCTTTGATGATAATCTGACCGACGCCTTTGCAAAGCTTTATCGGCCGCCGCTGCCCGAGTCGTCGTTTGTCTGCACAAACTGCCCGAGTCATTTTGTCAGGGGAGTTTTTCTCTCAAACGGCACGGTCACAGATCCTTCAAGCTCTTATCATCTTGAATTTTCGCTTTCGGATGATGAAAAAAGGAAGGCATTTGAAAACATTTTAAGCGACGAAGGCTTTTATGTGAAAGAGACGGTGCGCAGAGGCGTGGGCGCGATATACGTAAAAAAAAGCGAGACGGTGGAGGATATACTAACATATATCGGCGCATCGACATATTCAATAAAGATTATGGATATAAAGATCGTACGTGAGATACGAAACAATGAAAACAGAAAAAGCAACTGCGACGCGGCAAACATATTTAAATCTACGGGCGCCGCAGCCACCGTTATAAAGTATATAAACAGACTTATAAACGACAATAAAATAGATGGTTTGGGCGAACAACTCAAAACAACGGCGCTGCTTAGAGTGAACAATCCGGAAATGTCTCTTAGCGAGCTTGCATCTATCCATGAGCCGCCGATAACCAAATCGGGGCTCTTTCACAGACTCTCCAAAATAAACGCTTATTATGAAAAATGCTATAAAGATTAATAATTAATATTTCATTTTACTTTACACACTTTAAATCGCGAATGTTTTTACGGCGTCCTATAAACGGAGAGGACACCAAAACATTTTGCTCATTTTTATACGAAAGGAGCCCGTTATCGGGAGATGCGACATGCCGGATTTTGTTCATCTTCATTTGCACAGCGAATACAGTCTGCTTGACGGAGCATGCAGGATAAGCGATATACCGAAAGCCGCAAAAAAAGCCGGACATAAGGCGGCGGCAATAACCGATCACGGTGTGCTGTACGGCGCGGTTGCCTTTTACAGAGCTTGTAAGGCCGAGGGGATAAAGCCGATAATTGGGTGTGAAGTGTATCTTGCGGAAGGTTCAAGATTTAACAAGGCAAAAACTCCGGCGTATTTCAACACTCATCTTATCCTTCTCGTAAAAAACGATATCGGTTACAAAAATCTCATAAAAATGGTTTCTCTCTCATTCAGCGAGGGCTTTTACGTAAAGCCGAGAGTAGATATGGAACTGCTCAAAAAGTATTCAGAGGGTCTTATATGCCTTACCGGCTGTCTTGCCGGCCGCATACCTCAGGCGATACTCAAGGGCGATTTCACGGAAGCTCAAGGCTTTGCAATGCGTCTTAAAGATATTTTTGGGCAGGATCTTTATCTTGAGTTGCAGGATCACGGTCTGCCCGAAGAAAAGCAGGTGTGTCATGAGCTTGCAATTATATCCGAAAACACCGGCATACCGCTTGTCGCCACAAACGACGCGCATTATATAGAAAAAAAGGATGCCGACATTCAGGCAATCCTCATGTGCATACAAACAAATAATGTAATAACAGACGGACGGCCGATAGGATTTACGACCGACGAGTATTATTATAAAAGCACACAGGAGATGGAGGAGCTTTTTAAAGGCTATAAGAACGCCATATCAAACAGCTCGGAAATAGCGGACAAGTGCGATTTTGACTTTGAATTCGGCAAGACCAAGCTTCCGAAGTTCCAGCCGCCAAGCGGCGTAACGCCGAAGGAATATTTGAAAAATCTTGCATTTGAGGGCTTTCAGCAGAAGATTCAGGACAAACTGATTGTATTTGACGACATTCACACATACGACGATTATAAATCGAGAATAATATACGAGCTGCTCGTTATAAACAAAATGGGCTATGATCGGTATTTTCTTATAGTATGGGATTTTATAAAATATTCAAAGGACAACGGTATACCGGTAGGACCGGGAAGGGGCTCTGGCGCGGGAAGCCTTGTGGCGTATCTTATCGGAATAACCGATATCGATTCTGTAAAGCACGACCTGCTCTTTGAAAGGTTTTTGAATACCGAAAGAGTATCTATGCCGGATTTTGATATAGATTTTTCCGACGTCAGGCGCGACGAGGTCATAAAATATGTCAGTGAAAAGTACGGCAGCGACCATGTAGCGCAAATAATAACGTTCGGTACGCTTGCCGCCCGTGCCGCGGTTAGGGACGTGGGGAGAGCGCTTGGTATGTCGTATGGCGATACCGACAGAGTGGCAAGGCTTATACCGCAAAAGCCGGGGACCTCTATAAAAGAGGCGCTGAACGATCCCGAGCTGAAAAAAATATATGAAAGTGAATATAAGGTCAGAGAGCTTATTGATACGGCTATGTCGCTTGAAGGTATGCCGCGTCACGCGTCAAAACATGCGGCAGGCGTTGTTATAACCGACAAGCCGCTTACCGAATATATTCCTCTTGCCACAGTTTCCGACGCGCTTGTCACGCAGTTTGACATGGATACCGTCGCCGACCTCGGGCTTCTTAAAATCGATTTTCTCGGGCTTAGATTTTTGACGGTAATAGACAGCGCTTCCTCTCAGGTGAGAAAAAAGGAGCCGCAGTTTGACATATCAAAAATCCCGCTTGACGACGAGGCTTCCTTTGCCACCCTTGCACAGGGGCGCACCGACGGGCTTTTTCAGCTTGAATCGGCGGGTATGACGCGAATGCTTATGAATATGAAGCCACGCTCCATAGAGGATATAATGCTCGCTATTGCTCTCTACCGCCCCGGACCAATGGATTCCATCCCCAAATACCTTGAAAACCGCGCAAACAGGGATAAAATAAAATATCCGATCGACGTGCTTGCCGAGGTTCTCGACCCCACCTGCGGATGTATAGTGTATCAGGAGCAGGTCATGCAGATATGCAGAAAGGTGGCAAACTTTTCTTACGGCAGAGCGGACGTTGTGGTCCACGCAATGAAAAAGAAAAAAACTGCGGAGATCGAGACCGAACGGGATGCTTTCATTAAGGGAGCTAAGGCTAACTTTTATCCCGAAGAGGCTGCCAAACAGATATATGACGAGCTCGCGGGATTTGCAAAATACGCTTTCAATAAAAGTCATGCCGCCGCATATTCGGTCATTTCATACAGGACCTTATATCTGAAAACACATTACGCTCCCGAATATTACGCGGCTTTGCTTACCTCCGTTGAGGGAAACAGCGCGAAGGTGTCCGAATATATTTCATGCGCCGCGAAGGCGGGAATACGCACGTTGCCTCCCGATATCAATGAAAGCACATACGAATTCACCGTTTCGGGTTCGGATATAAGATATTCTCTGAGCGGCATAAAATCCATGGGGTACGGCGCCGTAGAGCTTATCGTTAACGAGAGGAAAAACGGAAATTTTTTATCATTTATCGATTTTTTGAAGCGAATGATTCCAAAGGGTATAAACCGTCAGCAGGCGACTTCTCTTGTAAGCGTCGGAGTGTTTGACAGCCTCGGAGTGTTCAGAAGTCGAATGCTTGCGGGTATTGACAGCCTTTTTGAGAGCGTTTCGCAGTCTTTAAAAAGCGGTGTTTCAGGACAGATAGATCTTTTTTCAAGTTCCGACGTCGAAAACAGCGATCCTCTTATGGGATACCGCTATCCCGAGCTTAATGAGCTCAGTGCAAAGCAGATGCTCTCTCTTGAAAAGGAATACATGGGTATATATCTTACAGGAAGCCTTCTTAACGATTACACAGAGAGCATGAAGGAGCTTAAATGCACGAGGATATCCGAATTTGTGGCTGCTTTTGATGAAAGAAACGAGGCCGCAGACGCATTTTGCGACGGCGCGAGGATACGAATCGCGGGTATCGTTTCAAAAATCACGAGAAAAACTACAAAAAGCGGAGATGTTATGGCTTTTGTCACTCTTGAGGACAGTGCGGGCGACGTTGAGCTTATTGTGTTTCCTAAGGTGTTCGAAAAGCATAATTCTGTTATTGCTAAAGACAGGGCGATTTACGCAGAGGGAGAGATATCCTGCAAGGAAGAAGAGAACGCGAAAATCGTCGTCAAATATATCGGTTTCTTGAATGAAAACTCCTCACGGGGCAATTATAATACTGACACTGACCTCAAGAATAATTTCGCAGACGCCGACAATGATAATTTGGCCGACAGAAACGCAGCAGTCAGGTTCGCTGAGCAAAAAAAGGTAAGCTGCTCAAAAATATATCTCAGATTCAAAAGCCTTGAGGAGACCGCCTTTAAAAGGGCGCTTAGATTGTGTGAGATATTTTCTGAGCAGGGAAGCGCCGAACTCATTTTTTACATTGAGGAGAGCGGCAAATACCTAAAGTCCGAACTTAAATTTTACGCGGACAAGTTCACTTTGGATAATCTTTTGGAGATATGCGGTAAAGAAAACGTTGTGATAAAATAGATAACAGATAAAATAAATCAAACAATTTTCACAGGATAATGCTATTATTATTCACAATGAGTTAATTTGTAAGGCTTAGAATAAATCAGTTTATTAAATTGGTAGGTATGCCATGGATAACAGAGAAAGAGAGAAGAAGATACAAAAAGACGCCGAAAAAAGCGTCAGGTCGGTATTTAGCATTTTTATAAAGATATTCACCGTGACGCTGAACATATTGCTGACTACGCTCCTTATAATAATTATTGCCGGAATAATCGTTGTATGCGCGTTTGCAATATATCTCTCCGACAATGTGGATACGGACGTTGACGACATCATTACCCTTAGCACAAATCAGGACACCATCACCTCCATTTACTACTATGATGAAAACGGAGAGCTGGTAGAAGACGTTTCACAGCGTCTCAGCAGCGGCACCAACAGACTTTGGGTGTCCTATCAGGAATTGCCCAAAGACCTTAAAAACGCCTTTATCGCCATTGAGGACAAGCGTTTTTGGGATCATGACGGGGTCGACTGGATTACCACCATAAAAGCAACCCTTAAATACTTCATTCCGACAGGCTCCAACCCGGGCGGATCGACCATAACCCAGCAGCTTATAAAGAACCTTACGGGAGAGGACGACTATTCGATACAGCGAAAAGTTACGGAGATTTTCAGAGCGCTGGCTCTTGAGAAGGTAAAGTCAAAGCAAGAAATTCTTGAGATGTATCTCAACACGATATATCTTTCGCAAGGCGCGAACGGCGTTCAGGCCGCGGCAAACGTGTACTTTTCAAAGGATGTGAGCGAGTTGACGCTTCTTGAATGCGCGGCTATCGCGAGCATTACACAGCAGCCGACAAAGTGGGACCCCGTGCAAAATCCTGAGAACAACAAGGAGCGCCGCAACACCATACTTGCTGAAATGCTCAGCCAAGGTATGATATCTCAATCGGAGTATGACGAAGCGTACGACGCGGAGCTTGAGCTTAACCTCAATTACGAATCCATTTCTCTTGGTACCACATCGTGGTATACCGACGCTGTGATTTCAGACGGTATCAAGCTTCTTCAGGAAACATATGGATTCTCATACGAGGTGGCAAAGCAGATGCTCTACTCGAGCGGATACGATATCATAACCGCCATGGACCCTGAGATTCAAAGCATTCTTGAGAAATATTACGAGGATGTCTCTAAGACGAGCGTACTTCCGGTAAACGATGTCATAATGCCCGAGTCGGCAATGATTGTTGCGGACCCGCAGACCGGCAACATACTCGGACTTGTGGGAGGCAGAGGAGAAAAGACCGAAAGCCGTATTTATAACCGCGCCACTCAGGCTAAAAGGCAGGCGGGCTCTTCTTTCAAACCCATCGCGGTTTACGCGCACGCCCTTGATTTGGGTATAATAAACGGAGGCTCGGTCCTTGACGACACACCGCTGAACTTCGGCAACGCGATCGTCTCTTCAAACGGTAAAGTGACATATTCAAAATCTTCTGGATGGCCTCAGAACGTAAACAGGCGCTATACGGGAAGGACCACTCTTGACACAGCGCTCGTAACGTCTAAAAACACCATAGCGGTCAAGGTCTTAGACCTTCTTACGCTTGACGAATCGTATAACTTTTTGACAAACAAGCTTAGAATGCATTCGCTTGTCGAGGCGGCGGAAAAGAAAGGCGGAGTATCTCCCGATTTAAATCACGCCTCGCTCGGACTCGGAGGTCTTACCTACGGGGTCACGCTTCGTGAAATGGTTGCGGCGTACACAATTTTCCCGACGGGCGGAGTATTCACCGATCTTCGAACGATAATTGAAATAAGGGATTCAAACGGCAAGGTTGTGGTCGACAACTCTGTCGACAAGGAGGTCGTAATAAGCGAGGGGACCGCACAAACCATGACGCATATTTTGCAGAGGGTTGTGACAAACAGCAGCGGTACCGCCTATTCTTATATGAAAGGAATACGGAGCATTGTGGATACCGCCGGCAAGACCGGTACTACCGATTCCAACAATGACAGATGGTTCATGGGATATACGCCGTATTATGTGGCAGGCATATGGGTCGGTTACGATGAACCTCAGTCCCTTTCAAGCGTACTAAGGCACGGTGAGCACTGTGTCACATGGAACAACGTAATGGTTGACATTCATCAGCGAATATTGCAGGATGTGAAAGACAATAAGACGACGCTTAAAACCTTTGACGACGATTTGCTCATTGAAGCGACCTTCTGTAAGGATTCGGGACTTCTTATTACCGAAGCGTGCAATAAGGATCCGAGAGGCAGACGGTCCGAAACAGGTTATTTCACAAGGGAAACTTTGCCGCAAAAGGCGTGCGACGTGCACGTGCTCGTGCCTTACTGCACTGTGGGACACGGAGTCGCAAACGAAAGATGTCCGCACAGTTCTATAACTTATGTCGGGCTTATGAACCTTGACAGGGTTTTTCCGAAGGATATTACAATAACCGACGCGCAGTACACATGGCGGCAGCTTCCCTCCAACTGCGCTCCTTACACTGCCTCCTCGAGATATCCCTTCTATTACAGCATGTACGAGAGCGGGACGTATCCCGGAAGAACTTCCTCAAATCCCTATAATAAAGCGTGCACTTCACATTAATTTTTGCCGCTTGGGCATATAGTAAAAATCGCCTCATATATTTTGTATGAGGTGGTTTTTTTGAAAATTATTGTGAATTTAAAAAGGGAATTAAGAACGGCGAGTCTCAAAAATATTCTTATCTGTTCGGGAATCACGCTGTTCTTGGCTGTTATTACAGCTCTGATATGCGGCAATTTGAGGTTTTATTATCTGCTTATTTTGCCTGCCTTTGCGTTTTCGCCGTCAGTCTATATAGTGATATGGAGTCTGATTTATATCCTTATCGGCGCAGCGACGGGTATAGTGGCGGGCAACTGTGACAGCTGCCGCAAAAGAAGAAGGATAAAGGGATTGTTGCTGTACGCGCTGCTTATTCTTGTGTCGATATCATGGTATCCCACATTTTTTCGCCTTCAGTCGCTCTTTATCTCTTTGATACTCGCGTGTACAGTGCTTTTTATATCGTATTTTACAATGAGAATGTACGTGAAGGTGTCAGTCCTTTCGGGTATTATCATGTTGATACATACTCTTTGGGTGGCATACCTTGTTTTATTGAACTTCTGCATACTGATAATAAACTGATTCTCGGCTATTGAAAAAATATGCGGTATATGTTATAATAAAATACGCGTAAAAAAGAACGAAAAAGGTAAAAGGATCAAAAAAAGTCGAAAAAATATGCTTGTACTTGGTTTAACTGGAGTCAGCGGAAGCGGCAAGGGATATATATGCGAGTATTTTGGAAGGTATGGCCTTTCGGTAATAAACACCGATAAAATCGTTCACGAACTGTATGAAAATTCCAAAGAGTGTATTATGTCAATTGTCGACGCGTTCGGCGACGGCATTTTGACTTCAAGCGGAAAAATAGACAGAAGGGCGCTCGGCGCGCTGGTTTTTTCAGACAGGGCAGCCCTTGAAAAGCTGAATTATACAGTGCACAAATTCACGCTTGAAAAAGTGCGGGAAAAAATAAACAATTGCATAAAGAAAAAAATAAAAGCGGTCGTTGTGGACGCGCCCCAGCTTTTTGAATCCGGGTTTGATCGCGAATGCGATAAGATCATTTCGGTAATCAGCGATGAAAACCGGCGTATCGAGAGAATCTGCAAAAGAGATAATATTACAAAAGAGGCGGCGCTGAAGCGCCTTGCAAATCAGCATGAGGACAGTTTTTTTATCGAAAGATCGGATTATGTGATATTCAACAACGGGGAGGACATAGAAACACAGGTCAGGCGGATACTTGAAGGGTTGGAGCTGCTATGAAAAAATCGTATATTACCCTTGTCGCCATCCTGTTTTTGATTACACTGCTTTGTATACTTCTGACTATCGCGTCAAGGGTAGAGCACGAAGTCAAAGAAAAGGTGTACTATCCCGTCAAATACCTTGATATTGTTGAAAAATACTCGGTTGAATACGATGTAGAGCCGAGCGTAATACTTGCCGTTATAAAATGCGAGAGCAATTTCAACTGCGAGGCAAAATCTTCGGTAGGAGCAATGGGGCTCATGCAGATGATGCCGAACACCTTTTACGATATTCAACATAGGCTTTCGGAGGAATACGATGAGGAGATGCTTTTCGATCCCGAAACGAGCATAAAATACGGGACGTATTATCTTAGATATCTTTATAATATTTTCGGAGATTGGGAACTGGTGTTTGCCGCCTATAACGCAGGAATGGGCAATGTTTCAAATTGGCTGAAGAATGATGAGTACAGCAAGGACGGCAAATTGCTTGTAATTCCTTTTGCCGAAACAGACAATTATGTAAAAAAGGTGCTTGACACCGAAAAAGAATACAAAAAAATTTTATCGGAGGAAGAAAATCATGAATGAATCTGAGATCAAGGATCTTAAGAAAAAGCTTCTGAGCGAAAACAAAAACGTTTACGCATATCTTAACGAGGGCTCCGAAGCAGAGATGGAGTCTTTTGCAAAAGATTATTCGAAATTTATCGACGCAGCGAAAACAGAAAGGGAAGCGGTTGTGTTTGCGGTAAAGGAAGCCGAGAAAGCCGGGTTTACCGAGTATGTGTTCGGTCAAAAAGTAAAAAAGGGCGGAAAGTATTATTACAATAACAGGGGCAAATCTGTCATTCTTTTTGTGATCGGAAGCGACAATCTTGAAAAGGGCATTAGAATCTCGGCTGCGCATATCGATTCTCCTCGAATAGACTTAAAACAGCATCCGCTTTACGAGGAAGGCGAGATGGGATTTTTTAAGACCCACTATTATGGCGGCATTAAGAAATATCAGTGGACCGCTATACCCCTCGCCCTTCACGGAAGAGTCATAAAAGGGGACGGCTCTTATGTCGATATTGTTATAGGCGAGGACGAGAATGACCCCGTCTTCTATATAAACGACCTTCTGCCTCACCTTGCCAAGGACCAGGTTTCAAAGTCTCTCGGCGAGGGAATCCCCGGCGAAAAGCTGAATATTTTAATAGGTTCAAAGCCTCTTTCCGAAGGGAAAGATATAAAGCTTGCTCTTATGAAGCTCATAAACGAAAAATACGGCATTGTTGAAGACGATTTTGTCAGTGCCGAGCTTACGGCGGTTCCCGCCTTTAAGGCGAGAGACGTCGGCTTTGACCGCTCGCTTATCGCGGCATACGGGCATGATGACAGGGTGTGCGCGTATCCCGCGCTGCGCGCCGTTCTTGAATCCGACGCTCCCCAAAACACAGTCATGGTCATTCTTGCCGATAAGGAAGAAGTCGGAAGCGGCGGTTCGACCGGCATGCAGTCCGAGATATTCTGCGATATAATAAGAGACCTCTCAAATGCGATGGATGCCAACGAAAGCGCCGTCCGAGCGGCTTCGATATGTCTGAGTGCCGACGTCAATGCCGCATTTGATCCCAATTTTGCGGACGTATACGAGTCAAAGAACAGCTCGTTTATCAATCACGGCGTCGTCATGACCAAATTCACCGGTTCAAGGGGAAAAAGCGGCACATCGGACGCCGACGCGGAATTTGTCGGATATGTTAGAAACCTCTTTAACAAAGAGGGAGTCATTTGGCAGACGGGAGAGCTTGGTAAGGTCGATCAGGGAGGAGGAGGAACGGTCGCCGTTTATATCGCAAACAAAAACATCACCGTCGTTGATTTGGGAGTACCCGTTATTTCCATGCACGCGCCATACGAAGTCATTTCAAAAGCCGACCTTTACATGACCTATAAAGCGTTTAAGGCTTTTGCGAATAACTAAATAGAATATATAGAATATTAAAACGCAAATCCGCCGTCTTTTTAATAAGACGGCGGAAAAAATACGCCCATAAAAATCGGGAGTAATTCATTTATAAACCAACGGTTGACAAAAACTTTTCATCCGACGATTGACATATCATGAAAAACATGTTATACTGTCAATAAAGTTAAAAACACAAAAAAGGAGGCGATGATAATGATAAATATTTATAAGGATCGGATGTCATATCTATCGCCTGCAGAGCGCTGAGTACATGCTTTTACTTTTATAGTATTTTGAGCACATCCGAATTCGGGTGTGTTTTTTTGTTTATTTAGGATTGGTACGCCTTGACAAGCGGGTAAATGCACCTTAAGGGGTGCTTTTTATTTTTATGAAAAACTCATAAAGGCAAGTCTTAATCGCAGATTTTACCTATCGAAATAAAAGAAACGAAAGGAGAGTATTATTGATGAATGTAATTAGAATTATTTTAAAAAATTTAAGAGAAAAGAGCGGATGACGATGAAAAGATTAAAAAACATAATGCTGTCAATGGATGCAAACACAAGCACATACAGATTGATGTATGACGGAAATATGTTGGTTTCGGATGACGCTCATCAAAATATTGATCCTTGGGAGGAACACGACCCCATATACTATAAAGACAGTATCGGATTTGAGATAACACCAACGAACAAATTGGCGCCGGATAAGCCGACGTTGACAATAAGTATTCCTTGTCAAACGCTTGGCATAGATGTTCCGAATGAGACGGAAAGCTGCGCCGAGGCCGATTTTTGCCTGCGTGCTTTTAAAAAATACATTGATGAGCTGAACGCAAACCTGTATAACAGGAGCCGACCCGATAATGAAAACGGAAAATATTATTTATGTGCGCCGGGCGGCGAGGTGTTAAAAAGAAACACGGCGTACTTTGCGATTCGCCGGCAAAAAGATTATATAAACGGTTCGGGGATCATGGTATATCTTTTAAATGACGGGATATCACGTCCGCCCGTCATGAGCCTCTGCATCAGGATGCAGGTGCAGCTGCCCCAAAAGAAGCTGCGTAAGGCCATGCAGATGTTATGTAAAGATCTGCCCGGTGCGGTTGAAAGCTTCGTTCGTGATTTCGATTTAAAAGGGCTGAAAGAAGTAAGGACGCTTGCACAAAAACAGTGCTATATCAGACGGTGGCTGAAAATGAGCGACTATTGCGCTTTTGTCGCAAACGGAAGCATTTTGCCCAGAGAAAAGGGCAGCGATCTTCCAATGCGGGGGGCCGTGCCGTTCAAGTCCCCGCCGGCAGACGAAATAGAAATTTGCGGTGTCATGGGGATGGGTATAAAGAAAGGAGTCACAGTCATTACGGGCGGCGGTTACTCAGGAAAATCAACTCTGCTTGACGCCGTTTCCGCAGGGATATACGACCATGTACTCGGTGACGGACGCGAGCTTTGCATAACCGACGAAAGCGCCGTAACCATATCGGCAGAGGACGGGCGAAGTGTAAAACACGTTAATATTTCGCCGTTTATTAAGTGGCTGCCTGAACGCGATGCAAGCGATTTTTCAACGGATCACGCGTCGGGTTCGACCTCGCAGGCAGCAAATATCATGGAAGCGCTTGAGTGCGGCGCATCTCTTTTGCTTATCGATGAAGACAGAAGCGCCACTAACTTTATGATACGCGATAAAATGATGAAGGCGCTGATCGAAAAAGAACCGATAACTCCCTTTACCGACCGTGTTAACGAATTATACACAAAGCACGGTGTTTCGACCATTCTCGTTATCGGAGGAAGCGGCGAATACCTTTCGGTAGCCGATAAGATTTATATGATGGAGGATTATTTGATACACGACGTTACCGACAAAGCAAAAAAGGTTTGCGAGTCATACGGCGCCGCAGCTGCGCCGGCGTTTTCGACCGATTGGACACAAGGCAGAATACTTTATTCCGAATGTTTTACATCATATCCGTTAGGGCGGGGAAGTGAAAGGCTTGAGGTGTCGGATATGGGCTTTATAATTATCGGCGACGAATGCATCGACGTGCGCGGGCTTTGCGACGTCATATCTTCACGTCAGCTTGACACGCTTGGATTTATGCTCCGTTATTTGGAAGTGACGAATAACGAACAAAGGATCGATATTCAAAAAAGAATCGACGACCTTTATGCACAAATCAATGAGGAAGGAATGGATTTTCTGTATTCCGACTCTTTTACGAGCTGTAAGCGCTTTCTTGACCTTCCTCGCAGACATGAGTTGATGGCGCTTATCAACAGAATGAAAAAAATTAATATTGTAAATATTGCAAAGGAGAACAACGCGCAATGAGCGCATACATATACCGCATCACTATCTCGGAAAAAATAAAGGAATATCGAAAGAAAAACAAATTATCTCAAAATGATTTCGGACGGTTGATAGGAGTTTCGGCACAAGCCGTGTTCAAATGGGAGCAAAACATATGCTATCCCGACATAATATTTCTACCGCGCCTTGCACGAATTTTAGAATGCCGGATAGACGATTTTTTTGAGATCGATTTTAAATCTGAAATTTAAAGACATTTATTGAAAGTATTCTATGATTTCCATGCGCCTCACTTCTTTCTCAAAATCCAGATAAGGTTTTTTACAGGGAAGTTTCCGGCTTTGTTCCAATGATAGCCGTCGTATAACTCTACGACCTCAAAGCCGCAAAGCTCGGCAAGCCAAATCATCTCCTGCCGATAGGTCTGCCGCATGGTCAAAGGTCTGATTCTTTCCTCGACGACATTTCCCGCTTCATCGTAGGTTTCAAACTTCCAATTCCCGTGCATTAACTGGGAAACAGGATCGTAAGAAACGGCATTATAAATTTTCTCTCTCTGCCCGTTGCGGTTGGTATATTCGAGCCTGAATTTGAAATCCTGCGGAGAAGTCTGCATTTGCGCCGCCTGAATGGGCGGGAATGGGTCGAAGGTGTTGAGCGTCAAAATCCCGTCGTCCGTCAGGCAATTTTTTATGTTGAGTAACGCTTTTCGTTGCAGTTCGGGCGTAGGAAGGTGCATAAACCCGCTCCGCGCGATAATCGCGAGAGAATATCTTCTTCCCGAATCGAACTCTGTCATGTCGGCGGGATAGACATTCAAATTCAGCCCCATTTTTTCAGCTTTTTCTTTGGCGACGCGGCACATCTCTGCGGAAAGATCAGTGCCGTCCGCTTCAATTCCGTGCCGAACAAGGTACAACAGCACCGCGCCCGTGCCGCACGCAATATCCACCACGCCGCCTTGTCCGTACCGCTTTGAAAGTTCCAAATAGAACTCGCAGAATCCTTCGTGATTGTCATTCGTTTCATACATTGCTTCCAAATAGTTATCGTAGTTCTCCGCAACGTCTTTATAATCGTGCAAATCCATATACTTAACTCCTTATTTCTAAATTATATAAATTATAGCAAGTGAAATATAATTTGTCAAGATGTCTGCTTGAACACTTATTGTTTACTGCCGACCTTACTTATTGTAATTGCACCATAAAAACATGAGGGCAGCAAGTAGCAGGTGGGTGCTCACAGATAAAAAGTAAATCCGAACCACTCACTCGTTAAGAGTATTTGGTTCGGATTATATTGACTTATCTGGAGACTATAAAAAAGATTTTTTCGGCTTTTTGGTAGCAGGACTTGAACTCCCGTGTGGGCGGCGGGAGCCGCAGGCGCAGGGCGGAACTTTTGCCAAGCGAAAGTTTCAACCGACGCTCATGATTAAAACAAAGGTAAAAATTACGCTTATTTTAATGCAGTTTAAAATAGTTTATGATCCTGTGGATTTATACTTTCTCAAACCGAACTTGAAGAAACAATAGCAAGGTATCATGAAAACAAATCCGAGAAACGGCAGGAATATCAGACCGATATTATCCGACCTTCCAATGAGGTAGAGGAAGGGATAATACTGGAATAAAGCTATGGGAATCACATAGGTAAGGAATTTCAAAACGCCTTCACCGTAGATGGAGAGCGGATATTTCCCGAATTCACGGCTGCCGTCCGTAAAGATATTCATGAACTCCAAGCCCTCAATTGTGAAAAAGCTGATTCCCGCATATAAAACAAACAATGAGGCAAACACTGCCATACCACCGATCAACATCAAAACAACTGTCATGATCTTATCGAATGTCCATACGATTTCACTTTTTGGAATAGCGTATGCGAGCATCAGTATTGACTGAAGCAGTCTGCCGACGCGAGAGAAGTCAATATTCGATGTCAGAACCTGAAATATCTCGCCCCGCGGCCGTACCAATATCCGATCCAGATTTCCGCTTTGAATCAGTCTGGGGAAAACATCAAATCCCCGGACAAAGCATTCTGTAATAGAAAATGCCATCAATACGATGGAAAAGCATATGAGGATCTCCGAGAAAGCAAATCCATTCACGAAATGAAAGCGGGAAAACATAAAATATACACCGAGAAACGCGGTAAAGGAAACCAAAAACTGTCCAAGCGCGGTCATGATGAAGGACGCCTTATATTGCATTTGCGATTTCAGTAGCATGCTGACATATTTGAAGTACAGTTTCATCACTCAGCCTCCTTGAACTACTACTTTTCGGAGTGCCCGTCTCATAAGAATGCGTCCCACTGTCAAAAGCACTGCGAACCAGACGATCTGAAGCGCAATGCTTTGTAATGCTTCGATTCCGCCTATGTGCCCTGTATAGATCAGAAACGGAGTGTTCTGCATGGAGGCAAAGGGCAACGCATACATGATAGGTTGTACTGCTTCCGGGAAGAAGGGGATCGGTATAATCGCACCCGCAAAGAATTCTGTAACCGATGTTGCAAGGATCCGTATTCCCATGGGAGATATCGTATAAAACGCTGAAATGTAAATCAGCATGGAAAAAGATATCAGTACCAAAAATCCGAGTATAACAGATATCAGAAATAAGATCCCCGACAACCAATCCGACGGTAGTGTTATATTAAACGGTGCCGGAAGAAATGCTGAAACTAACAAGATCGGAAGGCAGCGAAGCATCATTCTCGAAAGCCGTATCGCCATATTTTTTGTAAACCACATAGTGTAGATATCGCAGGGACGGCACAGTTCATATGCAATGTTACCGGATGTAATGCTCTCAAATATTTCGTTGTCGAAGAACCATGCCATGAACATTGCGAGAAATGCTTGTTGCATCCATATGTAACTGGACAGTTCCGGGAAGGTCATAGGAAAACTGTTTCCACCATTCTGGTAAAAGGCCCAATACATAAGAATCGTCATACCGCCCCATGCAAATTGGGTAGCAATGCCTGCCCAAGCTGCGGCGCGATATTGGAGTCCGGCTGTGAACCTTATTCTAAAAAAGGACAAATACTTTTTCATATCTCAAATTCCTTATACAGAGAAACCACCATTTCATCAACGGTTTCTCCTGTGACGGATATATCCTTTACTTCCACCATTGAGGAGATATGAGAAATAGCCTGCGATACGGTCAAAAACGCTGTGTCGATAATGATCTCAGCATGTCCACCCATATCTTTTGCAACAGTCATGTGTTCAGAAACGGGAAGCTTCTCTCCTGAATAATCCACCGTCAAGGTCTTGTGGGTTGAATTACGTGTTTTCAATTCGGTTAAGGAGCCGTCGAGCAGGATCCTTCCTTTACCGATCATCAAAATACGTTCTGTCAAAGCTTCGATATCCTGCATATCGTGCGTCGTCAGAATTACCGTTGTTTTGTTTTCCCGGTTGATGGTTTTGATGAACTCTCTGACCGCTATTTTTGAAACCGCGTCAAGACCGATCGTAGGCTCGTCCAGAAAAAGGATCTTCGGGCCATGCAAAAGTGACGCGGCGATTTCACACCGCATTCTCTGACCGAGAGAAAGCTGCCTTGCCGGTGTTCTTACGATCTCACTGATATTCAATAGCTCGATCAGCCGGGAAAGTGTTTTCTTATATTCTGTATCCTCGACTTTATAGATGTCCCTGATCAGTTCAAAGCTATCAATTACAGGTACATCCCACCAGAGCTGAGACCTCTGACCGAAGACAACGCCGATATCCTTCACATGAGAAATACGATCCTTCCATGGAGTGCGACCGTTTATGATACATTCGCCACTGTCGGGAGTCAGAATGCCGCTCATGATTTTGATGGTGCTGCTTTTTCCGGCGCCGTTAGGACCGATATAACCGACCATTTCACCGTCACCAATCGTGAAGGATACGTCCTGCAAAGCGTGTATGTAGGTGTATTCCTTCTTAAATAAAGCCTTAACCGCCTCCGAAAAGCCGGCATTACGCTTCGCAACCTTAAAGGTTTTGTTTATGTTTTTTAGTTCAATCATTTTACTCCTCCGCCTGACCGCTGTTGACCCATTCGTCAATTTCAAAAACCTTAAACTTCCACTTCTTGCCGACCGTATGAGTGGGCATGTTCTTTGTAGCGATCCACCTTAGGGCGGTATCTCTGCTGATCCCAAGATATTTCATAATCTCCGGCATAGAATAATAGCGATCCGATATTTCTTTTATCGTCAGCACCTCGATTTTTTGTACCCTTATTATACCACAGAACAACGAAAAAGTAAAGTTATTTGGAAGCAGTGGAAGAAGCTGAAAACAAGCCTATTATGACAGTACCAAATCGAAAGGCGCTTTTTTTTAAGATGAAACAGAGTTTATTTGAGCAAATGGGTGGAAAATACGAACAGCAGGGCGACTATCTGCTCCCTTGTCTGACTTTACCCTCCGAGGAAGAACGGACAATCGGAATTTGGGCTCAGCGGCGCAGGCAATATTTGAAGGAGTATCACAGCATTCTGTAATACAATTTGCTTACCGATGGCAAGCTGAACAGTCACCTTGCCGACGTCGACCGGCAGGCGGAGGAAATGTTCTCCCGGTTGGTAAAACAGATGGCAGAGCGTGAAGGCGTCACCGAAACACTCAAAGCGCAAAATCAGATGGCGTGGGTCGGACGGATGAACAACATCCGAAACAGGGCAATGGAAATCGTTAATAATGATTTGATTTACAGTTAAGCAGGCCGGCGGCAAGGAGCAATCCTTACCGCCGCTTTATAGCTTTATAGAATAATGTTTTTACCTGCGATACAATCATGTGAAATTATTTACCATAGATATACAGACTCAATTATGATATTTTCGTAAAAACTCCGAATAAATCCACATTAAACCTTGATTTTTTGCAATAGTGATGGTATAATACATTATGTAGTATTGTATTCTGCAAAGACAGGGGGCTTTATGATGGACAACAACCTTGAACGCTGGTATTCCATGAAAGAAATAACAACGTATTTGGGCGTCAGTCGTGACACGGTACTGGCTTGGATCGAAAAAAGAAATATGCCCGCAGCCAAAATCGGACGCCTTTGGAAATTTAAGATCAGTGAAGTTGACGCTTGGATGAAATCTGGCGTCGCCGCCGAAAAATAATTTGAATTTGGAGGTCACTATGGCACTGGAAAATAAATTAGGGCTGACAAGCTCCGCCGATCTTGCCCGTGAAGAAGAACGGATCAGCAAGAAAAAAGCGCTGGAGCTTTTTGAAAGCGGGGAGCTTGACAAGCTGAAAGCCGGAACCTTCTCTGCGCTGAAAGCAATTCATAAGTACCTTTTTGACGAAATTTACGACTTTGCCGGAAAGCTGCGGACGGTAAATCTGGCAAAAGGAAATTTCCGCTTTGTTCCTTTAATGTATCTTGAGGCAGCACTTGAGAACATCGAAAAGATGCCGCAATCCACGTTTAACGAGATCGTCGAAAAGTATGTGGAAATGAATATTGCCCACCCATTTCGGGAAGGAAATGGACGCAGTACCCGTATTTGGCTGGACTGCGTTTTCAAAAAGGAACTGGGCAAGGTGGTCGATTGGAGCAAGGTTGATAAAGTGGACTATCTGCTTGCCATGGAGCGCAGTCCTGTGAAAGACATTGAAATTAAGCATCTACTGAAAAATGCTTTGACCGATGAGACCGACAGTCGTGAAGTCTTTATGAAAGGGATCGACCACAGCTACTACTATGAGGGATATACAACCTTTAAGACGGAAGAATTGTAAAAGAGGGATTCCTATGAACTTAAAAACTTTATCTTCAGAAGGTAAAATCGCATATTTGATTAAACCATCACGCCGGTTAAAACCTACGTGTTGGATGAGTTTTATAATACCGAAGAATAACAGTATTCATTAATATCGCCAAACACCTGTACTATGCCTGAAATTGATGCAACTAATATTTCAGTAATAATTTTCAAAACCTTTATTACGAATTCGTTGAGCTGATTTTATACTTTGATAGAATATTACCATATTTTATTAAAACAATCAAGATGTACGATGCAAAATTAGCATTTGCTATTGAAGTTAGGATAACAGAGGAAAACAGCAAATCCGAACCCGTCTCCAACAAGGACAAGATTCGGATTTATACTGTTTGTCTAAAGGCAATAAAAAAGATGATTTTGGCTTCTTGATAGAGAGATTTGAACCCTCGCGCCGCAGGCGCGGAACCGAAACGGGGTGGTAGCACAACAAAGCCGTCGCGAGGGCATTTACAACCGAGCAGGCGACTTGTGCGTGCACCGTTTCGGAGAGGAGGAGCGACGGCGTGAGTGAAAGATGACTTTTCAAAGAAAAGTCGTCGCGAACGATACAAAGTCCGCGACGACGATGGTGCGGGTAGCAGGACTTGAACCTGTACAGAGTTGCCCCCACAAGAACCTGAATCTTGCGCGTCTGCCAATTCCGCCATACCCGCATTTTATTTTGTTGCAGTCTGAGAGAAACGGCAACGATAATAAAAAATATAAAAGAAAAACGCACCCGTTGAGGGTGCGTTTTTGGTGCGAGAAACGGGACTTGAACCCGTACGGTGTAAACCACACGCCCCTCAAACGTGCGCGTCTGCCAGTTCCGCCACTCTCGCAATTGACGCTGCCGCGACAACACTTCTAATTATACACATAAAAAGGATTTTGTCAAGATGTTTTTTTAAAATTTCAATATTTTTTGTTGCAATATATAAAATGACTTCAACATTTTTTTGTTTTCTTTGAACTTACTGCCTTTTTTATTAAGGAGCGTCGTTTTGCCGCATTTTTATTATACTCCGAATATTTATTTTTGTTACCGTATCATGTGACTGTTTGGTTTTTTATGGTACAATGTCCTGTCTTGATCGCGTTATCATGCCGTAAATTGAGATGTGTTTGAGGATATTCTATTACATAATAGCCGTTTTTGTATCTTTTTTGCCTGATATCGCGGCAATACAAATATAAAAGGGCGCAGTATTTTTCTTTCGCTCTTGACTTTTTCGACCGAAAAGAATATAATGTATCAAGACTGTATTTAAAATTAAATTTTGATTATATAGAACTATACACTATTACATCGGTGTATTTGCCGATGTACTTGTTTTTAAGCCGACAAAGTAAAGGATGGTTGACATAATATGCAAAGTAACGCCGCCGTGAAGGTAGTGAAGTTCGGAGGCAGCTCGCTTGCGGACGCCGAACATTTTAAGAAGGTAGCCGATATCATAAAGGCCGATCCGTCAAGAAGATACGTGGTGCCTTCAGCTCCGGGTAAAAGATTCGGAGGTGACAGCAAGGTCACCGATATGCTCTATGAATGCTACGACCGAGTGGTAAATAATAATGATTACACTGATATTCTCGATAAAATAAAAGAAAGATACGATTTGATAATAAAAGGTTTGGAACTTAATCTTTCGCTTGATAAAGAATTTTCAGCCATAGAAAGCATACTCTCAAATCGTGCGAGCTGTGATTATGTCGCAAGCAGGGGAGAGTATTTAAACGGTCTTATACTTGCAAGCTACCTCGGATTTTCTTTTATTGACGCCGCCGATGTTATTTTCTTTGACTCAGACGGGCTGCTTGACAGCGAAAAAACAAATAAAGTGATGTGCAAAAAGCTTTCTCATTACGAATACGCGGTTATTCCCGGCTTTTACGGAAGCGCCTGCGACGGTTCCACAAAGACGTTCTCAAGAGGCGGGAGCGATATCACCGGTTCGATAATTGCCCGCGCGGTAGAAGCCGACATATACGAAAACTGGACGGATGTTTCCGGCGTCAAGATGGTGGACCCGAGGATAGTGGAAAACCCGAAAACCATAAGCGTCATTACTTACTCCGAACTGCGCGAGCTTGCATACATGGGCGCCACGGTGCTGCACGAGGATGCAATTTTTCCGGTACGTCTCACCGGTATCCCGATAAACATTAAAAACACAAACCGTCCGGACGACGAGGGAACGATGATAGTCCTTCAGGCCCCCGACGACGATGTGCGCAACGAGATAACGGGTATTGCGGGTAAAAAGGGTTTTTCAGTCATTAATATAGTCAAAGACATGATGAACAGCGAGGTCGGCTTTGGTCGGAAGGTACTTAGCATTCTTGAAAAGTACAAGATATCTTTTGAGCACATACCTTCGGGAATAGATTCTATGGGCGTCATTGTGTCTTCCGCATTACTTGCCGAATCGAGAGAACGCGTTATCAACGAGCTCTCATGCGAAATAGTCCCCGACTGCATTTCAATCGAAGACAACATCGCTCTTGTGGCTGTGGTGGGACGCGGTATGGTTGAGTCCGTGGGTATTGCCGCACGCATATTCAAGGCTATAGGAGAGGCGGGAATCAACGTCAGAATGATCGATCAGGGTTCCACCGAAAACAACATTATAATCGGTATTTCTGCAAACGACCTTGAAAATACCATTAAGGCTATATATTATGAGTTTGACGGAAAAGAAAACTCATGATTGATCTATGGACGTATTTGGCAAAAAGCGATAAGCCGATAGTTATGTACGGGATGGGAAACGGCGCGGACAAGATCCTTGCTGTTTGCGAACGATACGGAATAAAGGTTCTTGACTTTTTTGCTTCGGACGAATTTGTAAGGGGTCACGACTTTCATGGCAAGCGGGTGCTCAAATTTTCGGAAATAAAAGAAAAATACAGGGATTTCATTATACTGCTTTCCTTTGGGACCAACCGTCCCGATGTGCTTTGCAGAATATATGAAATGGCGTCAGAGTACGAAATGTACGCTCCCGATCTTCCTTTGTTCGGGGACAAGCTGTTTAACTTGGAATTTTACGAAGAAAACCGCGCAAGGATAGAAGGCGCAAAAAAGCTGCTTTGCGACGCCATATCGGAGTCGATTTACAAGAACATAATAGATTATAAACTCACGGGCAGGATCGATCTTTTAAAAAAATCGTTTATCGAAAAGAAAGAGGTTTTTTCGACCTTGCTGCGTCCCGCCGAGTATAAAACGTATGTAGACCTCGGAGCATATAACGCAGATACGATAAGGGAACTTATTGGTTTCGGCGCTCATCCCGAAAAAATAATCGCCTTTGAGCCCGATGAAAAGAGCTTTAAAAAGCTTGCGGCGTTTGCCGGCGATCAAAACGGCGTCGAGCTGTATAATGTCGCTGCTTGGGACAGTGAATGCAAAATATCTTTTCAGGGTGGGGGAAGCCGTTCCTCGCAGGTAACGCCGAAGGGTCAAAAACAAATATCCGCACTCCCGCTTGACAAAATAAGTTCGGCCCATTATGCGGATTTTATTAAATACGATGTCGAGGGCAGCGAGATAAGAGCTCTTGCGGGCAGCGCGGAAATAATAAGAAAAAGGCACCCCGATCTTTTGGTTTCCGTGTATCACAAAAGCGAGGACTTGTTTGAGATTATACACTATGTCAACAGTCTTTACTCGGGATACAAGCTTTATCTCAGGCGTTTTGAATATGTGCCCGCATGGGATCTTTGCCTTATAGCCACCGATAAATAAAACGATAGAAAATATACAAGGATATATGAAAATGAAAATATCGCAAATACTGTCTCTTGACAAACCCTCTCTTTCAATGGAGGTTTTCCCGCCGAAGACTGCCGATAATTATGACAAAATTGCAGAGGCGGTCAATAAAATTGCCTCTCTTTCTCCAAGTTTTATGAGCGTTACGTACGGCGCGGGCGGAGGCACCTCGGCTTTCACGGCGGCGATTGCAAAAAACATTCAAGAATGCTATAACGTTCCTTCGCTTGCTCATCTGACCTGCGTTTCATCAAACAAGTCGGAAATAGGCAGACAGCTTGCCCTGCTTAAAAACTACGGTATTGAAAACATACTTGCTCTCAGAGGCGATATTTTGCCCGGCACGAAGCTTGGGAATCTGGAGTATCATTATGCCTATCAACTCATTGAAACAATAAAAGAGCAGGGCGATTTTTGCATAGGCGGAGCGTGCTATCCCGAATCCCATCCCGAAAGCGAGAATTACAGAAAAGATATAGAATATCTTAAAATCAAGGTGGACGCCGGATGCGAGTTTCTCACCACTCAAATGTTTTTTGACAACGATATTTTATATAATTTTATGTACAAGGTTAGAGACGCGGGAATAAAGGTCCCTGTGATTGCCGGTATTATGCCTTTGACAAATGCTAAGCAGGTGTTTCGCATCACCAAAATTTCCGGAACTCTTTTGCCTCAGAGATTCAGAAGGATAGTTGACAGATACGGCGACAATCCTATTGCAATGAAGCAGGCGGGCATCGCGTATGCCTGCGAGCAGATTATTGATCTTTATGCAAACGGAATTAACGCCGTCCACATTTACACCATGAACTCCCCTGATGTAGCGGCAAAGATCATGGAAAACATTTCGGAGATAATTAAGTGAGAATCATTCGACCGCTTGGCAAGATTCTGCCGCGTACGAGCGAGGCGCTCAGATATATGGGCTGCTCAAATTACAAAGACGAGAATTTTCTTATTAAGCTCGATAATATATCAAAACTGCTTTCAGAAAATATATCGCCCGTGGGATGCTATCTTTATGCCGATGTAATACGAAAGGACGGCTTTATCGACATCGGTTTTGGAAAGACAAACTGTACCCTGCTTCACAGGGCGCTTGACGGGTGCGACAGGGCGGCTCTCTTCTGCGCTACTCTCGGACAAGGCGCCGACAGATTTTTGACAAGACAGGCAAGTATTTCGCCTCTTGATCAAATGATGTGCGATGCGCTTGCTTCCTCCGCGGTCGAGGTTTGGGCGGATGAGGTTCAGGAGCGTATAAAGGGCAATTTCATTATTAACACGAGAGTAAGTCCGGGGTATGGTGACTTTTTGATCGAGTACCAAAAGCAGATATTGGGCATTCTTGAAGCCGAGAAGATCGGAATTTCTCTTTTGACCTCTATGCAAATGACGCCTTCAAAAACCGTCAGCGCAGTATTTGGAATAAAAAAGACGGGCGGTAATGTACAATGAATAAAAAAATAACCGAAAAAATCAGAGAGTCTCTTTTATATTTTGACGGCGGATTTGGCAGTATGCTCATTGAACACGGCCTGCTTCCGGGGGAAAATTCCGCCGAGTGGAACATAACCCATCCCGACACTGTGCTTGATATTCACAAGATGTATATAAAGTCGGGGGCAAACGTGATAACTTCCAACACCTTCGGAGCCAATCCCCTTAAAATGCGTAACTATGCCGAATGTGTAAAATCGGGGCTTGAGCTTGCGAACACCGCCGCCGCGGAGTCCCTGAAAGAAAACGTGTATGTGGCCTTTGATATCGGACCCTGCGGCAGGCTTATAAAGCCGTTCGGAGATCTTGAATTTGAAGAGGCTGTGGGAGTTTTTGCCGATATAATAAAGGCGGCGAAGGGAAGCGCTTTTGATTTTATACTGTTTGAGACCTTTTCAGATTCGCTTGAAACCAAGGCGGCCGTCATTGCCGCAAAGGAGAACTGCAATCTTCCGATTTTCGTTTCCAACACCTATGACGAAGGATCAAGGCTTTTGACGGGAACTACCCCCGAGGCTATGTGCGCGATGCTCGAAGGGCTTTCGGTGGATGCTATAGGACTTAACTGTTCCGTTGGTCCCGCACAGATGCTCAAAACCGCCCGGCGGCTGCTTGAAGCTACGTCTCTTCCCGTTTTTGCATGTCCCAACGCAGGTTTTCCGCGCGAGAGCGACGGTAAAACCGTATACGACGTGGGAGAGGAAGAGTTTTCTGACGCAATGTGCGAGTTTGTAAAGCTTGGCGTGAACGCGGTTGGAGGATGCTGCGGCACCACACCCGCCTATATAGAAAAAGTCGTCGACAAGACCAAAAGCATTGTTCCCGGTCGGCGTGTAATTAAACCGAAAACTGTAATATCATCTTGGGCGGACGCTCTTTATATAGGTGAAAAGCCTTTGCTGATCGGCGAAAGGATAAATCCTACGGGAAAGCCGAAGCTCAAAGATGCGCTCAGAAGGAACGATTTTGAATATATTCTGAAAGAAGCACTGTCTCAGCAGGAGGCGGGAGCGCACATACTTGATGTCAATGTCGGGCTGCCCGAGATCGACGAGGGCTCTCTCATGCCCGAGACGGTTTGTAAAATACAGGCGATATCCGAGCTGCCTTTGCAGCTTGACACCGTTAACATAACTGCCCTTGCCGGTTCGCTCAGAATATACAACGGCAAGCCTCTTATCAATTCCGTCAATGGAAAAGAAAAGAGCATGGAGAGTGTTTTTCCCCTTGCCGCAAAGTACGGCGGAGCGATAATCGCTCTGACTATCGATGAAAACGGTATTCCGAACAGCGCTCGAGAAAGGGCTGACATCGCTCATAAAATCGTAAAAAAAGCGGCGGAATACGGTATAGACAAACACGATATAATAGTCGACCCGCTGGCCCTTGCCGTTTCTTCGGATGTAAACAGCGCGATGATCACGCTCGACTCAATTTCGCTTATAAAAAAGGAACTCGATGTTTGCGTATCTCTTGGCGTATCAAACATATCCTTTGGATTACCTCAAAGGGATTTCGTAAACGGGAGCTTTTTCGCACTTGCCCTTGAAAGAGGACTGGATCTTGCCATTGTCAATCCGCTTTCATTTGAGATGCAAAAGATTTATCACACGTATCTTATGCTGAAGGGAATGGACGAGGGATGCAAAAATTACATTGCATTTGCTTCAAGCGCACAATTTACAAATGTCAAAATTGATGCAGTATCAGATACCAAAAACTCCTTAACTGACTCGGCGGGGGCAACAAAGCTCGAGGGACTTAAAAAGGCGATAGTCGACGGTATAACAAAGAGCGCTGCCGAGAGTGCCGCAGACATGTGCAAAACACTCGCGCCGCTTGACATTATAAACAGCGAGATCATACCCGCTCTTACGTATGTGGGAAATGAGTTTGAGGACAAGCGGATGTTTCTTCCTCAGCTTCTTATGAGCGCCGACGCGGCAAAGGCGGCCTTTGAAGTTATAAAGGAAAGGATGCCTGCCGGGGAGTCCGAAAAGGGAAGAATAATACTTGCGACCGTTCGGGGAGATTTGCACGATATAGGGAAAAATATCGTTAAAACCGTTCTGCAAAGCTACGGCTACCATGTTATCGATCTCGGCAAGGATGTAAAGCCCGAGACGGTTCTTGAGGCCGCGCTCAAACAGAACGTGAAGTTTGTGGGGCTCAGCGCTCTTATGACAACGACCGTTCCCGCCATGAGGGATACAATCGCACTTCTTAAAGAGAATATTCCTGATATTTTCGTTGTCGTCGGCGGAGCGGTGCTGAATCCCGAATGCGCAAAAATGATAGGCGCCGACGCTTATTCTAAGGACGCAATGGCCTCGGTCAGGATAGCGGATAAGTTTTTCGGCGTGCAAAAAAATTGAAAAAGGAAGCCGGGTTTTTTGCAAATTTAAAATTTGCAAAAAACCCGGTGTTTTTATTCATAATCGTCGGAACCGAGAACTGCGTTGTGTTCGCGGAAGAGAAGTGATATGCACCAAATTGCAAACAGGCCGACAACAGTATAAATGATTCTGCTTATAATTGCCGTCTGCCCGCCGCAGATCCACGCTACTATATCAAACTTGAAAAGCCCTATGCTTCCCCAGTTCAGACCGCCGATTATCAAAAAAACGAGTGCAAGTCTGTCAAACATAATAACATACGCCTTTGTATTTATACAAAGGCTCCCTTTCTTTCATAGTAAACCTTGAATATTCAAAGGTAAATACACTGTGAAAAAGTTCACTGTCTAAATCCTTGGGGATCCGCATTTGTTCGCATCCGAAAGAATTTACGGTATTATGTTTTGTCAAAGGGCTCGTTTTTATTCTTTATTGTGTTGTAAATTTATTCATTTGAGGAATTTTGACCGTTTTCACCTTCCTCGGCCGTCGAATCGTCCGGCACTATAACAAGGCTGCCGTAGCTGACATCTGCGTTGCCTTCCTCTATCTCGATCGTTATGGAACCGGGATATTTCGTGTCCTTATCCGAGCTGAACGAGGAACCGCTGTTTACGCCGTCAATAATAATGCTTCCTGCCTTCGTTTCAAGCTGCCTTGCAAAGTTTGTCATGTCATAATCCGTGGAGAGCTTGAGGTCTCCTTTTTTAATTTTTGCGTTAAATGTGGTGAAATTGGCTTTGGTCAGCGTTATCGTCGGCTCTTTCACGTCGATTTTGATCGACTTTGAAGTAAGTCCGTTTACGTCTATCGTGCCCGAGCCAAGCTCTGATGTGAAGCTGTTGGCATTGATGTTAAGCAGCGAGTATTCGGTGTTCTTGCCGTCCAGGGAGAGTATGGCGGAGGTCACGTTTGAAAGCTCGATATTTGATTTTGATGCGTCGATTTTTATGTCTCCGTTACCGGAAATGTCGTGCATGCTCAGTGTGCAGTTGCTCAAAGAAAGATTTATTTGTTTTAACTCTTCCGTATTCTTCATGTGGATTACCAAAGAGCGCCGCATATCCTCGGTTGAAAGTTTTCTTGACATGTACGCAGAATAAAGGGTCTGCCAAACTCCGGAGAATTTTACGCCCGAACCGTCAAAGCTCAGATAGTCTGTTATCGATATGTCGTCCGAAACGGTCAGAGCTTTGCTGCTTGTGGTGCATAGGTATGCGTTGGGCTTAAAGTTCGTAAGCTCGACAAACGACTCCTCGGCGCCTTCTTCAATGATAATATCGCAATCCGAAAGAGTGAGTGTAATTCTCATAAGTTCTTCCTCGTCAAGAGGCATAGAGGTTGTATTTTGACCGTCCTCACTCCATGAGTAGCCGTCGATCAGCACGTCGTCTCCCGCAATGTTTCTCGCATAGCTCATGGCAAATATGCCGCCGAACACGAGTATTATGGATATGAAAAGAAAAACTATTGAGGTAAACTTCACAGATTTTCACATCCTTTCTTGGCTTTTATGAATATCTCTTTTGTCTTTCTGTATGAAAAGTTAATAAAGGTGAGAAGCTTTGCGTAAATAAAAGGAACAAGTTTCAGGGCAATGTTGTAAAGAATGACGCTGACAAATATCGTGATACCCGCCGCAAGAAGTCCAAGACCTATCTCGTGTATACCTATATACCGCGGATTTGAAAGCACCTGAGTGGCTCCGTAAAGCAGGGAGGCGACCGAAATAAGCGAGCCGATTCCGACGACTGCTATTATAACGCCGACCATAAGTACGATCACTGCGGCAAGGGCGAGAAACACCGCAAGAAATGCGATAAAGCTTACTCCGAACGCCAAAACGCCAACGGGAGCGATAAGCAAAAGAAGGGCCGCAAAAAGCATAGTCGGGTGTTCGTTTTCAGATGCTATTCCTTTGCCGAAGGTAAGGCCGAGCGATCGGGAGGCGTGCTTTTTTTGATCGAATTTTTTGTCGTATACAACTACCACGTCGGAGGGAGCACTTTTTTTGTGCGGTACGCTTGACGCGCTTTCTCCTGTCTGCTGCGGCATGTTCATTGTTTTGGTTTTGTCGCCGAGCGAGCCCTCAAGCGAGGCGTCCTTTTTTGCATCTTCCGATGAAAATTTTTCGGCGATCTTGGTGCTTATTAACTCAACATTGGACTCCGAGGCGTATCTGCTTGCTGTTTCCGCCGGCAAATCATTTATCTTTGCCAGCAGCTTTTCGCATTGTTTGTCAATAAAGTCGGACGGAAGACCTCGTTCTGTCAACCGTGTCTTCACGGCGCCGACAAATTCTTCGTTTGTCATATTACTCTCCGTTTCCGCCGCCATATGGCGGCAATATTTAAAATTGATCGGTATCTTGCATAACTTTATAAAATGATGTTGAAATAAGAGAAAAACAAATGTATAATATATTAGTTCGGTGCGCCTGCGCCGTATTTTGCATATCTTAATAAGATGTGATCGCGCATCCGCCTTATAATGATACCATAAAAAAAGGAAATAATCAATATGAGAATGAGAAAAAAGAAAAACAGGGAAAAAAGGCTTGAAACATGCTCCGATTTTCTTATAACCTCTCCCGACAGGGAAACTTATTCGAAAATGCTTCCCGCGGAGCTCGAGATCGGATGCGGAAAGGGAAGGTTTATATGCGAGCTTGCAAAGCGGTATCCGAATAAAAATTATATCGCTGTCGAGGTTATGACAGACGCGCTGATCAGCGCGCTGGAGCTTGCCTCAAAAGATAATATCCCCAACCTTAAATTCATAAATGTAAACGCGTCGGAGCTTGGAACATATTTTAAAAAGGGTGAAATATCTGTAATATACCTTAATTTCTCCGATCCGTGGCATAAGGCGCGGCATTATAAGAGAAGGCTGACATACAGTAAGTTTTTGAATATATACCGTGAAATACTTGCTCCAAACGGCAAAATATGTTTTAAAACCGACAACAGACCTCTTTTTGATTTTACGATAGAGCAGCTTAAGGAAAACGGCTTCAGAGTGGAGGATCTGACATATGATCTGCATAACAGCCCTTTTGCCAAGGACAATATAATGACCGAGTATGAAAACAAAGCGTGTGAAAACGGACTTACTATAAACAGCCTTACGGCATACTTAAACGAACTTAAATGCGAATAAAAATTCAGAATCTGTATTACTTGCCCTTGAACATGCTCGTATAGCTCTTTTCCTCTTTGCTTTTTTTATCGATAATCGATTTTATAACAAGAACAGGTATTGCCACTATTATATAAACGAAGGTAAATACAAGAATAAGCACCAAAGAATTTGCATCCATTTCGTAAGAACCGAACGATATAATGATAATAATAGAAAACAAAGTAGCAAAAAAATTAAGGGGAAGCTTAAAACACAGACGCAGCTTCGGCAAATAAAATATAAGCGTCGCGCCGCAGACAAAAAGAGACAAAAACAGCAGCATGACGGATGAAGAAAGGGTCAGGGCGGGCTTTTGAGTGTCTTTTGTGATCACGGTCAGAAAAAACAGCGTAACGGTTGAGAGAAGTGTGTAAACGGCAAAGGTCGGCAGGAGCAGTTTTTGCCATAAAAACTTGAGTACTTTCATCATATCGATTCCTTTTGCTTTGAGCTGAGCTGTTCTTGCATGTGTAGCAGTACCGCGCGGCGCTCATTAATCATTAATTTTAAACATTATTATTATATCATACTCTGTCAAAATTTCAAGTGAATGAGTGAAATTAAACATATTGTTAATATTTATTGTCTGCTTTGCGGTACGGATCGGTAGACTTGATTTTGCTTTTTGTTTCACATGTGACAAACAATCTTTTTTTGAGAGTAAAAAAAATCATAAAAAGTATTGACAAACCTCAAATGCGGTGTTATAATTATTTGCGTCGCATGATTCAAGCACCCTTAGCTCAGTTGGTAGAGCAACTGACTCTTAATCAGTGGGTCCGGGGTTCGAGTCCCCGAGGGTGCACCATTAAAAAAGCCTGCCGTACAGCAGGCTTTTTTGGCACTTGTTTGCTCTTCAATGCAGTAAAATCGCTTGATTGTACAGTCGTATGACACCTAAGTTAGGCCCGCGGCATTTTTCGTGAGCCCTTCTTAAAAATGCGCGCGCAGCACTTTACGCAATTTTTGTATCTTCACTTTTGACTTTTTGTATATTTTTGAAAGGAAAATAAAAATATGAAAATGAAAATGTCTTTTCGCTGGTACGGCGAGGACGACCCCGTCACCCTTGAATATATTTCTCAGATACCGGGTATGCGCTCAATCGTTTCCGCCGTTTACGACGTGAAGCCGGGCGAAGTGTGGAGCGAGGGCTCTCTTGCAAAAATCAAGAGAAACTGCGAGGCCCACGGACTGGTGTTTGACGTGGTCGAATCCATTCCCGTGCATGAAGATATAAAGCTTGGAAGAGAGAATGCGGACAAGCTTATTGATGTTTACTGCGAAAATATCAGGCGCTGTGCGAAGTATGGGGTAAAATGTATTACCTACAATTTTATGCCCGTCTTTGATTGGACGCGAACTCAGCTTGACAAAAGGGCCAATGACGGTTCCACAAGTCTTGTTATGTACATGGATCAGCTTAAAGGGCTTGATCCTCTTACCGATGATATTCACCTTCCCGGATGGGATTCAAGCTATACTCAGCTTGAAGTCAGAGGACTTATAAACGCTTATTCCGCTCTCGGTGAGGAAGGCCTTTGGAAAAACCTCGAGACCTTTCTAAAAAAGGTGATACCCGTCGCGCAACAATGCGGCGTTAAAATGGCGATACATCCGGACGATCCTCCGTATCCGATTTTCAATCTTCCGCGAATCATAACCTGTGAAAAGAATCTCGACCGAATGCTGTCCATAGTCGACAGCCCTGCAAACTCTTTGTGCCTGTGCACGGGCAGTCTTGGCTGCGCCAAGAGCAACGATGTGGTTTCAATGGTAAAAAAGTATTCGGCGGTGGGGCGCATCGCGTTTATGCATATAAGAAACGTCAAGCTTATGGAAGACGGATCCTTTGAAGAGCGGGCGCATCTTTCTTCCTGCGGTTCGCTTGATATCGGCGAGATAGTAAGGGTCCTTGCTAAAAACGGTTATGACGGTTATGTCAGACCCGACCACGGAAGAATGATTTGGGGAGAGAGCGGAAAGCCCGGATACGGGCTGTATGACAGGGCTCTCGGTGCGACATATTTAAACGGCCTCTTTGAAGCTTACGAAAAAATCTACGGATAATTTTTTAGAAAGAAAGGAAGATATATTTTATGGAAAAAAACGTACTTGACACCGATCTTTTCGGTAAGGTTGCCGTTATTACGGGAGCTGCCGGCGTGCTTTGCAGCTATTTTTCAAAGGTGCTCGCGCGCGCGGGCGCAAAAGTTGCGCTGCTTGATCTCAATGAAGAAGCTGCGAAGAAATTTGCAGAAGAGATAGTTAAAGAAGGAGGATGCGCCAAAGCGTACAAGTGCAATGTTCTTGACAAGGAAATTTGCGATGCAGTCGCTCAAAAGGTGCATGATGAACTCGGCCCATGTGATATTCTAATAAACGGAGCTGGCGGAAACAATCCAAGAGCCACCACCGACAAGGAGTATTTTGAGGTGGGGGACATAGATTCGCAGACAAAGAGCTTTTTTGATCTTGACAACGATGGGATAAAATTCGTGTTTGACCTCAATTTTCTCGGTACTCTCATACCCACTCAGGTGTTTGCAAAGCAGATGATAGGGCGCGAGGGATGCTCCATTCTTAATATTTCATCCATGAACGCCTACACGCCCCTTACCAAAATCCCCGCGTATTCCGGCGCGAAAGCGGCTATATCAAACTTTACGATGTGGCTTGCGGTGCATTTTTGCAAAGTCGGCATCAGAGTCAACGCCATAGCCCCCGGCTTCTTTTCTACCTCACAGAACGCAAAACTTTTGTGGAATGAAGACGGCACTCCAACAAAGCGTACTGAAAAAATAATCGCCGCGACACCCATGGGAAGATTCGGCGAAACCGAAGAGCTTGCGGGCGGTCTGCTCTTTCTGATAAACAATAAGGCCGCCGGATTCATAACAGGCGTAGTGCTCCCCATCGACGGCGGATTTTCCGCATATTCGGGAGTATGATACAGTAAAAAGGCAGGTGTTATCAATAATGGAAAAATTCATACCGGTTGTAGTTGTCAACAGTATCGAAGAGACCGAAAAAATACTGACCGCGCTTAAAAATAACGGTATCAACACGGCGGAGATAACCTTTCGCACCGGCTGCGCCGCTGAGGCGATAGCGTACGCGAGAAAAAATCATAGTGAAATGTCTATAGGGGCGGGAACGGTTATAAACGCCGAGCAATGCGTCAAGGCGATCGCGTCGGGAGCGGAGTTCATTGTTTCGCCCGGACTTTCCGCGGCGGTTGCCCAGATATGCAAAAAAGAGAATATTCCCTATTATCCGGGCTGCGTTACACCGACCGAGATAATGCAGGCGCTCGATCTCGGCATTACCACGGTGAAGTTTTTTCCCGCCAACATTTACGGAGGACTTAAGGCGCTCAAAGCGCTGTCCGCTCCTTTCCCGCAGGTCAAATTCATCCCTACGGGGGGAGTCGACCGCTCAAATATCGACGAATTTCTCGCCTTTGACAAGGTTGAAGCGATTGGCGGCAGCTTTTTTGTAAAAGAAGCTCTTGCAAAAATGAGTAATGAGGATGGTGATAAAAAATGAAAAAAGTCGTTACATTCGGAGAAATAATGCTGCGTCTTGCGCCGAACGGCTATTACCGTTTCTTTCAAAACGATCAAATGCAGGCTACCTTCGGAGGCGGCGAGGCGAATGTCGCCGTCTCTCTTGCGAATTTCGGACTTGACAGCGTTTATGTGACAAAACTCCCCAAGCATGCCATAGGCGAGGCTGCCGTAAATTCTCTGAGATACTTTGGAGTAGACACCTCGAAGATCGTGCGCGGAGGGGACCGAGTGGGTATATATTATCTTGAAAAAGGCGCTTCACAGCGAGGCTCCGTATGCATTTACGACCGCGCTCATTCGGCAATTTCCGAGGCAGAATCAAGTGATTTCAACTGGAATGAGATATTTGACGGCGCCGATTGGTTCCATTTTACCGGGATAACCCCGGCGCTGGGAGAAAACGTGGCGCGTATATGCCTTGAGGCTTGTAAGGCGGCCAAGGCGCTCGGCGTTAAGATTTCCTGCGATTTGAATTACAGAGGCAAGCTTTGGACAAAAGAACAGGCCAAGCGTACCATGAGCGAGCTTTGCCGCTTTGTGGATGTTTGCATCGCCAATGAGGAGGATGCAAAAGACGTGTTTGGTATAGAGGCTGCCAACACCGATATATACGGAGGAAAACTCGATCGAGAGGGATACCGTTCGGTGGCCTTGCAGCTTGCAAATACCTTTGGGTTTGAAAAGGTGGCTATAACCCTGCGCACTTCCATTTCCGCAAGTGTCAACGACTGGGCGGCGCTGCTGTATGACGGGAACAATTACTGTTTTTCAAAGTCATACCATATGAACATAGTCGACCGCGTCGGAGGAGGAGACAGTTTCGGGGCAGGTCTGATATATGCCATACTTTCGGGCAAATCCTCCGCCGACTCGATAGAGTTTGCGGTG
The DNA here is from genome assembly GCA_947588825.1 of uncultured Clostridia bacterium. Classification (GTDB taxonomy): domain Bacteria; phylum Bacillota; class Clostridia; order Oscillospirales; family CAG-272; genus CAKSQF01. The sequence goes on from CANPZU010000007.1 coordinate 44,881, forward strand.
GCTGCCTCCGCCCTTAAGCACTCGGTTGAAGGCGATTTCAACAGAGTGAGTGTTTTGGAAGTCGAAAAACTCGCCGGAGGAGACGGCAGCGGAAGGGTTCAAAGATAAAAAATAACGATTGTTTTACAAGCGTCCGCCATTTTGCAACGGACGCTTGATTTTTTAAACAGAAAAATTTACGCTTTGCTATTGACAAAATTAAAATGGATGCTATAATTAACACATAAACAAAATTTGAAGAGTAAGAGCAGTGCGCGTCAAGTGTTTGTCGAACGGGGAGTTGTCGACAGAACGAAAAGCATTTATGCTTGCGGTGTCTGCTCTGCATCCCGCTTCGCGACTTGAATAAAATGGTATACCCTTCTTTATTCTCGCTTTTGCTTAGCGCGGTAAAGGAGGTTTTATTATGCAAAAAAATGAAAAAATCAAGCATGTAATGCGTATAACGACATGCGCAATGCTGATTGCTTTGAGTACGGTTATAGGAATTGTTTGCAAGGATTTGTTCACCTTCGGCTTTTATTACAGGCTTACGTTTGAGAATCTGCCTGTGATTTTTGCCTCGGTTACGCTTGGGCCGTTGTACGGCGCCGTTGTCGGTCTGTGCGAGGATGTAATAAGCTGTCTGTGTTCTACAAACCCTCAAATCAACCCCATCATCACTCTCGGCGCCGTATGCGTAGGCGCTTTCAGCGGTATTGTCGCAGGGATCATAAAAAAAGACGGGCTTGTCAAACTCATAGCCGCGGCTGCAATTGGACACCTTGTAGGGCAGGTGATCATAAAATCGATAGGTAAGATGATATATTTTGGAATGCCCTTTGTCGGATTATTTATCGGGCTCGCTTTTTCGGCGGTTATCTGCTTTATCGAGGTGATTGTCATTCATCTGCTGCTGAAAAACAAGGCTGTAAACAAGTATATTGTAAAACTGAAGTGACATGACATATAACGAAAGTCTCGAATATATAAAAAAGCTCGCTCTTCGGGGCAGCAAGCCCGGACTGGAAAGGATAAGCGGTCTTCTTTCTTCTCTTGGCAATCCTCAAAAGAAGCTGCGCTGTATACATGTAAGTGGCACCAACGGCAAGGGTTCCGTATGTGCGATGCTCGCCTCTATCCTTAAAAGAGCAGGGTATAATGTCGGGGTGTTCACCTCTCCCGCTCTTGAAAGGGTAAATGAGATGTTTGTATATAACGGTCGGGAAATATCCGACCTTGACTTTGCTTTGCTTACTAAAAAGCTTATGCCCGAATGCGAGAGGGCGGAAGCGACCGAGTACGAATTTTACACTGCCGCCGCGTATTACTATTTCAGCTTGCTTAATACCGATATCGTAATTATAGAGTGTTGTATGGGCGGACTCCTTGACGCCACCAATGTAATAGATTCTCCGATTTTATCCGTTATAACCGGAATCGCAAAGGATCACACTGCCTTTTTAGGCCCTAAACTTTCGGACATCGCTTTTCATAAGGCGGGCATTATTAAAGAAAATTGTCCGGTTGTCGTAAACTGCAAGGATCAGGCGGCGTACGAGGTCATAGCATCTGTCGCCAAGCGTAAAGGCGCCGACTGTGTGAGAGTGAGCGATGTCCCCCGGCTTATCGATATGAGTATTGACGGCATACGGTTTGATTGCGGTCTAATGAAACGCGTCTGTCTTTTTCTTGCGGGTGAATATCAAATGACAAACGCGATTACCGTCCTGTATTGCATCGATATTCTAAAAAAACAGGGATTGAGAATCGGAGAAGATAATATAAGGCAAGGACTTGCAAATGCTTTTTGGAAAGGACGTTTTGAGGTGCTCTCTCGCGACCCTCTTGTGATATTTGACGGATGCCATAACATGCAGGGCTGCGAGAGCGTTGAAAAAACGGTTGAAGCCGTTTTTGGAGAAAAAAAGCTTATTTTTGTCACCGGGGTCATGAAAGACAAGGATTATTCAAAAATGGCAGAGATAATGCGTCCTCACGCCTCATGTGTTTTTACCGTGACGCCGAACAACAAAAGGGCGCTTGACGCACAATCCCTTGCCGACGTATATAAAAAGCTCGGGGCAAAATGCGTTACAAGCTGCGACGATATAAAAAGCGCCGTGGCGGGCGCGTTTGACGCAGCCAAAAAAAGCAGGGAAGCGATTTTTATATTCGGTTCTCTGTACATGTATGGGGAAATCAAAGCGGAAATTCAAAAGTTTGTATTGAAATCGGGTGAATGATATGTTACAATATCCATGCAATGCGGTGGAATACTATTACATCGCGGGCGCCGAGGTAACGCGCGAAGAGTATGTGGATATGATGCTGCGCAAAATCGGAAAAGAGATATTTGCAAAATACTATTACGATTTTCGCAGACTTGATTTTGAAGTGTATTCTCTTATCAATGAAAACTACACCGAAAAATCCAAGAAAAGAAGGACTTCATTGGCAATATCGCTTATTCGGCAGGGACTTGCCGAGGACGCGCTTTTGAATATCGCATCCGCCAAAAAAATCGATCCCGTTATCGCACGTCTTGCAAGATCTATCTATTCATGCGAGTTTCACAAGGAGCTTGGAATTTGATTTTAGATTTTAGATTTTAGATTTTAGATTTCAGATTAAAGAAAGGAAACTGCTTATGTACAACTTTCCGATAGGAGCTATGCTCGATTCTTTCAGACTGTCCACAAAAGACGCGATAAAAAAGGCGGCGCAAATAGGGGCAAAGGGTATTCAAATGTACTCCACAAACGGAGAAAATTCACCAGAAAATATGACCTCTTCCCGCATTTGCGAAATCAAAAAAATGATGTCCGACAACGGACTTGTCTTTTCCGCTCTCTGCGGAGATCTCGGAATGGGTTTCGGCAACAGGGAAAAAAATCCAAAGCTCATCGAAAAATCAAAGCGCATTCTCGATCTTGCAAAAAAGCTTGATACTGATGTAGTGACGACGCATATAGGCGTTGTACCGTCAGATATCACGCATGACAGGTATAAAATAATGCAGGAGGCTTGCCGGGAGCTTGCCGAATACGCTGACAGTGTAAAGGCGCATTTTGCAATTGAAACCGGCCCCGAAACGGCGCTTACGCTGAAAACCTTTCTCGATTCGCTTGATTCAAAGGGGGTGGCGGTTAACCTCGACCCCGCAAACCTTGTTATGGTAACTGGAGAGGACCCCGTGAAAGCGGTTTATACGCTCGGGGATTACATTGTTCACACACACGCCAAAGACGGTATCATGCTTTACAAAAAGGATGCCGAAGTCGTATACGGCGTGAAGGCCGACGCACAGGCAAAGCACAGCGGGCCTTCATATCGTGAAATGCCTCTCGGAGAAGGAAACGTCGATTTTGTCTCATATATGAGGGCGCTTGAGGAAGTGGGATATAGAGGATTTTTGACCATCGAACGCGAGTGCGGAGAGGACCCCGCAAAGGATATCGAGACGGCGGTCACATTTCTTAAAAACATAATAAACAACAACTGATTTAAATTGTTTTTTATAAGATTTATCGACAAAAAGAGGAAAAGTTCATGAAGATAAAAGTTGGTATAATAGGAGTCGGCAGCATATCGGTTTCGCACATATACGGATATTTGAAGCGGCCGGATGTAGAGCTTTACGCGTTTTGCGATATCAACAGAGAAAGGCTTGAGTATATGGGCAAAAAGTTCGGTGTTACGAAACTGTTCACCGATGTAAACGATATGCTTAGCCTGAAGGAACTTGACGCGGTCAGCGTATGCACATGGAACAGCGCTCACGCTCCGTGTACCATAGCGGCTCTTAAGGCGGGAAAGCATGTGCTTTGCGAAAAGCCCATGGCACTGAATTCCGCCGAAGCCGAGAAAATGAAAAAAGTTGCCGATGAAAGCGGCAAGCTTCTTATGATCGGATTTGTCAGAAGACACGGTAACGACTGCAAAATACTTAAAGAGTTTATAGATACCGATTATCTCGGGGAGATATACTATTCAAAAGCCACATATCTTCGCCGGGACGGAAATCCCAACGGTTGGTTTGCCGACAGGAGCAGAAGCGGAGGCGGTCCTCTTATCGACCTCGGGGTGCATGTTATTGATCTTGTAAGGTATCTTATGGGCGGACCGATGCCAATATCGGTTTACGGCGCCACATTCCAAAAGCTGTTTAACAGACCAAATATAAAAAAGGCTCCGGGTCATTACCGTGCGGCAAGCTCAAGTGGCAAAGACATGTGTACGGTGGAAGATCTCGCCTCGGCTATGATCAGATTTGACAACGGCTCTGTTTTACATATCGAAGCCTCATTCTCGCTCAATATAAAATCCCCGGAGGAAAAGATCGAGCTTTTTGGAACCAAAGGAGGAGCAAAGCTTGACCCGGAGCTTGAGCTTTATAGCGATGTAAACAACTATTTGTGCAACGTTCAGCTTGACATGCCTACCGCGCTTTCCTTTGACGGACTTTTTGAGAACGAAATATCCCACTTTATCGACTGTATAAACGGTAAAACGGAGTGCATCGCACCCGCAAAGGACGGCGTGGCGCTTATGAAAATACTTGACGCAGTATATCTTTCCGCAGAGATCGGTCACGAGGTGACCTTGGCATGACGGGCAAAATAAGAGCTCTTCTTGCCGTGATTGTCGCAAAAAATATTTACAAAAGCGCCTGTAAAGCCGCGAAAAGTTTTACAAGATAAAAAACGGTTGTTTTATCCGTGTCCGTACCGGGTCTGAGCTTAAATTATGATCGTCGGTGCGGACTCTGTATTTATGTATGTCTTTTATTTTTACAATTGTTCAAACTGTATTCCTTTTTTGTTAATATGTAGAATGTAAAATATACCTTGATTTATCAAATGCGGAGTTCATATGAAATTTAAAAATAAACTTACAAAAATATATAAAAAGCTGACTGCGAAAAACGCCGAAGGAGCTCCGGCTATTTTCGACTCGGTTGCGTTTTACGCGATTTTTTCACTGATTCTTGAATTTGTAATTGAAATACTCTCAAACCATTCGATTACCGCGGCGCTAAAATTCCTTGTTTTCAATCCTTTTGGTTTTTTGATAAACGCTCTTATCATCTTTTTCACACTGTCTTTCTCCTTTTTTATTCCCAAAAGAAGCTTTACGTTTTTCTTTATCTCGATAATATGGTTTGGACTTGGTTTTGCAAATTTCGTTTTGCAGTTTAAGAGGGTAACTCCCCTTACAGCGGTTGATTTTACTCTTATACCGAGCGTTGCCAAAATATTTTCGGTATATTTAACGGCGTTTGAGATTATAGGTATTGCCATTTTATTTATAATCACGATTTCTTTGCTCGTCTTTGCGGCGATAAAGCTTCGTTCATACAAGGTAAATCTGAAAAAGGCGGCGGTGATAACCGTTTCACTTGCGCTTTCTCTTATCATTTCCCTGAATGTCGGAATATGGACTTCCGCGCTTTCAACCGACTTTTATAATCTCAATAACGCTTATGCCGATTACGGTTTTCCGTTTTGCTTTGTTGCCGGAGCCTTTGATCGGGGAATCGATAAACCCTCTCAGTACAGCGAGTACTCGATTGCCGATATATTAAACAAGATCGACGTCGATGAAACCGGCGTTCCCGACAGCAAACCAAACATAATTTATGTTCAGCTTGAAAGCTTTTTTGACGTAAACTACCTTGACATCCTTTCTTTTTCGGAAAATCCTGTTTTGTATTTTGAACAGCTTAAAAAAGAAGGGCTGAGCGGATTTCTGACCGTTCCCGTTATAGGCTCGGGAACGGTAAACACTGAATTTGAGGTGCTCTCCGGAATGGACCTTGATTTTTTCGGGGCAGGAGAATACCCTTATAAAACGGTTCTCAAAAACTACACATGTGAGACGGTCGCGTATGATCTCATGGAGATCGGTTACTCCACGCACGCGGTGCACAATTACGAGGGCTCGTTTTACGACCGTAACGAGGTGTACCCTCACCTTGGCTTTGAAAGCTTCACCAGCATTGAATACATGAACAAGGTAGAGTACAACGCAAGCGGCAAATGGCCTGACGATTCAATACTCACATCTCAGATAACAGACGCGCTGAAAAGCACATCAGGTCCTGATTTTGTCATGGCGGTCTCGGTGCAAGGGCACGGTAAATATCCTCCTTCCGAAACGGTCGACGGATACAACGAGCGCATTTCAGTATCCTATGCGGACGGATATGAGGGAGAAACGGACCTGCTTCCTTCTTACAGTTACTACGTAAATCAGATAGATGAAATGGACGACTTTATAAAAGAGCTTGTCAGCGCGGTAAAAAAACTCGACGAGGAAACGGTTATAGTGTTTTACGGCGACCATCTTCCGAGTCTGTTTATAAAGAATGAGGATCTTTCAAACGGAAACATATATACCACCGAGTATGTCATGGTGTCAAATTTCGGACTTGAGGAAAGAGCCGAGCGTATCGGAGACATTTCAACCTATCAGCTTTCGGCAAAAGTGCTCAAAACTCTCGGAATAGAAAACGGCATCCTAACAAAGTTTCACCAAAAATGCGCAAATGAAGAGCTGTATATGGAGTGGTTCCACGATTTGAGCTATGACATGCTGTACGGAAAGCGCTATGTGTACGGCGGCAACAAAGAGCGCTATCCTGTTCTCGACATGAAAATGGGAATCAGGGATATCAAGATAAATGACTGCCGCTTAGAAAACGGATATTTATATGTAACGGGCGAAAATTTCACAAAATGGAGCGTTATAGAAGTAAACGGCAGGCTATTTACCGACACGGAGATGATCGGCGAGGATCTTATCAGGGTGCGTTACACAAAATCTCCCGATAACATATCGCAAGTGGCGGTAGTACAGTATTCGGCGACAAACGTTGTTCTCAGCACGACGGAGCCTTTTGCCTTTGAGCATTTGAATCAGTAACACAATGGCGCAAGTGCTCTCTATGTCTTTTTGGCCGCGTATATTATAGTCCGAGAGTGCAAAACCGATAGCAAAAGCACCGCGCGGCAAATCGGAAAGGATTGTACAATGAAGCTTAAATCCTATGTATCTTTTTTATTGCTGCTTTTTTCGGTTCTTCAGCTTTTTGCCTCCTGTGCAGACTCAAACGACACAAACGGCAATCAAGACGGCACAATAACGCTTGAGAGATTTTCTATGGCGGTCATAGTACGTCCCGACAGCCCTAAGACATATGAAACCGACGCGATGCTGTATTTCAGGGATCTTGTAAAAGAGAGATACGGCATAACGCTCGCTCTTTCCACAGACTGGGTAAAGCCGGGGGAGGAAACTCCAAATGATCATATTGAAATACTTATCGGCAACACTAACCGTCCGCTCTCCGCGCAAATGAATGAGAAAATAGGCGAAAGCTTTACATATTCGATAGGTTATGACGGCAGCAAACTCGCTTTTGCGGGAGACAACTATCTTTCTCTTTGTTACGCGTTTTCTCTGTTCGAGCTGAATTTTATGACAGACAGTGAAATATCAATAAGAAAGGATACGGTGATATCAAATAAAATGGAAGAGTATCAAATAGACTACATAAGGGACAAAACCGGCGCGGGAAAGCACATAGGGCGAACCGATACGCTTGACGAAAGTAAAAAAACGCACGGTAAATACAATCTGATATGGTCGGAGGAATTTGATTCCGACAGGATAGACACAAAAACTTGGAATTACGAATTTGGGTATATAGCCAACAATGAGCTCCAGTACTACAACGACAGGGAAAAGAACTCACGAATCGACTCGGATTGCCTTATAATCGAGGCGTATAAGGAGAAAATGAACAACTTCGCGTATACGAGCGCGCGGCTCAACACCAAGGGAAAATTCTCATTTAAATACGGTTACATCGAGATGAGGGCGATCCTCCCGGTGGGACAGGGAATATGGCCCGCTTTTTGGATGATGGGTAACAGCAACTCATGGCCTGCCTGCGGCGAAATCGACATTATGGAGAAGATAGGTGGAGTCGGAAGAGAAAACACCGTTTACGGTACTGTTCACTGGGGAAGTACAAATCCCTACAATCACATGCAGTACGGACTGAGCACCACCTTGAGCGAGAATCTTTACGACTCCTTTCACACCTACGCGGTTGAATGGAGTGAAAGCTATATAAAATGGTTTGTGGACGATAAGCAGTTTTGCGTTATAGACATAAGCGGCGATCAATTTTCCATGTTTAAGCAGGAATTTTACATACTTATAAACCTCGCGGTTGGAGGCGACTGGCCGGGCTCTCCTAACGCGGACACGGTTTTTCCGCAGCAGTATATCATAGACTACATAAGGGTATATCAATAATTATAAAACTATAGAACGGTAAAAGGAAGCGCAAAAATGGCAATACTTGCTCTTGATCAAGGGACGACCTCTTCCCGCGCGCTGATATTCGACGACCGGGCAAGAATCGTTTGTCAACATTCAAAAAGTATAAAGCAGTATTATCCGGCTCCCGGTTTTGTGGAGCACGACCCGATCGAGATACTTGACAGCGAGCTATGGTGCGCCGGCGAGTGCGTGCATGAATTCAAAGATAAAATCGACGCGGTCGGTATAACCAATCAGCGCGAGACGGTTGTAGCATGGGACAGAGAAACGGGCTCTCCTGTGTATCGCGCGATAGTGTGGCAGTGCCGCAGAAGCGCAAATATATGCGAAGAACTCATATCCTCGGGACACGGCGAGTATATACACAGTCACATGGGACTCGGGATAGACGCGTATTTCTCGGCGACAAAAATGAAGTGGATACTTGACAATGTCCCAAAGGCAAGAGAGCTTGCAAATAAGGGAAGGCTGCTGTTTGGCACTGTTGATTGCTGGCTTATTTGGAACCTAACCGGCAATCATTACACTGATGTGACAAACGCGAGCCGAACCATGCTTTTTGATATTGAAAAGCTTGAATGGGATGAAAATATATGTAAGCTGCTTTCTATCCCGCTTTCTTCGCTTCCGAAGGTGATGGATAACTGCTGCGATTACGGTACGATCAGAAAAGCCGACAATATCCCCGAATGTCTCACGGGTCTGAAGATCTGCGCATCGATCGGCGATCAACAGGGCGCGATGTTCGGTCAACAGTGTTTTGCAGAAGGCGACGTTAAAAACACATACGGCACCGGCTGCTTCACTCTTATGAACATTGGAGAGAAAATAAAGCTTGCCGATAAGCTTGTCTGCACCGTTGCGTGGAAAATAGGAAGCCGGGCGGTATACGCGGCAGAAGGCAGCGTTTTCAATGCGGGAAGCTCTATACAGTGGCTTCGCGACGAGTTGAAGATAATAAACACTGCAAAAGAATGCGACATATACGCAGGCAAAGTACCCGACAGCGGCGGCGTTCTCTTTGTTTCGGCCTTTACCGGACTCGGCGCACCGTATTGGGACATGTATGCAAGAGGAATGCTTTTGGGCCTTACACGCGGAACCGGCAGGGAACACATTTGCCGCGCAGTTCTTGACGGGATCGCTTTTCAGGTCGCAGATCTTGTGAAAACTATGGAAAAAGAGTTTTCATGCGAGATTTTACGGCTAAAGGTGGACGGAGGCGCGTGTGTCAGCGACATTATGATGCAGTTTGAGTCCGACATTCTCAGATGTGAAGTCGATCGTCCTCGTTGCGTGGAATCCACGGCGTTGGGAGCCGCCTTTCTTGCCGGTCTTTACGCGGGCATTTGGACGTTTGACGAGCTTAAAAACATGAGAGAATCGGAAAAAGTCTTTGTTCCTTCTATGCCGAAGGACAAGGCTGACGCGTTATACGAAAGATGGAAAAACGCGATTAAAACAGTATCTTATTTTCCAAAGTGCGAATTAAATATTTGACCGATGACTAAAATATAACCGTAGGGGGTATTTGGTCATGAGGATAATTATTCGCAGGGTAGAGTACAACACCGAAAAGGCAAAACTTATAAAAAAGACAAAACGCGGAAGAATATCAAACGACAGCGATTATATTGAAGAGCTGCTGCTTGACGATGACGGCAGATATTTTATACATGCGTACGGCGGGAGCAATTCAAAATACCCCGACGAAGAGATTATACCCTTGTCGCTTGACGCGGCAAAGCGCATGATCGGCGGAGATGCCAAAGAAATTGCCCGATAGGGCATAATTACTTGTCGCTTGTTTGAACAGTGCCGCGCTCAAAAGCGGCGGGATGATATGAAAAGGACCGATGATTTTTATTTCGAGCTCAACGCGAGCATTAGAAAAAGAAGGACGCTGACCACAGCGATACCTTCTCTTTGCTTTGCGCTTTCTCTTTATATTTTCCTGCTGTTTTTTGTGATGTTAACATATTATCTTCTTGTTCGAAAGTATGGGGAACTGATTTTATGTATTTTGGTATGCGGAGTCGGCTTTTTGTTTGCAACGGCGCTGCGGAAACTTATTGCAAAAGAGCGTCCTTATACCGTTCAGCACTATGATCCCATAATAAAAAAGGAGCGCGGCTGCTTTTCAATGCCCAGCCGCCATGCCTTTTCGGTTTTTATAATAGCCTTTGCAAGCCTTCGCATAAATCCTTGGCTTTTTGTCGTGAACATGATTTGCGGTCTTTGCCTTTGCGCTCTTAGAGTGCTCGGCGGAGTTCACTATATTTCCGACGTGCTTGCCTCGTTTGTTATTGCGCTTGCCTTTGGGCTTTTCTTTGTGTTTTTGTGACGGTCGATAATATAAAATGGTATTTGTTTTTAAAATATGCCGCGAGATGACGCGGCCTATTATTATTTCATATTTAGATCATATTTAGACAATCACATCATGCCCGGTTAAGTAGGTAACAGTAATAACGGATTTATAAAAATTATCGTCCTTTGATAAAATGAATGCTTGCGATCGAGCAGATGGCGGCAAAAGTCAGGGCGCCTCCCACAAACAGCATTCCGGTGTTTCTGACTCTTTTGCCGATCCTTATCATTATCTCTTCATATGCCGAATCCGGCGGAGATGAAAGGGAAGGAAAGTTTGAGTCGGTTTGATTTATGGTGTTCTTTCTGAGCGTTCTGTAATATTTACGGCAGCTTTCACATTCTCTCAGATGCTCCTCAACCGCTCTTTTGCTGTCCGGGCTTGCCTCTCCGTCAAGGTAAAGTCCGATAAGATCGAGCGCGATATCACAGGTAATTTTCATTTTCGAGTTCCTCCGTAAGCATTTTTTTAGCGCGAAAATATATAACTTTAGCTGAGTTCGGGGTGATTTTCAACGATTTTCCAATCTGTTCGTAGGACATTCCGGCGTATATTCTGAGAATCAGCACATCCTGATATTTCTTTGGAAGCCCCGATATTATTTTTTTTGCGGCGTTTTTTATATCTTCTTCTTGGACGGTTTCTTCTTGCGTCATTTCGGTTTCGTCGAAGTAAGTGTCCGCAACCAGTGATAAACTGATGGAATCAAGCGCCAGCTTGTTCTTTTTCAGATAATCGTAATATACGTGCTTTGCAATGGAGACAAGCCAGGTGAATATGTCGCACTCGCCTCTGAAGCGGTACAAAGCCTGATACGCTCTGAAAAAGGTTTCCTGAGTCAATTCTTCGGAAAGGTGATGGTTTTCCGTAAGCCTGAACAGGAAATAGTAGACTTTGTTATAATACGCTTTATAAACTTCTTCAAAGCTTTTATCCATGCCCCTCTCCGTTTCTTTGTTATTGTATGTAGTATTCGTACTAATATTTTAGCATAAAAATATGTACATTTCCTCATAAACGACCTTTATCTCGTGTGGCAAAATCGCTGCTTTTGTAACGTTTTTGTAACCTTCTCGTTTTTTTTGTCACTAATTTTACAAAGGTATATGTTTAATTAATTAAGTAATAACACAAACCGAAAGGAAAATATAAAAATGAGCTTGCGTATTACAGGAATAGGAAGTTGCGTTCCTTCCAAAGTCGTCAGCAATGACGAGCTTTCTAAGTTTCTCGATACATCGGACGAATGGATATCAAAGCGTGTCGGAATCAAGAACCGTCATGTGTGCACTACCGAAGGGGTAACGGATATGGCCGTGACTGCCGCAAAGGCAGCTATGGAGGACGCCGGAGTGGGCGCCGGCGATATCGATTTGATAATCGGGTCGACGGTCAGCGGAGATATGCTGCTTCCCACGCTTTCATGCCTGGTTCAAAAAAACATCGGAGCGACCTGCATGGCTTTTGACATCAGCGCCGCATGTTCCTCATTTTTGTTTTTGCTTGAAACGGCAAAGGCGTACTTTTCCATAGGCATGAAAAGAATTCTTCTCGTCTGCGGAGAGCAGATGTCAAGAATGGTCGACTGGACCGATCGAAGCTGTGCCGTTATTTTTGGCGACGCCGCAGGAGCTGCGGTCGTGGAGAAGGATGATTCAAATCTGTACGAATCTGTTTTTTCCGTCTCGGGCAACGATGATGTCATAAAGATCAACATGCCGTTCGGAAATTCACCTTTTAAGACGGCCGAGCAGCCTGAAAATCCCATGTTTCTTCAGATGAAGGGGCAGGAGACCTTTAAATACGCCGTCGGCGCGATGAGCAGCGGAATAAAGGATGTTCTTTCAAAGGCGCATCTTAACATATCGGATGTAAAGTACATTGTGCCTCATCAGGCAAACCAAAGAATACTGAGTTTTACCGCCGAAAGACTGGGCCTTGATGAAGGACAGGTTATTTCGATCATTTCGGAGTACGGGAACACATCAAGCTCAAGCATACCTCTCGCGCTTAATATCATGAACGAAAACAAAATGCTGAAAAAAGGCGACGTGTTTGTCATGACCGCATTCGGCGCGGGGCTGTCAAGCGGTTCAATTGTCACAAAATGGGCAAAGGATTAAAAAGGATTAAAAATATAAACCTGAAAGGATTTAGATTTTTCGGATAGATATATGAGAAGAGTAGTTGTAACTGGAATGGGCGCCATAACGCCCGTTGGCAACAGCGTTGCCGAGTTTTATGACAGTATAATAAACGGCAAAAGCGGTATATCATTTATTACAAAGTTTGACACATCCGACAGCAAATATAAAATAGCGGCAGAGGTTAAGGACTTTTCGCCCGAGGAAGTTCTCGGGAAAACCGTGGTTAGAAAGACCGACCCATATGTTCAGTTTGCATTAGCGGCAACACTTGAGGCTGTAAGGGACAGCGGTCTTGATTGCTCAGAGGAAAATGATCGCTTATCAGTATATTACGGTTCGGGGATCGGCGGATTCAACACTTTTTGCAAGGAACATGCCGCGCTTTTAGGCGGCGGGAGCAGAAAGGTGTCCCCTCAGTTCATTCCCAAAATGATCAGCAATATAGCCGCCGGAAATATAGCGATAGAATATAAAGCGACGGGGGCGTGCGTTGCGGTCAGCACTGCCTGCGCCACCGGGACCACGGCTATCGGCGAGGCTTACCGAGCGGTAGCATGCGGTTTTACCGACGCCGCCATCTGCGGAGGCAGTGAGGCGGCTATCGAACCTCTCGCTGTGGCGGGTTTTGCAAACTGTCAGGCCCTCTCCGCCTCGGATGATCCGGATGCCGCGTCTCTTCCTTTTGACAGCAGGAGAGCGGGATTTGTAATGGGCGAAGGCGCCGGCACGCTTGTTATTGAGGAGCTTGATCACGCTCTTGCTCGCGGCGCCAAAATATATGCGGAAATCTGCGGATACGGCTCCACATGCGACGCTCATCATGTAACAGCTCCCGCTCCGGGCGGAGTACAGGTGGCAAAAGCCATAAAAGCGGCTCTTCCGGAAAAACTGCCTAACGCCGGCAAAATTTATATTAACGCGCACGGAACGGGCACTCCCCTTAACGACAAGACCGAGACTGCGGCGTTTAAGCTCGCTTTCGGTGAGGACGCCTATAAGCTTCATATTTCTTCTACCAAATCCATGACCGGTCATATGCTTGGCGCGGCGGGTGCAGTAGAGGCCATCGCTGCGATACTTGCAATAAAAAACAATAAAATACCTCCCACCGTCAATCTTAAATCGCCCGATCCCGAGTGCGATCTTGACTACACACCCAATGTCGCGCTTGAAACCGAGGTCGCCGTTGCAATCTCAACCTCGCTCGGCTTCGGAGGGCACAACGCATGTCTTGCCTTCATCCCGTATAAAGGTTAAAGGCGGGTACGCAGTTTTTCAATGCTAATTTCTTTTTTCATATAGTTTTTCTCCTTTCGGTTCTCCGCCTGCTGTCCAGACGGAGAATTGTCCGCATAATCCATTTTTGCTTTAAAAACGTTTTATGACATTTAATTAGAAGGGATTACAAAAATGAAGTATTTGATAGCTTCGGATATACACGGCTCTGCATATTTTTGTGAAAAGCTTTTATCCGCTTTTGAAGTTGAAAAAGCTTCGCGTCTGATACTCCTTGGGGACTTACTCTATCACGGTCCCAGAAACGAGTTGCCGAGAAATTACGATCCTGTTGCCGTCGCAGCCATGCTGAACAAAATAAATTCAAAAATAATTTGCGTTCGCGGAAACTGTGACAGCGAGGTTGATCAGATGGTTCTTGCGTTTCCGATTATGGCAGATTACGCGTTATTTGAAGCTCAAAATAGACTTATATTTCTTACTCACGGTCACGTCTACTGCAATGCCAATTTGCCGAAAATAAGCAAGAATGACATTCTTCTTAACGGGCACACGCACGTACCTTCCTTTAAGATTTATGACACCCATATATACATTAATCCCGGCTCAGTGGCTCTGCCAAAAGAGAACAGCCCTCACAGCTATATTATTTTGGATGATAATGAATTTGTGTGGAAAGATTTGAACGATATGAAGGTATATAAAAGCTGTAATATCAGTCACTCATGAAAGATGCTCCGACCGAAAATGGCCGGAGCGTCTTACTTTTTCTTGCCGCTATCAATCTGCAAGAATCGTTATCCTGTTTTTTGTAATCTCGGTAATGAGATCAATTACCCAAACAATAAAGTTGCCTATGCCTGTTATAAGACATACAATACCTACAACGAGAGTTACAATATTTTTCGTTTCAAGGTATCTGAGTATTCTGTAAATTCCTCCGATAAGTCCTCCGAGAAAAATCTGAATAATGATTTTTGCAATTTGGGGAAGCGACTCATACATCTCTGTGATGGGCTGATTATTCATATAAATACCTCCAGTACACTATGTACATTTTATTTGAGTATATTATATCACTTTTTTAAGTTTTTTCAAGATATTTTTTAATTTATTTTGCTTAAATCGTGAATTATGTCATATAATTTTTTTGTAAGCTTATCATTTCTTTTTATATTATTATAATACAGGCCAAGCCGCAACGTGCAATACCAATTTATTGAACTTATAAAATAAATTTTGGCTATATAACTCGTTTTTGAGTGTTATTTTATAATCAATCAATTTTTAACCGAGATATCAATTCCGATTGCGTGCATCCCAAGTTCGTTTGCTTGCACGAGTGTCGTTCCGCTTCCACAAAACGGATCGAGAACAATATCGCCCGGCTTAAAATATACTTCCTTCTTAAAGGGATCAACATGATTATCCAAAAAATACCCAACCAATTGCGGAATATATTTTCCTTTATATGGATGCAGTCGATGCACATGCTTAGTTGTTTCTGATTCGTTGTAATTATCGAATGACAAATACCAGTTGACGTCTTGTCCGAGCTTATTTTTCCATTCAATGTCGCGCATTCCCTTAAATGAGTTATAGTACGCAATTAATTGATTCTTTGAGACGCAAAGTCCTATGCTTGTAAGAGTTTTATCAATTCTACCGTATTGGATCAAATAATTGATATTAGAAACGGTGACTTCTTTACCAACATATTCTGACGCAAAAGCGCTTGCTTCATCTAATGTAAACAGCTCATCCATCGCTTTTTCTCCATTATATCTTTAAATCTTTTGTTTGGTGTATGTCTGATGCTTTCTGCTCCGGCTTATTATACTTATATTGATTTTTCCAACACTTATTTTTCATAAACCCGACGCGCTCTCCGATGTCGCGGTCTTCGTAGTATGCGACGAGCAGGCGTTTGAACTCCGGGACGTCCTTTTCGGGGATCACGAGAGGTAAGGCAGCAGGTTTAATCACGCTTGCAAATCGGCGCGCCGCTGCAAGAGAAATCTCCATATATTCGTAATTCATTCGTGTAATCTCCTTATAGGGAAAACCGATAATTTAATTTTAACATAAAGTTCCCTAAAATTCAAGTACTGTGCACGGTTTTCATGAAATGGCAGCGTCTTGATGCGTTTGCGCAATTATACGTTTCGTCTGCCGAAATCAAACCTTTGCCTCCTTTTTGAGTTTTCCAACCAAACGAAGAATTTCTCCGGCGCTATTGTCCGATTAATATGTTTACTATACTTTGCAAATGATATATAATAAAAGCGGTTCCAACCGAAAGAACAAAAAAGAAAGGGAGCAAAACAATGAACATTGCAAATACTATTGTTAGATGCCGCAAGGCGAAAAATCTGACGCAGGAAGCCCTCGGAGAGATAGTCGGAGTGTCAAATCAATCGGTGTCAAAGTGGGAAAACGGAGCCACCGCTCCGGACATAGCCTTAATTCCGGCATTGGCTGACGCGCTCGGCATCAGTCTTGAAGAATTTTTCGGTGTACAAAGTGCAAATCACCCCGCTTCAATCACCTTCGATAATTTTCCAAATGAAGCGTTTGGCCGCCTGTATCAGTCATTTTCCGAGCTTTGACACCTGCCTTCCTTTGAAGAAGGAAACAAGGAATTTCTAAAACAGGGCTGGCGGCTCTCCTGTGTTTCCGACAAAAACGGCTGTGTGACTCAAACAGGCGGGTTCGGCTATATTGACACGTCATTCAAAACGCCCGAGGGCGGCGAATGCTTTGAAAACGACTACATTGCCCGGGCGGCGGATAAGCTGTTTCAAAAAAACGTCCGACGGGTGTTAAAGTATGAATACGACTCCATAACTGCGCAAAACGACAATGTCAACGGTGACACAGGTCACACCCCGACAAAGATCGCCGCGGCGACGGGCCTTTCCGAGGATGAAACTTTGGACGCGCTGGATACCCTCGTTACTCTTGAGATAAACAGTACAGACGGCGGCGGGAAGTATTATATCGATTTTGAATATTTTCCCGACCTCACGGCGCTCTTTTGCTCGGCAAAACTTGCTGTGGGTCCGCACAATTGGCACCGCCTGCGGGACTCGAGCGTTTACGGCAACAAGCAAATCGGAACTCATGGCGCGCCGATTTTTTCAGACCCCACACCTTTGAATAAAACCGTAAAGAGTGGGTAAATAAACCGCGGCGATTTTGCGGCAAAAAATTTATTTAACGCCGCCAACCTTTTTTCAATTTTGTGCACTATATAGACAGGAGCGCTCGGGAGATAGTTTAAATGGAAAAACAAAAAGCTGACATCATCATTACCGAATATCTTCAAAAAATCTATGGTTTTGCCTACAAAAAGTCCTTCTCTTATGACGAAGCGGAAGAACTTGCCGCAGAAATAACCGCCGAGGCGTACCGATCGCTTAGAAGCAAGGACGAGATTTACAATCTTGAAGGCTATATTTGGCGAATTTGCGAACATACATATGCAAAATATGTTTCCTCGGTCAAAAAACGCCAAGGCGTGTCGCTTGATGAGATAGGAGAAATACCGTATTTTGAAAATATTTCGGATGATGATGCCGGTGAAGAAATCAGACGGTTGAAGAGAGAAATTGCATTTCTTTCCTCTTCAAGACGAGCGATTGTTTTTCGTTTTTACTACAAAAATGAAAAAATCGGGATGATTGCAAAACGGCTGCATATTCCGGAAGGCACCGTAAAGTGGCATCTCAACAAGGCAAGAAACGAATTGAAAGAAGGTATTGCAATGGAAAGAAAAACAGGATCACTCGGAATTAATCCGATCAAAGCATGTGACTTCGTTCATAGAGGATGGGTCGGAAGCAATGGCGGACCCGAGTATTATCTCGGCGACCGACTCAGCTTGAATATCGTCTACAGCGTATATTTTGAACCCAAAAATATCGCAGAAATCGCGGAAGAGCTCGGCGTTACGCCTGTATTCATCGAGGACAAAATAACGCTGCTTGAAAACAACGGATATCTTGTGAAAACAAAAGGCGACAGATATACAACCTACGTCAAATTTTCGCCGCGTACTTATTCAAAGGAACAAGAGGACAACATCTTGAAAAAGAAGCTTGAGGCGGCTAAGGTACTTGTAAAAGAATATGTGCCTCTTGTTCGAAAAGCTGTAGCCGATGTAGAATGTTACATTCCGTCCCAAAACAGACAGCTGCTTGAAGCCGCCGCAATTTTCTATGGCGTAACAAATAATTGCTGTGTAAGAAGCAATAATGCGGGTATTGATCTTCAAAAGTATAATATATCGGACCTTGACGGCGGAGAATATATTGCCACTGTCGATCTTGAAAGCGAATGTTCCGATCCCGAATACGAAATGACCTTTAAATCCGATTACAATGCTTGCGGAGGTATGTGGCGCTCATCGGATAAATATCCGACTGTCGAATCTTGGGCAATAGACAGCAGGCTTGACCTAAGAAAAGGCGGGTGGAAAAACAACCTTGTCGCCGATTACGAATATATGTATGAATTCATAACAGGAAAGCTGTGCGACGAGGTTGTAAACGCCGATAAAATAAGCCGCCTTAAAGCGCGCGGATTTATTGATGAGCAGGGTAAAGTGCAGATAATGGTATGCAAGGAAAGCGCCGCGGAATTTATAGCACGCATTCCTAAACTTGATGACAAAATCAAAGAACAATTTGCCGATTGCGCACTCGAAATCGCATTGCAGGCGGCAAAACAGTACCCCGCGCAGATGCAGGATCTCGTTGTCGCATGGTACAGCGAGTTTATAAACAGCGCTACCGCACTTATGGCGCTTGACTTGCTGTATTCCGACGGCACATTTACGCCGCTTAGCGAAAAGGAACGACTAACGGCAAATTTAATCATGTTCAGCGATGTTTTGCCAAAAAATTAATTAAAACTTGGCATCCAGCAAGGGGAGACGGCTCCCCTTGCTGGATGCCAAGCGGCAAATATTGTCCTTCATTTGAGCTAAAAAATAATTTCCAATAACTTTTATTTGCTATCAAATACTTATGTGCATTGTAAGTATAATAGCAGATTTTTTATAAAAAACGACGTAAAAGGGAAAAGCCATGAATATTCAAGAGAAAGCAAAAGCCGTTATGTGGAGCCTCAAACAAGGGTTTTCGTACAGCCCGATACTGTTTGTGTGCTACATTCTTACTCAGTTCATTCGCGCAACGCTCAGCGTTTATGTTACCGTACTGCTTGGCGACATAATCAGCGAGGTGCAGAATATCATAACAACAACCTATGACATAAAACAAATCACATACAAGCTTATCTTGTTTGGGGTGTTAAACGTTGTTTTGTGGCTTGCGGTAGAGATCAGATGGCGTCTTTCAGACGATTTTCTTCCGCTTCGCGCTTCGGTCGGAGCCACCGGTTTTTTGGCGAAAATTTCGCGCTTGATTCCGTTGCGAAATTATGACGACTCAAACTTTTGCGATAAGTACCGGCGCTTTCAAGACGGAATACACTCTCAGCCGCAGTTTTTGAAAATGTCGATAGGTAATTTGAGCATTTTATACACTCTTCTTCTGTCGTGCTCCTATCTTTGGCGGATGCATTTTTGCTTTGGCATAATAACGGTTGTGTTTTTTGCGATATTCATCTTTCCCGTTCGCTCCATTGCCGATATTGAAGATAAAATGAGAACCGAAACAACAAATCCCAAGCGGCGCGCTGAGTATCTTTGCGGGATGTTTTTCGGAATATATAACCGTGAAACGCGTTTGTACGGTCTAAAGGATTATTATATTTCGGAATGGGCAAAAAACAAGCGTATTATAAATGAAATAGAATATGACGGGTGTAAAAAAATATCCCGAATAATCGGAACTGTTGCGTTTCTCAGAGACACGCTTTTTCCCTTGCTCATGGTAGGGCTCGCAATCTTTTTTGTTTCCAAAAAGCTGCTTTTAGTCGGAAGTCTTTATACTGTATGGGAACTTTCTCGGTCGGTCATGAGCAATGCGGGCGACACATTGAACACGCTTGCCGGCTGGATTGCGGGGGGCAGAGAAGCCGCCGAAGCATATGAGACGTATTGTGATGAAATAAAAAAATACGAAAAGCCGTCAGGCGGAGAAAAACCTACAGCACATCCGAATGCGCCGGCATTGCTTGTAAAAAATGCGGATTTTTCATATATCCCCGAAAAAAAGGTACTTGAAAATATCAATCTTACAATCAACAAAGGCGAAATTGTCGCTCTTCTCGGAGAAAACGGAAGCGGCAAATCTACGCTCATTAAACTTCTCTTAGGCATATATACGCCGGAAAAAGGGCAGGTTAGTGTTTTCGGAAATAAAGCGTCTTTTTGCGAAGAATACATAAGAGAACATATCAGCGTTGCATTTCAGGATTTCTGCAACTACCCGTTTACTTTGCGTGAAAACGTCGGATTCGGTGACGTAGATCAAATTGATAATGACGACAGAATCAAAGACAGTCTTCAATTTGCTCGGGCGGATTCGATACTTAACAGAGCCGGCTCATTGGACCGCTTGATGGGAAGAACTATCGATAAAGAGGGAATTGAGCTTTCAGGTGGCGAATGGCAAAAAATCGCTTTGGCAAGAGCGTACTGCGGTATGAGAGAGATCATGATATTTGACGAACCCGCCGCAAAACTTGATCCTTTAGCGGAAGAAAAGCAGTTTGCTTCGATCATGGAATATGCGCGAAAAGAAGGAAAAACCGTCATTCTTGTATCTCATCGCGTAGGTTTTGCTCGAATGGCGGACCGTATCATATTTTTAAAAGACGGTAAAATCAGCGAATCGGGAAGTCATGCGGACTTAGTCGCAAAAAACGGGGATTACGCAAAAATGTTTGCGGCACAGCGGGAAATGTATTTCGTAAAGGAGAAAAAAGCAAAATGAAATACATTTTCAGCGTTTTAAAAGACGGCATAAATGCGATAAAAAAGCAAAAATCGGTTCGGGGCGCTGTCATTGTCCTATGGGTTGCAAATTTGTCTTATTATGTGATGAATATGTTAAGTCCGCTTATACAATCAGCTTTGCTTGACGGAGCGACAACTCTCTTTTCAAATATGCCGAATTACGGCTTGATATTTATCGGATGCGCGGGCATATTGGTAATCAACACCGTAACGGGACTGCGTTTCATAAAAACAAACTATTTGCATCAAAAGGCAAGCGATGAAATCTATATAGCGATACAATCGAAAATTTACGATAAGTTGTGCAAAATCCCATACAGTTCATTTAGTTCACCGAAAATATATGAAACAATAAGTTTGGTCTCCGACAGATACGCTTCATACTGCTCTGATTATCTTGTGGGGCAAACGCTCACAAGCATTGTCGGAACAATTATTTCATTTGTTTTTACGTCAATTGTTTTAATAAACGTCAGTCCTGTCGTAGCAATTATTATGATCTGCGGGAATCTGTTCGGCGTATTTAAAACATGGCTTGAATCTCGGTTGAACTATTATACGGTTGTTGACAAAATGAAGGATCGTCGATATGCGGAATCCTACAGCTCTACGCTGTTCGACAAAAACACTGTTAAGGAAATTAAAACCTACAATCTTACCGATTATATCTGCCGCAAGTGGTACAAGTATACCGCTCGCGTCAATCGCAAAACTATAGGATACAATATTCTTTTCATGCTTTTGGATTTTGTCACATATTTCACCGCTAACTTGTTTACGGTCGCCGCTCTCATTTTGACTTCAAGAATGATTCTCGAAGGAAGCCTCGGTATCGGAGCGTTTGCGCTTGTCTATTCGTCGTCGGGAGCGTTGATTGATAAGTCGGGCAGTTTGTTGAATTCGATTCGTGATTTGAAGTCCGCTTCGTATTTTGTAAAAAAATACAATGAGTTTAACGCTATTCCCGATATAGAGCCGGAACATGAAAAGTCGCCTTCGGCAAAGCGGGAAAGGTCCGTCGACCCGCTGCAAATAAAATTTAAGGACGTCAGTTTTACATACGAAGGAAGCGAACAAAAGGCTATCTGCAATTTGAATTTGACGATAAATCAGGGCGAAAAAGTTGCAATCGTCGGAGAAAACGGTTGCGGAAAATCAACGCTTGTAGCCCTTTTGAACAGGCTGTACGCTCCCGATGAAGGAGAAATATTGATATCCGGTCTGCCACAAAATGAACAGCTTCCGAAACTTCGACGCGAAGTGACGACAATTTTCCAAGATTTCGGATGCTATGAAACGACTTTCCGTGAAAATATCGTTATGGCTGATAAAAGCAGAGAATATAGTGATAATTATCTATGGAAATGCGCGCACCAAACCGGAATAGATACACGTATCATGCAGTCAAAGGACGGAATGGATACTCCTATCGGACCTTACGCACAAGGCGGCATAAATCTTTCGGGAGGTGAGTGGCAGAAACTTGCAATTACACGCGGACTTGCCCGCAAGGATTCGAAAATGCTGATAATGGACGAGCCGAACGCTTCTCTTGACCCCATTTCGGAGGCAGAAATTTATAAACGCGTGTTCGACGCTATGCAAGGTGAAACGTTGGTCCTTATTACGCACAGACTCGGCGCCGTAAAATATGTCGACCGTATCATTGTTATGGATCACGGCGAGATTGTCGAGGACGGCACACACGACGCCCTTATGAAAGCCGGCGGAAAATATTCAAAAATGTACACGTCCCAAGCGAAGTGGTATGAACAATCAAATACATAATATGAATAAGGAACGTATCACGGCAAATTTAATCATGCTAAGCGTTATTTTGCCGAATCTTTAATCTGTTTTAGTCATAGGCGCTGTAAAAAAACAGGCCAAAAAAATCCGAGGTTCACTGAAGGAAGTGAATCTCGGATGTTTTTTAATTAAAAGGAG
>CANPZU010000008.1 GCA_947588825.1 uncultured Clostridia bacterium
TTTTTCTCCTTTTAATTAAAAAACATCCGAGATTCACTTCCTTCAGTGAACCTCGGATTTTTTTGGCCTGTTTTTTTTACAGTCCCTTGTTAAAACAAACCGTCTTTATTTGTCCTCGTTTAATTGTAATTGGCGGGCAGGTTTTTTACTTTTGTTTTTTCTTTTTTGTATGACGGCAAATACAAAAAAGGTGAAAGTCAGACCGCAAATCACTCCGAGACTGTCCATTAAAATGTCAAAAATCTGAAAACCTCTTCCTTTTACAAACAGCTGGTGGCATTCGTCAAAAGTCGCGTACAAGACGCCGAAAACAAGAGTGAGCAGCGCGCAGGACAGGTAAAATTTCAGCTTTTTCATTTTCTTTACCAACCGCGAATCCTCAAAGGTCAAAATAAGAGCGGAAAGAGAAGCGCCCAGCGGCACAAATTCAATTAAATGAGCCAGTTCTCTTATTGTCCCGTGAGCTTTGTCTATCATAGCCTGCCGTTCCTCTTCGCCGAGCGTTTTAAAGCGCGGGACAGTGACATAAAGCACAAATTCCGTGACCTTGGCGCTGATACCGTCGGAACTTTCCCCTGTGCTCGACGAATTGAAAAATATAAAAAGAAGGTCGGCTGCAAGAAGCAGAACAAGCAGCGTTCTTAAGAAGATTTTCATTTTACTCATAAAACTAAAACGGAAAAGGATATTATTTTAATCCGTAAAACGCCTTTATGCGCTTTATGCTTTAAGTATGGCGGCCCCGAGTTTAAGGCTTTGTTTGAAAGACTCAAGCAGGCACCGCCGTGTATGGTTTATTTGATATGTAATATGTTACATGGCAAGCATTACGGTCGCCATAAACTCTTTGAAAACGCTTGCGACCAGCCCGCCGAGCGCCAAAACGGAAGCCCCGACAACAACTCTGCGGCTGCGTTTTTCGTAAAAATCGGTAAGTCCGTGTGAAGGAGAGAAATTTTCAAACTCGTCAAGCCGACCTTCAAATATTACACTGTCGGAAGGCAGCGACTTTTCAAGCTGACCGATTGTATGTACGTCATTGCGCTCGAGCAGCTCGAGCACAAAGCTGATACATGTGTGGGCGAGCATGAGATTGACATGCTTTTGAAAAGGATACATTATTATGTCAAAAAAATTGTATCTGGTTTTGTCGATGTTTTGCTTGTAATATCCGACCGCTTCCTTGATTCTCTCATAATGAGCGTCGTCCACGGGATATTCGCAAAGCTTTATGCAGGTCATTTCTTCCGCGACATAATACCTGTCCGTATACTCGATTCCAAAGCCCGCCATAAAAGGCTCGTGATAGTTGTACCTTGCATAAGAGTACATCTCCTTTGTGGAGGGTTCGAAGGAGATACAGACATGGTTGTATTTGTTGTGCGTCAAAAAACGAATGGTTTTCCCCGTTTTGAACTGTGTTTGCAAAAAGGCTATATATATCTTTTTCATGTTCGTTTGCTCCGTAATGAAAAAAAGTATATTTTAAAAGGGCTCACGCAAGAAGAACGACGCGTCTTTACGTCTTTATACCATGTAAATCATTATATAAAGCTGTCTAAAGGCCGAGGACTGCCTGAGTTTTGTTTTTTATGTACCTGTAAATAATATTTTATCATATCGCACGGATAATTTCAACACTTAAAAAATATTTTTTGCTGTATTTTATTACATCGGGAGGGTATTTCCGTTTTTCTTTGCAATAGCGTTTGCAAGTCTTGCAAAGTCGCTCGGCGAGAGTTTTTCGCCCCTTGCCGTTTCGTCAAAACCGCATTCTAAGACGATATTCGCAAGCTCTTTCTTTGAAATTTTTGGAAAGGAGGAGGAAAGAGCGTTGACAAGAGTTTTTCTGCGTTGATTAAACGAAGTCTTGATTACCTCAAAGTAAAGCGCGCGGTTTGCAACGTAAAAGGGAGGAGCTTTATGAATGTTGAATTTAATAACGGAGGAATCGACCTTGGGTATCGGTATAAAATTTCCTGCGCTTACGTTAAACAGCTTTCTCACCATTGCATAATATGATACGGAAGCGGTGACTGCTCCATAGCTTCGGTCGGCGTTATCGCTGCAAAGCCTGTCTGCCACCTCTTTTTGCACCATGACCGTTATACACGAAATGGGCAGCTCCGCTTCAAGCAATTTCATTATAACCGGCGTCGTGATGTAATAGGGCAGATTGGCGGCTACCGCGACAGACTTGCAAGCTGCAAAATGCTCGTCAATAAGGCTCTTGAGATCGAGTTTCATTATATCGCCGTTTATTATCCTTACGTTGTTAAATTCCGCGAGCGTCCGATTTAGCACCGGAATAAGCGTTTTGTCTATTTCCACTCCTATAACGGTCTTAGCCTTTTGGCAAAGCTCATATGTAAGCGTGCCTATTCCCGGACCTATCTCAAGTATCCCGCACTCTGTGTCTTGATCTTTTTCATCGGGCAGGCATGAAGCTGCGATGCGCTTTACCACCGACTCGTTTATGAGAAAGTTTTGGCCGAATTTTTTTTTAAAAGACGTGTCCTGCTCTTTGAGGAGCTCTTTTATCGTTTGTATGTCGGTTAATTTCATGCGCACACGGACTCTTTCGTTGTCAATCTGTTTTATATTATTAACGGCGCCCCGCCATGTAACGCCATATAACATGTTACCACATTGCGACACATTTTTCAATGCAAAATTAAAAAAATATTGACATATGCAAAATCCTGTGCTATAATGAACGGGCGTCAAGAAAAAAAGGCGGCGTTTTTTGTCTTAACATTGCCGATTAACATTTTTGCGGCGTCTAAACGCAGCTGAAAGCGGTATGCGCTGGAGTGGCACAGCCGGTAGCGCAGCTGATTCGTAATCAGCAGGTCGTGGGTTCGAATCCCATCTCCAGCTCCAAGAAAGAAACCTCTTTTGCCTAAAAAGGTAAGAGAGGTTTCTTCATTAACTTAAAATAACTTAAAATCAACTTAAAATTAACTTAAAATTTACTTAAACTTAAACTGAGCAAAACGCCCACTTTTTGGATGAATAGCGCCGTGCTTTACGGTTGATTTTACAAGCGAGCAAAATTATAACGAAAATATGTACAAAACAACTATTGAAAAACGAATTGATTTGTGGTAAAATAAACATACATGCCATTATGCAGAAAAAGGCAACATAATGAACATAGTTTTGAAAGGATACCGCCATGAAAAAGATAATTATCACCATGATTTTTCTTGCGCTTGCGCTTTTTACGCTGCTGCTTGTCGGATGCGGCACCGAGGAAAAGGACAAGGTGAGTCAAACTACGACGACCGACTTTGACCGATCGCACGAGAAACCGAACACGACCATACCCGATCTTGAATTCCAAGAGGATCTTGAGACCACGGAAGAGAAAATCCCCGGAAAAGAATCGCAGACCGTGGTCGAGCCCGGTTACTCGGCGACGACGACTGAAGAGGGCTGGAGCGTTAACACGGGCATCGATTACAGTGTGTACAACTTCACGGGCAGCGGTGTGGCGCTTGCCGAGGATATTGAAGAAAAGTATAAGGGTCTGACCGTCAACTACTACATATACGGTAAGGATGAAAACGGCGAGCCGACGCGCACCAAAAAGACCGCGACTCAGATACAGAAGATGAGCAATATCCTTGCTTTTTACAGCGAGGACAAAGAAAAAAGAGCGATCAACATATACATCCAGGAATTAAATCTGCGAATCGTTCCCGAGTATACGTCGATTGAAGGCAAGTCGGGGTATTTCATGACCGTGTCCTTCAACACGAACATCGCTTCAACGTTTAAAGCCAACATATCGGCGGTTAACGGAGCCGTGACCGGTGATGTCGAGCACGCGGGGATAGTGTCTTCGGGCAAGGACGGTACGTTTGTAGGCACTATCAAGCTGACGATTCCCTTTGTTCCCGAAGGCGACTATTATGTTAACATATGCTCCGACGGTGGAGAGTTTTTAAAGTCAATACCGATCAAGATA
The DNA here is from genome assembly GCA_947588825.1 of uncultured Clostridia bacterium. Classification (GTDB taxonomy): domain Bacteria; phylum Bacillota; class Clostridia; order Oscillospirales; family CAG-272; genus CAKSQF01. The sequence continues at coordinate 3,974 of CANPZU010000008.1, forward strand.
AGTGCGGGCGAGTTTAACGACCGCAAATATCACCTGCTTTACACGGGTGACTGGGACCTTATAACCGACCCGGCGTATCAGGCAAACCTCACCGATCTCTTTTATAACACCTATTCAAGGCTTTATGCAAGATGGGGCAACGGTTCCGAGCCCACGACGATAACCTTCACGGCCGATCCCGCTTATGACGGCGTGGCATATGCTATGGGCACTCAGGTGGTCGTCTCGGTAGATTACGCCAACGCAAACCCCAATGATCTCGGCTTCTTCTCGCATGAGATAACTCACTCTGTGCAGCAGTACAACGGATTTTCAAGCACATGGTGGGTTGAAAACATGGCAAACTACGGCGGATTCAGATATTTCCACTGGTCAAACAAAAAGTATGTGCAGGTATATAAGGCGAGCGATACGTCTCTTCAGGACTGGGGCTATGAGCCTTACGGAAACAACAAGTGGTTCTTTGCATATATGGACGCTAAGTATCCCACAACAATGAACGAGGACGGCACATACAATTACGGACTTATCGATACGCTCAATCGCAAAATAAAGAGCGGTGCGATAAAGAGCGACGCTCTCACCGATGCCGGTTTTAACGGCGTGTTCAAGGATATCACCGGCTTTGAAACATACGAGGAGCTGCGTCTGCATTATGTGGATGAACTGAAATCGGGCACATGGGCGTTTGTAGGATTCGGAGAGTATATTGACAATTATCTCACCGAAGGACTTGACGACGTACCCGATCCCGATTATCCCATGATAGTTGAGCCCTCGCACGGCGATCATACCGCCAAAGCGCTTGACTCGGTTGTAAAAACCGGCGATAACCTGTGCACAAGCGCAACCATATACGACTCTGCGGGACAGGTGAACTCCGCTGAAAGCGCCGACAAGCTTATTGACGGCAACGCTTCGACAAAGTGGTGCTGCAGCGGCGCGTCAAACGCGGCTTACTGCCTTGACGGCACGCAGTTTTGGACTATAATCGACCTTGGCGCCGAAAAGACCTTCAATACGTATACGCTTTTCAACACAAGGACGAAGGAGAACTTCGGCAACATGTCCGAGTGGGAGATACTCATTTCAAACGACGCCGAAAACTGGACGTCCGTCGATTATCAAAAGAGAACTCCCGCAAACGAGGTTTCCTACAATATAGGCGAGCAGAGCGCGAGATATATTCTCATAAGAGTTTATAACGGCGACGGAAGCTACGGTACTATAAGACTGTATGAGTTCCAGCTTTATGATGTAGATTAATCGGCATTTTAGAAAGGGCTGCAGCAAAACGCAAAATGCTGCAGCCCTTTTGCCTGACAAAAAAGGGGCTGTAAAAAAAACAGCCGAAAAAAACGACTGCAAGGCATCCATCGGGGCATGATAAGCCCCGACTTTTTTGGTTGTTTATGTTTTTTGATAAAATTCCCATAAAATAAAGATTAAAAATCCCGCGTATGCTGCCGAAAATTATGTAAAATGCTTCTATACCGTAATTAAATACAAAAAACAGCCCTAAAAAATCAAAAAATATATCAAATTATGTTTGTTTATGCTTGACAAGCGCACATAGGTGTGTTAAAATCAAATTATATCGAGTTTAAGGGGACGGAACATGAAGGGCGGAAAATTTACGGTTTTACTGATTGCGTCGCTTGTTATGCTTCTTGCGGCGGCGTTTCCGGTAAGCGCGGCCGAGAGCGCCGAGTTTACCGTTGAGACAAATACGACGGCAGTTCGCGGCGGCGAGTTTTCCATTGACATTTCTGCCGGCAGAAATCCCGGTTTTGCCGAGCTTCAGCTTGATCTTACATATAATCAGAAATATCTTACCCTTGTCGGAGTCGAGGCTTCGTCAAGACTTGAAGGCGTCGGCGCCAAGGTCACCTTTCCAAGCAGCGTCTCCAAATACCCTTACACAATTAAAGTTAAGAGCGACGAGAATATAACGGGGAACTACGTTTTGTTTACCGCCACTTTTAAGCTCAGTTCGTCCGCCACCCTTGGAAATTACGACGTTTCGGTAAACTGTTCAAAGGGGCATATGAAGGATAAAAACGGAAACACCATAAACGTTTCGGCAAAATCGGGCGGCGTTTCCATTGAATGCGAGCACAAGTTCGACCACAAGATAGGCGAGGTCGAGCCCACCTGTGAAAACAGGGGCGAGACGATCTATAAATGCACCGAATGTCAGGCGGTCATGACGGTTTACACCGAAGCGCTCGGTCACAGTTGGAAAAAGGTCTCGCAAAAATCGCCCACCTGCACAGAGGCGGGAAAGATAGTCACAAGATGTACCAAGTGCTCAAAGGAGGAGACCATAACCGACGGCGATCCTCTCGGACATGATTATGACAGCGGAACGGTGGTGCCTTCCACCTGCTCGAAGGAGGGCTACACTCTTCACAAATGCAAAAGATGCAAGGAAGAGTATCGCGACAATTACACGGAACTTTCGGATCATACATATAAAGAGAGCATAGTGGAAGAACCCACCTGCTTCAGAGAAGGCTACAAGCGCCTAACCTGCACGGAATGCGGCGATACGCATACCGAAAAAATGGCCAAGGTCGATCATCGCTACAGCCCGACCGTTTCAAAAGAAGCCACTCATAACGAACGCGGCTGGACCGCATACGAGTGCGATTTTTGCGGTGAGACAAAAAAGGATGACTATACCGACATTATTCCGTATGACCTTGAATATGTGATAGTAACGGAGCCCACCTGCACGACCGACGGACTCGGGCGCTGGGTATGCCGAGACGGATGCGGATATTCAAACGACCAAATAATCAAAGCGACCGATCATTCATACTCGGAATGGCACACCGAGGTAAACCCCACGTTTGACAAAAGCGGCCTTAGGGTACATGTTTGCAAGTTGTGCGGACATGAAGAGAGCGAGGAGATCGCGCCGCTCGGAAATCAGGGAACCGTAAACTCCGGTGTGCTTACCCCCTCTCAAAAGGTTTCGGCGATACTTATTGCCACGATTGTCGCAATTACCGTCGTGCTTGTGCTTGTGATATTCATGCACGGCATAAGAGGTCCCGGCAAAAGGCGTCGAGCGACCGGCCGACGGTAAATTGATTGTACCAAAACAAAATATATTATAAATAAAATAAAGCGCTTTCAAGCCGACGCGAATTGCCGTTGCGTCGGCTTGGAAGTTTTTTTAATTGTCACGCTGTAAAATATGCGCCGTTTTTATGGAATAAATTCCGTCGCTTAAAAAAATATTGAATAAAAAGCCTTGTGTTACAAAAACTATAATCGAAAAACAGATTAGTATAACGGGCATTTTATGCTTTTGAAGTTAGTTTGAAGCAAATTTTAATTTTTGAGTATAAAACACAAAAGCAGTCTTGTATATGCCCATAAAGAGAAAGGAAGCCTGAATCAAGGCATGGTAAATATATATGAAAGCTACCGGAATAGTCCGTAGAATAGATGATCTCGGAAGAGTCGTGATACCCAAGGAAATACGCAGAACACTAAGAATAAAGGAAGGAGATCCTCTTGAAATTTTTACAGACAGAGAGGGAGAGGTGATATTTAAAAAGTACTCGCCGATAGGGGAGATGAATACCTTTGCGGCGCAGTACGCGGAGACGCTGTGGAAGACCTGTGAGCTTCCCGTCGTCATATGCGATAGGGACAGCGTTATTGCCTGCTCGGGCCTCTCAAAGAGGGATTTTCTCGATAAACGCGTGTCGCCCGAGGCTGAAAGCTTGATAGAGGCACGTACCCTTTACGCGCACAGAGCGGGAGAGGAATATTATTCGATGGTGGACGGCGTGAACGAATGGCAGATATCCTGTCTCATGCCGATAATCACGGAAGGTGATATAACGGGATGCGTCGTGTCTCTTGCGGACAGCGAGCGCTCGGCAAGCGAACTTGAAATAAAGCTCGTTCAAACGGCCGCCACCTTTCTTTCAAAGCAGCTTGAATCCTGAAGGAAAAACAAAAATATCAGTAAATAACAAAGGACGGGAAGTCGTTTTTAAGGCAACCCGTCCTTGAGTTTATTTTATTGAAAGTATTAAAGTCAAAACGTCTCTTTAATTTTTCTTCTTTTTATTTTTATTTCGCACAATGATAAGGATAATGATTATGACTGTCACGGGTATTCCCCATATAAGGATATAAGGGATGTTGACAATCGCGAAAACGAAAATGGTACGGAAAAAGATTCCCACATTGTCAAGGCTCTTTGAAAATCCGTCCGATATTTGCTCACTCAGCTTCTTTTCGGTTTTCTCGGTGTACGCCTCCACCTCGCTGATGTTAAGTGTGACGGTGCTGTAGGAAACAAGGCTTTGGTATTCTCTGAGTCTTGCCTCATATGCTTCGATATCGGATATCACAGAAGAAAGCTCCTTTTGCACATATGCTATTTCTTCGACGGTCGTCGCCTTTTCATACAAGGCTTCAAGGGCCTGTCTTTGCGACCGCAGAGAGCTAAGACGGCTTTCGGCGTCAACATATGAGAGGGTGATGTCCTTTGAGTTTTCCTCGCTTGATACTATATTGCTGTCTTCTGAGGGAAATCCGTTTATGAACTCGTCGGTTTTGTCAAACGGTATGCGCGCCACTATCATGGCGCTGCGGTTGTTGTCGACATAGATGTTCACACCGTCGGTACGCGAGCTTTCAACATAACCGCCGCACCGGGAAATTGCATTGTTTACATACGAAATAAAGCTGTCAAAGCTTTTTGTTTGCACCTCAAGATTGATTGTCCGTATCAGCTTTCTGTCGCTTGATATCGAGGTGGCGTCAGGGTCAAGCTCGCCGCCGCTCATTCCTTTATCCGCATTTTCCTCGGGTGTCTCGACATCGTAACTTGAGTTTAAAGAAGATTTATCGGACGCGCCGCATGACACAAGCATGATTACGCAAAGCGCAAGAAGTATCAAACTTATTATTAAATTCTTTTTAGACTTTTTCATAACGCCGTTCATCCTTTCTGTACTGATTTGAATGCAACATATATGATTTGCACCTTTGTCCTTTAATACGAAAGTTTTTCGAATATCTTTCCTTTTAACATGAAAAAACCATTCTGTCAACTGTTACAAAAAACGCAGAAGATTTTTGTGGATTTTGACGAATTTATTATTATTTAATAAGGTAAATATGTAAAATGAATATAAAATCCGTGAAATAAATTGGCAAAAGCATTGAAAAGATTTGCATTACGTGATATAATAAAAATAAAAAAGCTTTTGTGCGGCTTCTGTTGCGCAAAAGCGGGAAAATGAGGTCCAAAGGCAGTATGGCAAATAAAAAAAAGAGCGGCGCAGACAAGCTTGCTCGCTTTCTGTTCCATCAGGGTACAAACTATCGCGCATATGAATACATGGGCGTACATAAAATTAAAGAAGGTTATGTTTTCCGCGTTTGGGCGCCAAACGCTTTTTCGGTGAGTCTTGTAAGTGATTTTACAAATTGGGACGAAGGCCTTGAAATGACCCGTCTTTCAAAAGAGGGAGTTTGGGAGTGCACGGTAAGCGAGCAGAACATCGAGGGCATGAAATACAAATACCGTATAGACGGTAAAAACGGAGTGCATCTTAAGGCGGACCCTTACGCCTCATACGGCGAAACGCTGGCAAAGACCGCCTCTATAATACATACATGCGACGATTTCACATGGACGGACAAGGTGTGGCTGGAAAAAAGAAAAAAAATAGCCTCGGGAAAGAATTTTTACGAGGCTCCGATGAATATATACGAAATGCATCTCGGATCGTGGCAGACGCTTGACGGCAGAACGAATAAGTACGGGGATGCGTACCTTAACTATCGTGAGATAGCTGACCGCCTTGTTCCTTATGTCAAACAGATGGGATACACACATGTGGAGCTGCTTCCCATAACCGAATATCCTTATGACGGGTCGTGGGGATATCAGCCGTGCTCTTACTTTGCTCCCACCTCCCGCCACGGCGCTCCCGAGGATTTCAAATATTTCGTCAATAAACTGCATTCAAACGGGGTCGGGGTCATTCTCGACTGGGTTCCCGCCCATTTTCCGAAGGACGAGCACGGGCTTTTCGAATTTGACGGAGATTGCCTTTACGAGTATCAGGGCTGGGACAGAAAGGAGCATGCCGAGTGGGGCACAAGGTGCTTTGACGTCGCAAGAAACGAGGTGCAGTGTTTTCTCATTTCCTCCGCCATGTACTGGTTTGACCGCTTTCATATAGACGGATTGCGTGTTGACGCGGTTGCCTCGATGCTCTACCTTGACTATTCGAGAAAACCGGGGGAGTGGATACCCAACAAATACGGCGGAAACGAAAATTTAGAGTCGGTGGCCTTCTTCCAAAAGCTGAACACCGTCATATTCGCCGGTTATCCGGATGTACTGATGATCGCCGAGGAGTCTACCGCGTGGCCAAACGTCACCGGTCCCATACACGACATGGGGCTCGGATTTAACTTTAAGTGGAATATGGGCTGGGCGAACGACATGTACGACTATATAGCGGCGGATCCCATATACAGGCAGTACATGCATTCAAAGCTGACCTTTTCGCTTTGCTATTCCTTTTCGGAAAATTTCATCCTTCCGGTTTCGCATGACGAAGTGGTGCACGGTAAAAAATCGCTGCTTGACAAGATGTACGGAGATTACGATCAGAAATTCGCAACTGACAGAATCTTTATGATGTACCAAATGACACATCCGGGTAAAAAGCTGACGTTTATGGGCTGCGAGTACGGCCAATTTCGAGAATGGGACTATGAAAATCAGCTTGAGTGGTTCATGCTTGACTATCCGAAGCACGCCGCGCTGAAAAAATACGTTCAAAAGCTGAATAATCTTTACCTGTGCCGCAGCGAGCTGTGGCAGGACGATCTCTCGTGGCACGGATTTGAGTGGATATTTGCCGATAGGAACGAGGATAATCTCATCGCCTTCAAAAGACGCGACAGGAAGGATCGAGAGCTTGTAATTGTCATAAACTTCTCCCCGTGCGAGAGAAATAATTATCTCATTCCGGCCGGGACGTTCCCGGTATACCGAAAGCTTATCGATACCGATAAGGTAGAATTCGGAGGAACGGGAAAGCTTAAAAAACGCATATACCGTCCCGAGAAAAACAAATTTGACCCCAAAGATACCGAGCGTTATATCGTGCTTGATCTGCCGCCGCTTTGCGGAATCATTCTCGAGGCGCAACCGAAAGAGAAAACTGAAACCGAAAACGGTAAGACATAAATTCTCAGATGCAAATACACAAAATACAAAGGAGTGAAAGAATATGTCCGAAAAGAAAGAATGTGTTGCAATGCTGCTTGCGGGAGGACAGGGAAGCAGACTGTATACTCTGACCGAGAATACGGCAAAGCCCGCCGTGCCATTCGGAGGCAAGTACAGGATAATCGATTTTCCTCTGTCAAACTGCATAAATTCGGGTATCGACACGGTGGGAGTTCTTACTCAGTATCAGCCGCTTGAGCTGAACGAGTATATCGGTAACGGACAGCCGTGGGATCTTGACAGAAATGTAGGAGGAGTTATGGTGCTTCCTCCTTATCAGGGTTACAACGGCGCCGACTGGTATAAAGGAACCGCCAATGCGATCTATCAAAATCTGAATTTCATAGACAGGTATAATCCCGAGTATGTGCTTGTCCTTTCGGGCGATCACATATACAAGATGAATTACGACGATATGCTCGATTTTCACAAGAAAAAAGAGGCGGACTGCACGATCGCCGTTTTGAATGTTCCGCTTGAAGAAGCCTGCCGTTTCGGTATCATGAACGCCGACGGCGACGGCAAGATCTTTGAGTTTGAGGAAAAGCCCAAGCATCCCAAATCTACTAAGGCGTCTATGGGGATATACATATTCAATTACAAAAAACTCAGACAGTATTTGATAGAGGACGAGAATAACCCGACAAGCTCCAACGATTTCGGAAAAAATATCATACCGACCATGCTTGACCGCGGCGAGAGGCTTTTCGCGTATCCCTTCAAAGGCTATTGGAAGGATGTCGGAACTATCGAGTCTCTTTGGGAGGCGAACATGGACCTTCTCGGCAAAGAGCCGAAATTCAATATACACGATAAGGAACACAGGATATATTTCAGGACTCCGGCGCGGACGGCAGAGTATATAGGCGATAATGCCACGGTCTCCAACTCCATGGTGACGGAGGGCTGCGAGGTGTACGGGACCGTTATAAATTCGGTGCTGTTCAGCGGAGTATATGTGGCTCCGGGAGCCGTTGTAAAGGACAGCGTGATAATGAGCGATACGGTCATTGAAAAGGACGCCAAGGTGGAGTACTGCATTGTTGACCGCGAGGTCAAGATTTCTCAGGGAGCGCACCTGGGCCAGCCGAAAGACGAAAAGGCAGGGATCACAGTAATAGGCAGGGGACTTTATATACCCGCGGGTCGGATCATCCCGGGCGGACTTATGATAAACGCCGATAAGCTTGCAAAAATGAATCAGACACAGGAGGGTTAACAGAAATGGCTGTAACAGCGGCAGGAATTATTTTTTCCAATTTGCACGATAATAACATACCCGAGCTCACAAGGGTCCGCACGATGGCGTCGGTGCCATTCGGGTGCAGATACCGTTTTATAGACTTTGCTCTGTCCAACATGGTTAACTCGGGCATAACTAACGTCAACGTTATAACGCACAACAATTATCACTCGCTTATGGACCATGTGGGAAGCGGAAAGGATTGGGACCTTGCCCGAAGAAGCGGTGGACTTCGAATACTTCCTCCCTTTATAAGCCCCGCTTCAAAGGATTCCAAGCTCTTTTCCACACGGCTTGAGGCTCTCTGCTCGATAAGCGATCTCATCGACAGCATGAAAGAAGAACTGATAGTGATGTCCGATTGCGACAGCATATGCAATATAAATCTTCAGGAGATGATTGCAAAACATGTCGCTTCGGGCGCAGATATCACCTTTGCCGTCAAGAAAACGGTTTTGACCGCCGAGAAGGCTCACAGCGAGGCGATAGTCAAATCAGATGAAGAAGGTTATATAACCGAGATAATCGATCAACCCGAGGATTTTAAGGGAGAGCAGGACGTCGTTATAAACATCAGCGTTATAAACAAGGACACCCTTTCATCAATAGTACATGAGGCAAGAAGCAAAAATTATTCCAATATGTACACCGATATAATAAACAAGGTGTCGAGCTCCAAAAAATTCAGAATATACAGGTACGACGGATTTTACGCCGACGTCACATCTATGACCGATTACTACGAATGCAATATGAGCATTCTTGAAAAGTGCAACAGAGACGCGCTTTTCGGCATCAAAAGCCGGCCCGTGCTCACAAAGGTTCGAAACAGCGCTCCCGCAAAATACATAAACGGCAGTAAGGTTGTTAATTCGATGATAGCGGACGGCTGCGTAATCGAGGGAACGGTTGAAAACTCCATGCTCTTTCGTGGCGTCATAGTCGGAAAGGGAACGGTGATAAAAAACTGCATTCTTTTCCAGGATGTTCACACGGGCGAAAACGTCTTTTTAAACTGCGTCATTGCCGACAAGAACGTCAATATAACCGACAACGTCATGCTGTCAGGGCACAGAACGGTGCCATTTTACATTGAAAAGGGAAAGGTAATAAAAGATCGCTGATTCCACGCCTTTTTGCTCATTATGTCTCAGTCGGCTTTGTTTAAAGCGCGCGAATTTGTTCATATTAATGATTGAAACCGATTTAAAATTGTGTTATAATGTAAATTGTGACACGGCGGCCTTATACAAAAGCCGTTAAACATTTTATGTTACATCAATACAACAAGTTCTCAACCGCTTTTCAAATTAAAAGCTATTCTTTGACATGTTGAATTTGCAATTTGATTATTTGTTTTTCCTTTTGTATTCCGACGGCTTCGGAGCTTATAAAATGATGAAAGGAACGTGCGTAAAATGAAAATACTGTATGTTGGCGCAGAGGCGCTTCCCTTCGCATCAACGGGAGGACTGGGCGACGTCATGGGTTCGCTTCCCGCGGCTTTGGCAAACTCGAATGAAACGCTTGATGTTCGTGCGGTAATGCCCCTGTATTCAAAGATTCCGTCAATTTATAGAGACAAAATGACGAAAGTCGACGAATTTACCGTATATTTGAGTTGGAGACGTCAGTACTGCGGCGTATGGAAACTGGTTAAGGATAACGTCATATGGTATTTTATCGATAACGAGTACTATTTTAAGAGAGACGGTCTTTACGGTTACTATGACGACGGCGAAAGATATGCGTTTTTCTGCATGTCCGTCCTTGAGATGATGTCTCATATCGGCTTTTTCCCCGATGTGCTTCACGCAAATGATTGGCATACGGCACTTACCGTGATATACCTTCGCAGAAAGTACCGTTATGACGCCATCAGGGCCGTTTATACCATTCATAACATCGAATATCAGGGCGTTTACGGTAAGGAAATACTCGGAGATGTTTTCGGTCTCGGAGACGACGATTTCGGCATCGTTGATTTTAACGGCTGCATCAATCTGACAAAAGGGGCGATTGTTTGCTGCGACAAGCTGACCACCGTCAGCCAGAAGTACAGCGAGGAAATAAAAACGCCGTACTTTGCACACGGCCTCCACAGCATCATTTCCGATTACGGTTACAAGACTTGCGGTATTGTGAACGGAATAGACTATGATTATTACGATCCGAAAAACGACCCGGTTCTTCCGACTCCGGGATATTCCGCATCGTATCGAACCTTTGCCGGCAAGGCGCAAAACAAAGCCGCGCTGCAAAAGCTGTTCTCTCTCCCCATTGAGCCGGACGTGCCCCTTATTTCAATGATATCAAGGCTTGCTTCTCACAAGGGACTTGACATCGTCGAAGGCGCGCTTGAGGAGTTTATTGCCGGCTCTGAGGTCCAGTTTATAGTGCTCGGAACGGGCGAGTACGAATACGAAAATTATTTTCGGTATTTGCAGGACAAATATCCTTCTAAGGTCGTTGCCTGCATACAGTTCGACAAGGTGCTTGCAAAGCAGGTATACGCCGGTTCGGACATATTTCTCATGCCCTCAAAAAGCGAGCCCTGCGGCCTTTCGCAGATGATTGCCAGCAGGTACGGAGCCGTTCCCGTGGTAAGAGAAACGGGCGGACTTTACGACACTATCAAGGCGTATAATCACGAAACCGGTAAGGGCAACGGAGTCACCTTTTTCTCGTATGACCCCGGCGAACTGCTTGTGGCGCTGAGAAGGACGCTTGAGCTCTACTATGATAAAGCTCAGTGGAAGAAGCTTGTAAGAAACGCCATGAATATGGATTTTACTTGGGGCGCCTCCGCCAAAAAGTATTTCGATCTTTACAAAGAGCTGAGCTGAGCGCTTCAAAATATGCGGCCTCTCATGTCCGAGATATGCTTCTCTTTCGGGTAAATTTGAAACATTTGCGATTTTTTAACGGCTTTCGCGAGACTTTTTGTAAAAGGTCCCGCGAAAGCGAGTCTTTGCCGCAGCGCTCCCGACACGTTTTTTGTATCGGATGGAAATATTGTTTTTTGCCGATATGATTACCCATAGCGGCAAATATTTTTATGTTATTCGGTATGACAAAGTGCAGCTGACAGTGCAATTTGCGTATACTATAATAAATATATAAATACAAACTCCGACCGCAAAACTGAATTTTTATGCGGCAACGGTACAATGGAAGGTACTATATGGATAAAAGGACATCAAAATCAAAAAAAGCGACAGTTGAAACAAAAGAAAAGACAAATAAGAAGGAAAAAGAGCTCAGACTCGGAATTGAAAATAAGCTTTCAAGATACTTTGGCACGACGCCTGAGGAGGCAAACAAGGATCAGATATACAAATCGGTAGTTCTCTCGGTAAAAGAGATAATGTCTCACAAGCGCACCGAATTCAAGAGGAATGTCAAAGAGCAGGAGGGAAAGAAAGTTTATTATCTCTGCATGGAATTCCTGATAGGCAAATCTTTAAAAAACAACCTTATGAATCTCGGCATATGCGACGAGTATACCAAGATACTTAAGGACATGGGTTATGATATAAACGAGCTATATGAAATGGAGATGAATGCGGGACTCGGCAACGGAGGACTCGGCAGACTCGCGGCCTGCTTTATGGACTCTCTGACGACGCTGAATTACAGTGCGACCGGCTTTTCCATACTCTATGAATACGGCATTTTTAAACAGAAAATAATTGACGGAGATCAGGTGGAGCTTCCCGACGTGTGGATGCCCTCGGGAGAAAGCTGGCTCGTTCCCCGCACCGATAAAACATGCACCGTCAGATTCGGCGGAAGAATACAGGAAAGTTGGAACAACGGCAAGTGTGATATCATTCACACCGACTATACCGAGATACAGGCGGTGCCGTACGACATGCTCATTTCGGGAGCCGACTGTGAGGCGGTAAACTCGCTCAGACTTTGGAAGGCGGTCAATGTCAATAACAATTTCAATATGGGACTCTTTTCACAGGGCGAATATATAAAGGCCATGGAGAAGAGCAACGAAGCAGAAATCATTTCAAAAGTGCTGTACCCTTCCGACAATCACGACGAGGGAAAGCTTTTACGCCTTTCACAGCAGTACTTTTTAGTTTGCGCTTCGCTTCAAAGCATAATAGCCGACCATCTGCGCAGCTACGGTACTCTTGAAAATTTTGCTGATAAAGTGGCGATTCATATAAACGACACTCATCCGGCTCTTGTCGTGCCCGAGCTTATGAGAATATTGATCGATACTTATTCTTATTCGTGGGAGGACGCGTGGGATATAGTCACAAGGACGGTAACTTATACAAATCACACGGTGCTTCCCGAAGCGCTTGAAACGTGGAATGAGGATCTGTTCAGATTTAAGCTTCCGAGAATCCATATGATAATTGCCGAGATAAACCGCCGCTTCTGCGCCGATTTGTGGCAGAAATACCCCGGCGATTGGGACAGGATAAACAACATGTCTTTAATATCTCACAACAGGGTCAAAATGGCCAATCTAAGCATTGTCGGTTCACACACGGTAAACGGGGTTTCAAAGCTGCACTCCGACATTCTTACAAAGACGATTTTTTCGGATTTTTACAATTATACGCCCGAAAAGTTTACAAATGTGACGAACGGAATAGCTCACCGCAGGTGGCTGTGCTACAGTAATCCGGGGCTTTGCGCGCTTCTTGACAACACGATAGGTCCGCTTTACCGAAAAGAACCCGAAAGACTCGAGGATTTTAAAAATTACGCAAACGATAGCGCGGTGCTTGAAAAACTCGGCGAGATAAAGAAGAAGAATAAAGAGACTTTTGCAAAGTACCTTAAAGAAAGGAGCGGCGTAATCGTTGACACTTCTTCACTCTTTGACGTACAGGTCAAGAGAATGCACGAGTATAAGAGACAGCTTCTTAACGCTCTTAAGATTATAAGCGTCTATGTCGAGCTCAAAGAAAATCCGAATAAAGAAATGATCCCGCAGACTTTCATCTTTTCCGCAAAGGCGGCCCCCGGCTACTATATGGCAAAGCAGATAATAAAGCTTATCTACTGCATCGGTGCGCAGATTGAAAAGGATCCCGTGATTTCAAAGAAAATGAGAGTTATATTCGTCGAGGATTACAATGTATCGGTGGCGGAGGTTCTTATTCCGTCGGCCGATGTTTCCGAACAGATTTCTCTTGCCGGTAAGGAAGCAAGCGGAACGGGAAATATGAAGCTGATGATAAACGGCGCGCTGACGCTTGGTACGCTTGACGGTGCGAATGTCGAAATAGCCGAGGCGGTGGGTCGCGACAACATATATATTTTCGGGCATACGACAAACGAGGTAGAGGACCTGTGGAAGAGCGGATACCGTGCATTTGACTACTACGGTTCGAGCGAGCTGCTCAGAAAGACGGTTGATCGCCTAAACGAGGGCTTCAACGGGGTGAATTTCTCCGACTTTTACAACTACCTCTTGATAGGTCCCGGTATTGCCGACCCTTATATGTGTCTTGCGGACTTTGAGTCCTATCTTGCCGCATACAACAAGCTTCTTTGCGATTACGGCGACAGTATCAAGTGGAACAGGATGTCTCTTAACAATATCGCCTCTGCCGGAATATTTGCGGCGGACAGAAGTATAAGGGAGTATGCAGAGAATATATGGCACATTACTCCCATAACCAAAAAGTCAAAATAAAGATCAGAGGTTTTTTTGGTATGTGTCGTGATTTTGGTGAGGGCAATGATACCCGATGAACTTAAAAACGAAATAACACTTACGAAAACGTCAAAAAACACCGCAAACGCCGAGTATTTTTCTGCTTTTGACAATGAGGACACTCTCACTGTAACGCTTAAGGCACCCCGGGAGGCAGGAATAAGCTCGCCGTACGCGGAGTTTTACAGAGACGATGACAACGAGCGCTTTGAGTTGTTTTTCACGTGGACGGGCCGGGATAAACGCGACCCGTATAAGGAAACATATACCCTTGTGATCAAAACTTCAAACATTTGCCGCTTTAACGGCAAAGAATATGCCAGCGGGCTTTTCTATTACAGCATTGTGATAAACAGCGCGTACGGCAGATACCGCATTTCCCGCAGATACGATTCGTACTCTCCGAGAATAGAGAACGCCGACGACCCGTACGACGCCTTTCAACTCACGGTTTATGAAAAGGTATATGCTCCCGTTAAAGGCTTTTCGGGAGGGATTATGTATCACATATTTGTCGACCGGTTTTGCAAAGGCGGCAATTTTCCGATAAGGCAGGACGCCTTGCTTAATGAGGACTGGGAAAACGGCGTTCCGCAGTATGCCTCGGAGAGGGGCGGTTTTGTTGAAAACAATATGTTCTTCGGTGGAACGCTTAAGGGAGTCGAGAGCAAGCTTGACTATCTTGCCTCGCTCGGCGTCAATATAATCTATCTCTCGCCGATATTCGAAGCTTATTCAAATCATAAATACGACACGGGCAGATACGATAGAGTGGATGCCATGTTCGGCGGCGACGGCGCGCTTGAGGATCTTATTAAAAGTGCTTCGCAAAAGGGAATCAAGATAATACTCGATATGGTGTTCAATCACACCGGCTCGGACAGCATGTACTTTAATAAGAAGGGCCGATACGACACGTTAGGAGCATATCAAAGTAAGGAGTCTCCTTATTACGGCTGGTATGACTTTGAAAGCTATCCCGACAGATACAGATGCTGGTGGGGGGTTGATATTCTGCCCGCCGTCAGGACCGAGGAGAAAAGCTATGACCGGTATATAAACGGCGAGGACGGCATTGTTAAAAAATACCTTAAAAAAGGCGTGTCGGGGTACCGACTCGACGTCGCCGACGAGCTTTCTCCGATTTTTCTGGAAAATCTGACCTCGGCGGTCAAGAGCGAGAATCCGAACGCGCTTATAATCGGCGAGGTTTGGGAGGACGCCTCCTGCAAGATCGCGTACGATAAACGCCGGCGCTACTTCAGGGGCAGACAGATTGATTCGGTTATGAATTACCCGTTAAGGCAGGGTATTATAGAGTTTGTAAAAAACAAAAACAACAGCGCGCTTTTTAAGGCGAGCGTTACGCTCTACCAAAACTATCCTAAATTTGTAAGCGACAATCTGATGAATTTTCTCGGCACTCACGATACCGAGCGAATTCTTACCGTACTTGGAACAGACGGCGAAGAAGGTATGAGCGCCGACCTTCTTGCAAGGTACAAAATGTCTGAATCTCAAAGAAAAAAAGCGCTCGAAATGCTTAAAAACGCATATGTGCTCCTTGCCTTTATGCCCGGAATACCTTGTATATATTACGGCGACGAGGCCGGGATGGAGGGCTTTCGCGATCCGTTTAACCGCATGCCCTATATTTGGGGAAGAGAGGACGCCTCGCTGATTTCTCACTACCGTAAAATAGGAAAGATCAGAAGAGAGCACGAGGCTTTTTGCAGCGGATACTACAAGGTGATCGAGGGAACGCCTCAAGGCGTATTTTGTTTTCTGAGGATCGGTGAATCCGAGAAAATAGCGGTATGCGTCAACTGCGGCACAGAAGGATATCTTCTTAATATTTCTGGCGAGTCTCTCAATGACGGGAAAAGGCAAAGTTCGTTTGATATTCCGTGCGGCTCATATGACATAATACTTCAGAGCTGAGTTTTTATTTTGTCGTACATTTAATGTTAATGAGAATTTCACAACATATTAAGAAATATGCGAAAAAAATAAGATATAATGAAAAAAACACAAAGGACGGGAGAAATAATAATATGAAATTAAGATCACTTGCCGCACTCATGCTTGCTTTTGTTCTCTGCTTTTGCCTTGCCGCCTGTAAGGTGGTCGATAATTCCGACGGTACGTCAAATAATTCTTCCAGCAACCAAGGAAACACGGACATGGACGGCCCTGCTGCAAAGGGCGAGGTGAAATACAAATTTCTAAAGGTCGGCAAATCCCCTTGTACAATAATACGCACTCAAAACAGCACCGTAATTATCGACGCCGCCTCGGAAGATCAGGGCGGGGATATCGTGACATATCTTAATGAAAAGGCTGTAACAACTGTCGACTATCTTATAGTCACCAACTTTTCAAAAACTTGTATCGGCGGAGTTCCGACTCTTCTTCAAGCCGCCGGGATTACGGTAAAAAACATTTATGAGCCTTCCTATGCCAAGGACAGCAGCGCTTATACGTCGTATAAGAATGCTTTGGCTGCCGTAGGCATCACTCCAATCAAAATAGCGGGAGACACAAGTATCACGGTCGACGATTTGCAAATCAAGTTTTTGCCTCCGCTGAAGGATTATTCGTCCGCGCTCGACGAAAATGACGAGGGCAATTCCGTGGCACTTTCAATTTCACACGGAAACGCGAGATTTCTTTATACAAGCCGCGTCGCCGGGGACAGAGTCACAGAACTCATCTCGCAGATAGGCGACACCAAGTACGATTTCATCACGGTTCCCAACTACGGAAGATACGATGCCAAATACGAAACGCTCTTTAACGCGATCTCGGCCAAGAACGCGGTCATATTCGCCTCAGCCAAAAATCCCCCCGAAACAAGCATGATACAACTGCTTGACAACGCGAATATAAAATACTATGTCACGCGCGACGGCGGAGTTGAGGCAAGCTCCGACGGAACGGCATTTACAATAAAACAGTAATTGATTTTTTGCAGTACAGAAAAACAACAAGACGGTAAAAATAAAACAAAGCTCACTCGAGAAAGGGTGGGCTTTGCTCTTTTGGGGCAGTTGAAAGGATTATAAGGGCATAACAAGCAAATCAAAAGCGCCGCGCAAGCCGTCCCAAAGCTCTTGAATTTGCATGTGTGCGATTTTGGCGCGTTTGTTAAATATGTTTGCGCCATTTTTTTAGGTCGTGCAGGCTGAATAAAAAAGATGCCGCGAGAGGGCGGTGTCCAATAAAACAATTTCAGATTGTTTTCGGAGTGCGGCATGATTTCGGTCATGCCGCAGTTCCGTTTTATGAGATCGTTCAAAAGCGAGGCCGGGAGTATCGCTATGTAGTTGTAGCTGATGTCCACATCCTGAACCCGATGCCCGCCGGACTTGTCCGGCGCATGAACATAGACCGCTTTGACCAGATTGTTCAGGATCGCAGGCGTCAGCTCCGTCAGATAGAGATACTTCTTCACCGTGCGGATGAAACGGTCTACATTGTCCGCCTGATCCTCCTGCTCGCAAATCTCCTTGGTCAGGACAGCGATCCTTTCTCGCAGCTCCGTTTGCTCCTTTTCGTAGTCGTCGGAAAGCATCTGAAACCTTGCCTCGCTCAGCCGTCCTGCTACCATATCCTCATATATTCGCTTGAAAAGCCTGTCAAGCTCGGCAATACAACGGACATCTCTTCGCCCTTTTTGGGGTATGCCGTCGAAAATATCCCTCTATTAGACAACGGACATTTTTTCGCCAAAATGCACCCTCTGAATTGTAAAATTTCTGTGAATAGCAAAGTCCCTTTCACTTTACAACGGACAATTATTCAACAGGTGAGGGGGTGCCGGGAAAGAATATTTTGAGAACAGCGGCATCCGCTACTTTAAAAAACTGAGGATGCCGCTGCTGTGTGAATACGGTTTTAGGAAGAACAGCAAGCAAATCCGCTGTCCGTACACAGCGGAAAAATGACCATCCTCCACGCCGCAGAGAACGGTCATTTTTATTCGTGGGATAGTCCCACACCCTTATAGAAATCCGTCAAGGTCTCTTGATTTCATTCGTGTTTTCGAGTATAATATGCTTGTTGAATTATAGGGAAAAGGGGCGATGGAAGATGAAATATCTGTCTGTCCGGCAGACATCGGAACGCTGGGGCATCTCCACCCGGCGCATACAGATTCTTTGCTGTGAGGGGCGCATTCCCGGAGCGGTACGGATAGGCTATACGTGGGCTATCCCTGACGACGAGCCGAAGCCAAGGGACGCAAGAATTAAGAGTGGGAAATATATTAAAAGTAAGAGTGATTAAAGAAAGGAACTAATTGAATGCCAAAGAAGAAAACTTGGATGGTTATACTGCTTATAGTTGTTGTGGCCGTTTTAACTATCGGGGTTCCTTTTGCCATAAATGAGGCCTACAAAGTTGACAAGGGATATGTAACCATGTGGGGCGCCGAAGATGTACTAAGTTATTATGGCGCAATTCTTGGGGCAACTGCAACTGTTGCTGCCCTTGCCTTTACTATATGGTTTACCAAGAGACAAATCCAGCGGGACGCTTATTTGAAAAATGAGACTGATAAATGGAGACAGGTTGAATCCACCATTGGAAGCATCTTAAACGAAATAAATCCGATAATCATGTTGAAACGAGGTATGGATACTGAATTTATGGATCCCGGCTATGCCATGAACCAGTTTTCAAAATACAGCATGGATTGTCGGCTTACAACCGATCAGTTAATGACGCGTGTTAATACTTTTGATTTTAAAATGATTTCCGAATTAGTTAAGCGGATACAAGAAGTTGCAGACAAGCTCTTTCAACTTAGTCAAAAGGAAATAGATCAACATAACAAGCGGCTGCAATTACAACAAAGAGAGAATGCGCGGAAATTGCTTGCAATAGAGCAGCAATATCCCGGCTCACTCCCCGCCTCTGAAATTGCGAGGCATCAGGAAACAATAAAGATGACAGATGGTATTTGTTTAGAAGAAATAACCGATTCTATAAACGAAATCAACAAAGAATTCTGGAACATATATGATACGGAGTTCAGGCCGCTATTGCAACTTAAAGGGACGACTTTTGAATCTATCTATATGCAAATTCAGGCAAATGCAGATGCTATATTGTCGTTTTGGAGGAAATAACTATGCCCACCCTTGAATGGATCGGAAAAGATAAAGTGATCAATCACCACCAAGAGGTGCCCTATCGGGTGCTGGAGCGGCGGTACAGCTTTGATGCGAACGGGCAGCATGATGCCGACAACGGCAGCGAGAACATGATCATCCGGGGCGACAATCTGGAAGCGCTGAAGGCGCTGCTGCCCCGGTACGAGGGACGGGTCAAGTGCATCTACATAGATCCGCCGTACAACACGGGAAACGAAGGCTGGGTCTACAACGACAACGTGAACGACCCGAAGATCAAAAAGTGGCTCGGCGAAGTTGTCGGCAAAGAGGGCGAGGACTTGACCCGCCACGACAAGTGGCTGTGCATGATGTACCCACGGCTCAAGCTGCTGCAAAAACTGTTGGCGGACGATGGGGCTATATTCATTAGTATTGATAATTCCGAACTATTTGAATTAAAATTGATATGTGACGAGGTGTTCGGTGCAAGAAACTATGTTGATACAATATCATGGTTTAAGAAAGCCTCGCCGTCAAATGATGCCCAGTTTTTTAGTAATGATATTGAATACATAATTGTGTATGCAAAACAGAAAGATGTTTGGCATCCATCTCGACTGACATTATCGGAGAAGCAATTAAAATATTATCAAAACCCCGATAATGATCCCCGCGGACCTTGGAACTCTGCAACGTATACTTGCAACAAATCTAAGGACGAACGACCAAATTTATATTATCCAATAGTTAACCCTCATACTGGGACAGAAGTATTTCCGAAAATCACCGCAGTTTGGAAATATTCAAGGGAACAGACAGAGAGGTTTCAAAAAGATAATCGGATTTTTTGGGGAGTAGATGGAACAGCAAAATTCCCCCGCTTCAAAAAGTATTTGTCAGAACATGAGGGTGTTGTCAATCGCACATTATGGCATTATGATGATGTAAATCATACTCAGGGGGCTTCCAATGAATTAAAACTTATTGGAATTAATGGATTTGCGACGCCGAAACCCACAAAATTAATTGAACGCATTATAAAAATTGCGGCTTCATCCGATTCTATTGTACTCGACTCCTTCGCCGGTTCCGGCACCACCGCCCATGCCGTTCTTAACATGAACAAGGCCGACGGCGGCAACCGTAAGTTTATTCTCGTCGAGATGATGGACTACGCCGATTCCATCACCGCCGAGAGGGTTAAGCGCGTCATTCAGGGCTACGGAGAGGGCAAAAACGCCGTTGAGGGTACAGGGGGCGATTTCAGCTTTTACGACCTCGGCGAGCCGCTTTTGATCGGAGAAAACCTCAACGAAGCCGTGGGGACGGAGAAAATACGGGAGTATGTGTGGTTCATGGAGACAAAGTCTCCCTACGCTCCTGCCGAATGCGATAACCCCTATTGCCTCGGACGCCATAACGACACCAGCTACTATTTCTACTACGAGCCGGAACGGATCACCGTTCTTGACTATGCGTTCCTCTCCGGCGTCACGGAGAGATCCGGCGGAACCGTTATCTACGCCGACCGCTGCGCCCTCGGCGAGGACAAGCTCGCGCAGATGGGGATCGTGTTCAAAAAGATACCCCGCGACATCAGCAGACTGTAAAGGAGGCGGCGCATCATGGAAATGAAAACCTATCAGAAAAAAGTGATTGCCGACCTCGTCCGCTATCTGGAACTGCTGAACGAGGTGCGTGACAGCGGCGTTGCGTTCTACCACTTCTGGCATGAAAAGAGCGCACCATCTCTCGGCATCTATCAGGACATCCTGCCGGGTGTGCCGAATCTGTGCTTCAAAGTTCCCACGGGCGGCGGAAAGACGTTCATCGCCTGCAATTCCGTGCGTCCGATTTTCGACGCGCTGCCCGTCACAAAGACGAAAGCCGTCGTGTGGCTGGTGCCGTCCGATGCGATCCTCACGCAGACCGTTAAGGCACTGAAAGACGTCCGCCACCCGTACCGGCAGAAGATCGACGTGGATTTCGGCGGGCGTGTTGAGGTCTATACGAAAGAGGAACTTCTGAACGGGCAGAATTTCAATCCCACCGCCGTCACTGAGCAACTTTCGATTATGGTGCTGTCTTACGACTCGTTCCGTGGGCGCGGCAAAGAGGGACTGAAAGCCTATCAGGAGAACAGCAATCTCGCTAACTTTGCGAAGGTGCTGGGAAAGCCGGAAAATCCCATTGAGAAAGCGGACGAGTCCGCGCTGTTTCAGATCATCAATCAGTTGTCGCCCCTCGTGATAGTGGACGAGAGCCACCACGCACGGTCTGAGTTGAGTATCGAGATGCTGGCGAATTTCAATCCCTGCTTTGTGCTGGATTTGACTGCCACGCCGAAAAAAGAAAGCAATATTATCTCTTATGTGGACGCTGTGCAGCTCAAGAACGAGAACATGGTGAAGCTGCCTGTTATCGTCTATAACCGGGACAGTCAGACGGAGGTTCTGACCGACGCCATCGACCTGCGGAACAAGTTAGAGGAAATCGCCGTCGCAGAACAGAAAAAGACAGGACGGTACATCCGCCCCATTGCATTGTTTCAGGCTCAGCCAAAGGGCAAAGAGGATGCGACGACATTTGAAAAACTCCGTGAAAAGCTGGTTGACGCCGGAATCCCTGCGGAGCAGATCGCTATCCGCACCGCCGATGTGAACGAACTGAAAAATATTGATTTGATGTCGCCAAACTGTCAGGTGCGGTACATCATCACCGTCAATGCCCTCAAAGAGGGCTGGGACTGCCCGTTTGCCTACATATTGGCGTCCCTTGCCAACAAGACGAGCCAAGTGGACGTGGAGCAGATTCTGGGACGTATCCTCCGGCTGCCGCACACTGTTCAGCACAGCCAGACAGCGTTGAACATGTCCTATGTACTGACATCCTCCAATGATTTTGACGAGACGGTTCGCCGCATAATCCGTGGGCTCAACAGCGCCGGATTCAGCGATAAGGACTACCGTCTGTCCGCGCCGGTCGCCCCGAAGCCGGTCGTTTCCCACGAGCCGGAGCAGCTTGAACCACAACGGATGGAAACGCCTGATGAGGATAATTTCGACGGCGTAGACGGCGAGGCGATCGGGAAAGAGCTGGAGCGGCGCCGTGCGCAGAGCGATACCGCCGAAGCGCCTCAAAAGGCGACGGATATGTTGAAAGACGCGGTAAAAGCGGGGCAGGACTACGACAAAGCGCGTAATGGTGCGGAGAATGATCCCTACACAAATGTCCTCCCGTGGGAGGTGCGTGAAAAGGTGACGACTTTCTATGTCCATCCGCAGTTCCGAAAAGACGTGGAGAACCTGATAATTCCGCAATTTTTCCAAGTGGTGCCGGAGTCTCTTTTTACGGAAGGAACGCTGGAGCTATTGGAAAAGGAACAGCTTGCGGAGGGCTTTACGCTGAAGGGCAAGGCATACGATATTGACTTCGTTTCTGCGGACGATGAGATCGCCAAGGTCGATGTCCGGCAAAGCGAAGGCGGTTTGCCAAAGGTGTTCAAGATGTCCAGCGCCGACCAGCGGTACTTCAAGGAGTATTTCAACAGCCTGCCGCCGGAAAGCCGTGTGCGTCAGTGCAAGGATATGATGTTCTCTCAGCTCAACAAAATGAACACGGTGGACGCCGCCGAGTTGAGGGCCTATATTGATCTGATTTTTGGATCGATGGACAAGGCTCAGCTTGCCGCCATGGAGAAAGCGCCGCTCGGCTATGCCGCAAAGATCAAGGCAAAGATTGAATCACTGCTGACAGAACATTACAAGGAAACCTTTGCCCGCTGGCTGGAGACGGAACGCATCGTCTGCCGTCCGTCGTACCGTCTGCCCGTGTGCATCCATCCGATGGACAATACGGACATGATCGGCAGGTCGCTCTATCAGGCAGAAGAAGATATGAATCAGCTTGAGCAGGACTTGGTGATGGAGCTGACCGCCCTGCCCAACGTCCGTTGGTGGCATCGGAACATTGCGAAGCACGGCTTCTGTATAAACGGCTTTATCAATCACTACCCGGACATTATGCTGATGACAAACAGCGGGAAGGTCATTTTTGTCGAGACAAAAGGCGAGCATCTGAAAAACGATGACAGCCGCGATAAAATCGCCCTTGGTCAGGCATGGCGCAATGCGGCGGGCAGTCAGTTCAGGTATTACATGGTGTTCGCCGACGATGTTGAGCCTCTGCCGGGAGCGGTGGGGATGAAGCAGTTTGCGGAGATCGTGAAAGAACTGTAAAACGCGAATATAGGAGGGGTTAAATTGAAACAGTTTTTATATCTTGATACAGATATCGTTAATTCCATAATTGCGCAAGAAGAAAAAGGACTTGTTCAAGATTTTTCAAAAGACGATCAAAAAAATAAGACAAAAAGTACACATATTGAAGTTGGAGGGGAAGGTTTCGGTAAAGCGGAAGGTTCTCTCTTCAAACTGGCTAAGGCCGAGGCAAACCTCACTTTGTCGGTAGGCATAGAAAAAGATTATTCATCTGGCACGACAACACATGAAATTATCTCAAAAGTCCTACATGACGCAGCATTTGATGTAGCATACGAGTACATTCGCTCATGTAATTTTAAGTTGGGAAAAAGCAACTCAGATGACTATGGAGATTATGTAGAAATAAAGCGCGTATTTGACTTTGTGGATTTTGCTTATCTTGAGAATTTGTTTTCAAAAGGCGGATTGATAGAATATCAAAAAGTTATCGCGGGAAGAAATTGAGATAAGACTTGGTCAGGCAACGGAAAAAATGAACCGCGATCAGTTACGTAACTCAGAAAAGCAGATTAAAGCAGAAATGAAAAAAATTGTTGAAACAAGCGACAAACAATATGACGATGTTCATGATATTATTGCTGCGTTTCGACAATTAGTGCCGTATACACGTATGCTAATTTCTCATGATGGGTATCTCATTCCTTTGGATGATAAATATTTTAGAGTAAATCCAGAAAGTCTTGGTTTTAGATATGGTGGAGAAATAACGTGTGTTGGAATGATAACAAATATAATCGGTGCAGACACAAATCCAAACGATCCTAAAAATATATTTGCAACTTTACAGTTTACTGTGAATGAAGCCCTAAGAAAAATCTTGCCAACGGCAGAAGAAAATCTGTGTGTTATTCATCCTATTGCTGTATTTTACGGGGATTAAATCTTCAGAGAAAAACAGCCATACTCAGTCAATAAACCGAGTGTGGCCGTTTTATTTGTTGCACCCCTGTTTGGCAGCTGCTCTTTGTTAGTATAGTTTTGATACTGCTTTATTGAAAGCTGCCTCGGGGCGGCAATCTTTATAATTTTTTAAGATAATTTTTGAAGAGGAAAAAAGCAAAGAATATTTTTTAGTGTACGGCAGAGAGTAAAATCACTCTTGGAGGTCTTTTGAATTATCATCGTTTCCCGAAGAGTCCTTAATAGAAGGTTGTGCATTCTCTTGGGATGGAACTTCTTCCCCGGCGTCGTCAAGAAGGCTGAGAAGAAAGTCGTTGTCCGAAAAGGAGAGAGTGTTGTATATATTTTTCTCCGCGTAGCCCTTGCAGATTTTATGCCGGCGCATAATGGCGTCGATTATATTCTTTTGAGTTCTTCCGTTCATTATTGGAGCGCTGCAGAGATTTTGGCAGAAGGGAATGAGCATGTCGCCAGTCATAACATTGTCAGAATAAAGCTCGTCATAGCTTGCATGATCGTCGGAGAGCAGGACTATGTTGTATATGTTTTGCGAAGGTATGCCCGCCTTCATAAGTATATCGTCGATCTCGGCGGTATAGCGCTTTCCGATCTTTGCGAAGTTTGGGATTTCTTCGGTGACGCCGTTGTTTGTGACTGTCCAGCTTTCCTCGGGCAAGGTGACGAAAAACCCCTTTTTATCGACTACCGTGATAACGACGACGCCGCCCTTAAGAACTGCCACAACATCGGCTTTGGGAGGAATATTGTTATCTCCGGCCTTTAGAAGGTATACGCTTCGAAGGACCGCTTTTTTATAGTAAAGCTTCATCAGCGAGTAAGCGAACCGATAATCGCGCGCGCTGTCTGCGTAAATTGCAAAAAGGCGGGAAAGCTTTCGTATGGCAAAAAACATATATGTAACGGTTGCCGCGGCGATGAGCGCGCAGCAAATCAAAAACACTACAGTGGCCGTTTGCATGAATAAACATCCTTTCAAAACGCGTCATATTTGCCAAGCGGCAGACACACCCGCGTTTATTATATTATAAAATAAATTTTCGATTTTGTCAATCGGTTTGTAAATAATGCGACAAAATGTGTGTAAATGTGATTGAAAGAAAAAGCGAAACGTGATATAATACAAATAAGACTGTTCGATTAAATTCAGTGAGGAAAAAACAATGGATCCCGAACAAAAAAGCACAAGGGCAAATAAAAATAAAGAGACAAAAAAGAAGATATTGATTTTTTTCATCATACTTGTGGCGGCAATCGTCATTCTCCCGATAATAAACATGATCGATTTTGATGCGATCCTGCAAAAAGACGAGGACGAAAAAGAACCCGAGGTCACCACTGTGACTCTCGGACGTCATCACTTTACAGAGCCCGATTATGAAGAGGACATCATGCAGGATGAGAGATACCTTGAAAAAAACAGACGCCTTTATTACACTTATGAAAACGAGACCTTTGAAATAAACGGCGACGCCGCGTCTCACGGATCGATTTGCGTTTTTCTTGACGAGTATTTCAGCGCGGTTATTTCCGGCGACTGCGACAAGTACAACTCTATGTTTACAGACGAGTATATTGAAAAATACGGGGAAAAAAGCTTTACTCGGCAAAAGCTGTATAATATAAATGCGGAATGTCTGCGTTCGGAGTATCTTGCAAACGGAGACGCAAACGGAAAGTATAAGGGTTACTATGTATACTTTTTTGAAGTGACATATAACATACTTGACAATAACGGTACGTTCAGAAACGATTTTTTAGGCGATGAGGGTGTCAGTCCGGTCATTTTTGAGATAATCGACGGAAACAACGAGATAAAGATAAGCGGCATAAGCGTTTACTCAAGCGGCAGCGAAGCGCCGACTCCCACAAACCCGGGCGCGATATTTGCGATAATTTTTGCCGTTCTTCTTTTACTGTTTCTTCTTTTTGAGGTGATTACAAGGCGCTGCGTTTCCATTTGTTTTGCTTTAGGCTGCGTCGTGGGCGCGATTTTGTCCATTATTAGGCGTCCTATCGGAACGGCGATCGTTTCTTCATTGCTTGTCGCTCTTTGTCTACTGCTGCTCAGATTTACGGTTTTAAAAAAATTTATAAAAAAATACACGCACTCTGCGAAAAAACAAAGTAATTCTGTTAATATAAATAGAACATAAAACTAATTCAGATCTTTCAGATCTTAAGAAAGGAGATGCGATTTATGTTCGCTATGATTGTTTTTTGGACGCTGATAATCCTTTTAAGTCTTTATATCGAGGCGAACACAGCCGCGCTTGTAAGCATATGGTTTGTTCCCGCGGGAATAGTTTCGCTTATAATGGCGATATTCAAAGTCGAAGTGCTTTGGCAGCTTGTGGCTTTTGCGGCCTTGTCCGCTTTGTTTTTGCTGATTTCGCTGACGGTTTTCAGAAAATATCGCAAAAGACGCAGCATCCTTCCAAACAACGTCGACAGGCTTAAGGGAATGAATGCCGTGGTAGTGAAGAGAATAAACGGCGCCGAAGGCACGGGCGAAGTTAAGGTTGACGGCAAATACTGGAGGGCGGCCATGGTTGATAAAAGCGACGCGGAAGAAGGCGAAGTGCTGAAGGTCGATCATGTGGAAAGCACGCGAGTGTTTTGCGAGCGCTGATAGGGAGCGCAGGACCTGCATACGTAAATTTTTTTAAATATTTTAAATAAGGAGACTTAAAAATGAAATTCACACCTTTAATATTTGCTGCAATGACGCCGACCGATTGGGGAATCATCGCCTTTGTCGTGTTTGTACTTGCCTTGATAATCGTTGTTATAAGCCGCATCAGGATTGTTCCTCAGGGACGTGCGGTGGTTGTTCAAAGGATGGGTAAATACTGCAAGACATGGGAAACCGGCCCGCACTTTCTCATTCCGTTTATCGATTCGGAAGCAAAAAAAATAGTGCTTATGGAGCAAGTGGCGGACTTTCCGCCTCAGCCTGTCATCACCAAGGACAATGTCAAAATGCAGATAGACACGGTCGTGTTCTATCAGATTACCGACTGCAAGCTTTATGCGTACGGTCACGCGAATCCCATGGCGGCAATAGAAAACCTCACCGCGACCACACTCCGTAATATAATCGGTGAAATGGAGCTTGACGCCACCCTAACGTCGCGCGATGTAATAAATACCAACATGCGTTCCATACTCGACGAGGCGACCGACCCTTGGGGGATAAAAGTTAACCGCGTGGAGCTTAAAAACATAATGCCGCCCAAGGAAATTCAGGACGCCATGGAAAAACAGATGAAGGCCGAGCGTGAGCGCCGTGAAGCCATCCTTCGTGCGGAGGGCGAAAAGAAATCGGCGGTTCTGCTCGCAGAAGGACGCAAGGAAGCTCAGATACTTGACGCGCAGGCGAGCAAACAGGCTGAGATACTCAGAGCCGAGGCTGTCAAGGAAGCTAAAATTCGGGAGGCTGAAGGTGAAGCCGAAGCCATTCTCAAGATACAAAAGGCGACCGCCGACGGTATCAGAATGATAAACGAGTCAAATCCTTCTACCGCCGTTCTGAGCATAAAGTCTCTTGAGGCTTTGGAAAAGGTCTCCGACGGCAAATCGACAAAGATCATTATTCCCTCGCAGATACAGGGACTTGCGGGTCTTGCCGCATCGGCCGCCGAGCTGTTTGAAAAGACGGAAGAAAGCAAGTAAATAAAATAAGGACGGCTTTGACCGTTCCTTATAAATAAAACTAAAACTAAAACGTAAAACGCCTTTGCGGCCGAGAAGATAAAATATACGCGCCGTAAGCTCAAACGTTTAAAAAGCAACAAAAAAATTAAAGGCGTCGGTCCTCCGGCGCCTTATAATATAAATCTTTGCGCCCTGTTATGCGGGCGCACCTTTTTGATTACGAATAAGGGCAAAGCTTTTTAAAACTTTTCAAAAATTCAAAAATCAGAAAGAAAAAATGCAAAAAAGCTATTGACAAACAGCAAAGCTTTGTTGTATAATAACAGTACCTCTGCGGAGAGGTTTTTTTGTTGTGCTCAAATATGTCGGGAAGCGAGTGCCGTTTTCATCTTCGCGTTGAGGGAGGTAAAATCTTTCAGGGGATGCGTTTGCGTCTCAAATATTTCAGGAGGTGCCGAAAGTGAGAGTTAAAATCACATTGGTTTGCAGTGAGTGCAAACAAAGAAACTACAATACTAAGAAGAACAAGAAAAACGATCCCGACAGACTTGAAATGAATAAGTATTGCCGTTTCTGCAGGAAACACACTCTGCATAAGGAATCAAGGTAAGGAGGAAGCTATGGCGGAAGAGACAAAAAACACCGAGGAACTTGAACAGACCTCTGCGCCATCGGACAGCAAAGCAGCAAAAAAGCGTGCCAAGGCGAAGAAGGAAAAGAAAGCAAAAAGCCATAAAGTTTCATCGTATATCAAAGACCTTAAGAGTGAACTTCATAAGATTACGTGGTATTCAAGAAAGGATACCGTAAAAAGCACCATACTTGTTTGCGTTATTATGGTGGTTTTCGCTGCTGTCATCGCTCTTGTTGACTATCTGTTCGGAAGCGGTATCGCGCTTCTCGGAGATCTGTTTAACTGACTCTAAGCAAAAAAAGGTGAGCAGATATGGAATCAAACAACTACATTGACGGAGTGAAATGGTATGTTATACACACATACTCCGGATATGAAAACAAGGTAAAAACCAATCTCGAAAAAATAGTGGACAACCGTTCGCTCCAGAATCTGATACTTGATATCAGGATCCCGACTGAAACAATAATCGAAGGCGAGGGCGAGTCCGCCAAAAAAGTCGAAAGCAAAATATTCCCAAGCTATGTAATAATCAAGATGGTCATGTCCGATTTTACATGGCACATTATCCGCAACATCACCGGAGTCACCGGCTTTGTGGGTCCCGGATCGGCCCCCACTCCCCTGACGCCGACCGAGGTTGAAGAGCTTGGACTTGAGTCTTCCGATGAGGAATCGTCTCAGGCAAAAGTCAGCGCGCTTGCGCTTGACTACAAGGTGGGAGACAGCGTAAGGGTCAAGAGCGGCGTGTTTACCGGATATGTGGGAAGAGTCGACTCTATATCCGAAGACGGTAAGAGCGTTACCGTCATGGTATCGATGTTCGGGCGCGAAACTCCGGCACAGTTGGATTCGACCGACGTCGAAATACTTGAAATTTGATTGTTTTTGGCGTTTTAAAGTATAAAAACGCAAAGTGGGAGGAAGAAAATCTTTAATCTTCCGCATTATCAACCACAATGGAGGTATTTTTACTATGGCAAAGAAAATTACAGGCTATATCAAACTTCAGCTGCCGGCAGGAAAGGCGCTTCCCGGACCTCCTGTAGGTCCCGCGCTCGGTCAGCACGGCGTTTCGATCCCCAATTTCACAAAGGAATTCAATGAGAAAACCAAATCTCAGATAGGTCTCATCGTTCCCGTTGTTATCACGGTTTACGCGGACCATTCATTCACCTTTATTGTCAAAACTCCCCCTGTGGCAGTGCTTATCAAGAAGGCCTGCGGCATAGAGACAGGCTCCGCAACCCCCAACAAGACAAAGGTTGCAACCCTGACAAAGGCTCAGGTCACAGAGATCGCCACGACCAAAATGCCCGATCTTAACGCGGCCTCGATTGAAGCTGCCGAAAGCATGGTCAGAGGTACGGCTCGCAGCATGGGTATCACCGTTGAGGAATAAAAGGAGGAACTTGACAGATGTCTACTAAAGGAAAAATATATAAAGACAGCGTAAAGCTCATTGAAAAAACAAAGCTTTATGATACAAGCGAAGCTCTTGATCTTGTATGCAAGACCGCAAAGGCAAAATTTGATGAGACGATAGAGGTTCATGTGCGTCTCGGAGTCGACTCTCGTCATGCGGATCAACAGGTCAGAGGAGCGGTCGTTCTTCCCAACGGAACAGGTAAGAAGGTTCGCGTTCTTGCCCTTGTGCGTCCCGAAAATGTCGACACCGCTATTTCGGCGGGCGCCGATTATGCCGGAGCGGAGGAGTATGTCGACAAGATCCTCAAGGAGAACTGGTTTGAATTTGACGTTATAGTCACAACTCCCAATATGATGGGTCTTGTAGGACGTCTCGGAAGAGTATTGGGCCCCAAGGGACTTATGCCTAACCCAAAGGCGGGAACCGTTAC
The DNA here is from genome assembly GCA_947588825.1 of uncultured Clostridia bacterium. GTDB lineage: Bacteria > Bacillota > Clostridia > Oscillospirales > CAG-272 > CAKSQF01. Next base: position 34,662 of record CANPZU010000008.1, read on the forward strand.
TCCCGACGTTGCCAAGGCCGTTACCGAGGCCAAGGCCGGTAAGATAGAGTACCGTCTTGACAAGACCAACATAATCCACTGCCCGATAGGAAAGGCGTCTTTTGGCGCCGAAAAGCTTGCCGAAAACTTTGACGCTCTTCTCGGAGCGATCATAAAAGCAAGACCTGCCGCTGCAAAGGGACAGTACATCAAATCGTGCGTTCTTGCGTCCACGATGGGCCCCGGCATCAAGGTCAACTATACAAAGCTCGGCTAATAATGCCGGATGGGAATATCGCATACTTCCCGCTTTATGGCGCGGAATATATGCGCTGCAAAATGTCGAGAAAGCTTTCTCGGCATTTTGCATTTTAACAAGTCGAAATTTTTGAAATTGCATTAAAGGGGCGCGTATATTGTGGATAAAAAGAAAATCATGCCAAAGCTGCTTGACGCACTGACAGTTTACGCATCGTCGCTTATCATAGCCGCTGCGGTGGGCAATTTTGGGTACAGGATACTTGGAATATGGGCAATATACCTTTCGCGCTTTCTCGTCATTGCCGCTGTTTTTGCTGTGGCGATTAAAACGCATCTCAAGACGCGTGCTTTTTTGAAATTCAACATGCCGGGCGCGCGCGAGTTTTTAGGCAGCGGTATGGTTTACGGCGGCGCGCTTTTGCTTGCCTTTCCGCTGCTGCTGCTCGTGCAGATAATAGTGCCCGATTTTGCCGTGACTTGTTTTCATATTACAGAAGCCGTTAAGGGACATTCGTTTTGGTATCTGCATATAATACTTGTAATAGTTATAACGGGTATCAGCGAAGCTGTACTATTTGACGGATATCTCTATTCAAGGATCAAAGACCTTGGCACCATCATAAAGGTCGCCGCTCTTCTTGGCGCCGGATACGCGCTTTATCAGCTCGATCTTTACACACTTTTTTCGCTGTTTGTCGTAGAATTTGCTATTGTTTACATCAGGAGCAGAAGCGGCGGTATGACCATACCGATATCTCTTCACCTTCTGAGCGCGGTCTTGGCTTTTGCGGTTCGCGACTTTGCAAACGATACGAGCGAACTGCTCGGAGCGCGTATGGGCGCGTTTTCGGTTATCGGCATGGCGTTGATATTTGTAGGAGCGGCGCTGCCCGTAACAGCGATTGGCATGAGGCTTTTAGGAGATTTTAAAGGCCGGCCTCTTTATGAAAAGGCCATACTTCTTTTTACGGCATTTATATTTATTGCGGTCGGATATGCAATGTCGCATGTCTGAACGTCTATAGTCTATATTGGAAAGGGTTATATTATGGAATTTGCAGCGTCCGAATATGAAATAAAAAAGGTTCTCAATTATTTTGAAAGACTGTGCGCCATACCTCACGGCTCAGGCAATGAGGAGCAGGCGGCAAACATGCTGTGCGAATTTGCAAAAGAGCATTCGCTTGAATATTACAAAGACGAATATAACAATGTTTTGATAAAGAAGGATGGCAGCATAGGGCGCGAGGGGGAACCTTCACTTATGCTTCAGGGTCATATCGACATGGTGTGCGAGAAGAATAAGGACACCGTTCACGATTTTTCACGAGATCCTTTATCGCTTTATGTCAGCGACGGGCTGCTCAGAGCGAAGGGCACCACCTTGGGCGGGGACGACGGCATTGCCGTTGCGTATATGATGGCATTTCTTGAAGACGAAACGCTCTCCCATCCTCCCCTTGAATGTCTTTTCACCTCCGGAGAGGAAACGGGTATGCTCGGCGCTATGAATTTTGACTATTCAAAGGTGTCCTCACGTCGCATAATCAACATGGATTCCGAGGAAGAGGGAAAGGTCACAATGTCCTGCGCGGGAGCGGCGGACCTTTTACTTGAAAAAAGTTTTGAACGTATAGGCTCGAAGGGCCGCGCCCTTAAAATAAGCGTTACCGGGCTTGCGGGCGGTCATTCGGGCACAGAGATAAACGAAAACAGATCGAACGCCATACGTATTATGGGAAGACTGCTTGCAAGGCTTTATTCAGATACGCCGTTCAATTTGTGCGCGGTTAACGGAGGAAACAAGAGAAACGCCATCCCGCGCGAGTGCGAAGCGCAAATATACGTGCTCGATTCGGATAAGGCGATAAGGATAGTGCAGGAGGAGAGCGAAAAGATAAGGGGCGAGATTTCAAAAGCGGATAAAGGCATGAAAATAAGATGCCAAAAGGGCGATACCGATTTTCCGGCGCTGACATACAAGGACAGCTCCGCCGTAATAAATGTTATGACTCTCTCTCCGAATGGGGTGATTTCAATGTCGCCCGACAGTTTGGGACTTGTAAGATGCTCTTCCAACCTCGGCAGGATAAGTACAAGTGAAAACAAAATCGTTGCAGAAGTCATGGCGCGCTCCTCCTCGGACAGTGAAATGGATGCTTTGATTATCGTCTTTAAAAGACTTTCAAAGCTGCTTGATATGTCTGCGACCCTGTCTGACAGGCATCCCGGATGGGACTACGATCCCAAATCGCAGCTTGCGGATAAATATGTCACAATTTATGACAGACTTTACGGGTCTGAAGGAAAAAGAGCAGAACGATGCGCTATTCATGCCGGCCTTGAATGCGGAATCATAATCGGTGCTCTCGGAGGCGAGACGGACGCGATATCAATAGGTCCGAATATTTATAACATCCACACTCCCGACGAAGCGCTCGATCTTGCAAGCGTTAAGCGCACATATGACCTTCTTGTCGCTATGCTTGGCGAGCTGTAAACGCTTGTGAGCGAGCGTGCATCGCTGCGTCTGATCATTCTATTAAGACTTAAGGCGTCCCGTTATCAAGGACGCCTTTTTTGAATTTTTTTCTGAATTTTCGGTCGTTTTTTATTTTTTTATGTTCTGCCTTGTTCTGTTTACTTATATCCTTATAAGCCGTCCGGAGTGTATGGCTGCCAAAGCTCATACGGATTCATATGCGGAAAATATCCGACCGTTTTTTTCTGACTTTTATAAATGGTAAGCAGTTCTTCTTTGCGTTTTAAGGCATTGCTGTCAACGGGTGTAAGGTTGCTTGGAAGTTCTGAGGATTTGTAGTACTTTCCAAAATACCACAGCAAATTTTCCATGGATAGTTCTTTGCAGGACTTAGTTACTAAAGCGCTTGTCATCTTGTGGTGAACATGCCCGTATTCGCCCTCGCTGTTATGAGTGACAATAAGCTTCCAGTCGTTGGATGAAAGAATCAGAGAAAGATCTTTTGCAATCGAATTTTTTAAATACTTCCATTCCGAGCGCTTACCGGCGACCTTGTCGGGATAAGAGAGGATTAAGCCGCAAAAGGCTGCCGCTTCCTTTACCTTTTCAAATTCTGCCCTTCGGGTCGGATTGTCGCCGTTTGTGAGGCAAAGAACGAAATAACCCCCTTCTTGCAGGTGAGCGCCTCCCCACAGCAGCTCGTCGTCGGGGTGCGCCACGATCATCAGCTTGTCGCACTTGTCTATGCCGGCATCACTCAATTTCTTTTGGTCAAGCTCGCCCGAAAGCGCGTGCGAAATATATTTTCCGTAAGTTGTGAAAATCGCGGCAAAAGCGACGGCGAGGACCGCAAGAAGCAGCAACAGCGCCGAGAGAATGATTGCTTTTTTGTGCTTTTTTAAATAGGCTTTCATTATTTATCCTTTCACCTTTGTTTTTACATCTGCGCGTTTTGCAAGACGGAGAAAGCTTTTTAAAGGCGTGCGATGGTCCCATATGAATATCGTCGCAAGAAGGAGCGCTCCGACGCACGATAAAACGATTCCCGCCGTCCTGTAAGGAGGCGTGTAACGCAAAGACACATTATGCTGACCCGCCTCGAGCTTACAGCCGATAAAGGCGCAGTCGACGATCTTGATCGGAGTGGGCTTACCGTCGACTGTAAGTGTGAATCCTTTGTCGTACGGTATTGTGAAAAGAAAGATACCGTCCTCGTTAAGCGTTATGTCGGCATTTAGGGTGTCGTCGCCGTTATAGGAGAGCTTGTTTGCCATGATCATGTTGGAAGAACATCCTTCATATCTTTCAGGCGACATGCCAAAGACCTCGATAAGCGGGATGTGATATCTTCCGGCAGACAGATCAAATTGAAGCTTTCCCGTTCCGGCAGTGTCAGATATTATGAACCACATGTCGCTATTGTCGTTGGGAAAGACGTTCTGCTTGCCGCTGAGTACGTTTTTCACTCCGTTGACTGTGACGACGATCCCTTTTTTGTGCGTTCTGTCTATCTTAACATGTACTGCGTATATGGCGCGCTCCCCTTTCCCGGTATCAAGAGTGAAAGAGCTTTTTTGGTCCGGGTCGGCGCGCCATCCCTTCTCGTCCTTTGGAAGTGAAATCATATTTTCACAGTCGATTTTTGTAAATGGAGAAGAGTAATGCCCGTTTGCATCGTTATCCTCGGTCACGGCGTACTCAAGAAGGGCAAACTGCCTGTCCGCAGGGGAAAGGTTCTCAAACTCGCGCTTTGTGATCGAGCGCTTTGCGGCAAATCCGAGCGTATATGCGTCCTCGCTGTGATATAAGGTCCATTTATCTTGGGAGGACACCGCCTCGTAAGAGTAAATGTCACTGCTTTTTGTTCCTATAATCCACTCCTGTCCCATTAAGGTGGAAAAGAAAGGGTCGTTTGTATCGGGTACGGTAATTTTATTGTAACAGGCGGTCGTAAGAGAAAGGTAATTGTGACAAAGATGAAGATAAGAAAGATTAGATGAGGAGGAGTAAATTGAAAGTCGCATAAGGTTGTTTTTATATGTTTGGTTACAGGCGTACCACGCTGTAATATCGCCAACTCGCGTCGGGGAAGAGTCGGCGGCCTTTGTAAGCATTTCCGCTTTTGCGGGGGACGTCAGATCCTCATACTGAGCGCGCGAGAGATATTCACCGTAACTTGGTGAGTTGACCGCGCAGAATACGGCGAGCGCCGCGCAGGCCGAGTAAATGCAAATAGGAGCCGGACTTTTTGTTTTCTTTGACGCGATATACATGAGTGTGATTATGACCGTCTCAAAAAGCACAGGGGCTAAAAACTTGGTCTGAAAAAGGGATGCAACGACAAGCAGGATCATAAACAGCGCCCACGCGATGATAGGAATATTTATTTTTTTAATTTGGTCCAAAAAAATATTAATTGCAAGCAGAAACAGGGGAAGAAGACAAATGAAGGCCTTTCCTTTCGTATAAAGAAAGGCGTTCATGACAAAAGAGCCTATAGGCAGTATGGTAAGTAATATCACAGTTACGGCAAGAAAGGTTGTGTGCGGCCTTTTCAAAAAAAGCAGTGCAAAAAGCGCAAATATGACAATAAGGCCGAGCCCCGCCCCGTAATTTCCATACAGCAGTTTCGAGAAGGATATTTGTGGAATAAAAAGCTTTATAAAGGATACGGAAGGAGCGTATGCGTTAATCTCACGTCCGTTTATTATCGCCATAAACGAAGGAAGAATGAGCACGCAGGTCAAAAGGCAGGAGGCGACGCCCGAGAGCGCAAAGCCGGCAACAGAACGCAAAAAATGCCTGCCCCGTCCTCGGTAGAGCTTCAAATAGCGATAAAACCAATATACACTGACGGTTATGACGAATGCGAAAGAAAAGAAAAAGCTGCTCATCAGTGTAAGCGCAAAGGATATTATAAACAGCGACCGCTTTCGCTTTAGCAGCATTCGGTCTATCCCCATAAGCGCAAGGATAAGAAACGGAAAATAGTTCACAAACATGATTTGTTTGTGAAAGTGGAAGAGTAATGGGCCGGAAAAGGCAAACAGTACGGCGGAAAAATAGGACAGCGCCCGGCTGAAATGATTTTGCCGCATCCAAAGGTATAAAAGTAAAACGGAAATGAAGAAGAGTGCCAGCGAGGAAATTATGATATAATCGTACATGTTCAAACCGGGGAAAAAATAGGAAGGAAGAATAACGGGATTCAACATTCCGTGGTATGCGAGCATGTACGGATCGATACCCGCGCCGAGCTCGAGCGCAAATGATGGAAAGAGCGATCCCGTTTCATAGAATTTTTGTCTGAAGAAATCGGGAAGCACTCCGTGCTGGCTGTTCCAATCTATATATGAACCAAAGACATATTCCTGTCCCAAAAAAAGAAAAATGAGAGCAATAACGCCGCTATAAAGCAAAATAAACAACAGAGGCGTTTTGATTTTATCGGGGATACGGGCAGCCCTGGAGTAAAGATTCTTAATGTAACGGCGCATTTGCAGTGCCCTTTCTTTTATCGGATTTTTAATTTAGGCTTTCAATATTATAGCAGCTTTTTTGCAAACCGCAATATATATTTATTGTTAACAATTTGAAAACAGTTATAAAGAAAGGCTGCCTCGGAGAAAAATCCGAGGCAACTTAAACATTGCCGTTTACCTTATTTTCTTATTCCTATGTTGAGCTGTTTTTGAAGACTTGCAAGGATTTTGTCGACGCAGGCATTAACCTCGTCGTCAGTGAGAGTTCGGTCGGCGGCTCTGAAGGTTATTCTGAAGGAAACGCTTTTTGTGTTTTGCTCAAGCCTGTCTCCCGTATAAATATCAAAGAGTTCGACACTCTCAATGAGCTTTCCCACCGACTTTCTTATAACCTCTTCGATCTCGCCCACCTCAAGCTCACGTTCGCAAATGAAGGAAAGATCGCGCGCGGTCGCCGGAAATTTCGGAAGAGACTTGTACTGCTTTTTGAAATCGGAAATATCAAAAAGCGTCTCGAATGGAAGATAAGCCATATATACCGGCGCCGATATACCGTATTCCTGCGCCACGGCGGGATGTATCTGACCGATAGTGCCGATATTTACGCTTCCTCGTGCGATAATGTTCGCGCATCTTCCGGGGTGGAATGTGGGATCGTTCGTGCATGCGACGTATCTTGTCTTTTTTATTCCGCAGTCTGAAAATATAGCCTCGACCATACCCTTAAGGGTGTAGAAATCGCCCGCGCCGTAAAAGCCCATCGCGATCATGTACGGCTCCTGCGGCAGCTTTTCGGGATCGTCGTCGGGTATATAGACATGTGAGAGTTCATAAACGCACGCTCTTGAAACGTTGTGCGCATTGTTGTGCTCAAGTACTTCAAGAACATTCGGAATAAGGGATGTGCGCATCACGCTTGTGTCCTCTCCCAACGGGTTTGAGATAATTACATGACGTCTTAATCTTGAGTCGGGGGAGAGCATTATCATGTCGTCGTTTTTGGGCGATACAAAGGAAAATGTGTTGCACTGCATGAAGCCCATGCCGCAGATAAGAGCGTGAAGCCTGTTTTTAAAGACCTGCCTTTGAGTCAGCGCTCCCGCCTTGACATTTCCCTTAAATGGCGTCGCCTCTATTTTATTGTAGCCGTAGATCCTGATTATTTCTTCTGCGATATCGTTCATTTCGGCGACGTCTTCTCTGAAGGAGGGAACTTTTATCAAATCACCCTCGACCTTGAAATCAAGATCCCTTAGTATCTTTGTCATTTGCTCTTTTGAGAGCTCGACTCCGAGAAATTTGTTTATGCGCTCGCACTCAAGCTCAATCGTCGCGGGTTCCTTTTTGCCCTTGTAGACGTCGATGCAGCCGCAGACCGTCTCGCCCGCGCCGAGCAGGTTTACAAGCTCGCAAGCGCGGTCAAGCGCCGCCATACAGTTTTCGGGGTCAAGTCCTTTTTCAAATCTTGAGGAGCTCTCCGTCCTCATTCCCTGAGACTTGGCTGTAAGCCTTACAGACGCGCCGTCAAAGCAGGCGGACTCGAACACGACAACCGTCGTTTCTTCTTTTATCTCGCTGTTTGCACCGCCCATAACTCCCGCCAGGGCGACTGCCTTCTTTTCGTCGGCTATGACGAGATTTGAGGAGGAGAGAAGATGCTCTTTGCCGTCAAGAGATATGAATTTTTCACCGTTCTCTGCGCATCTTACGATGATATGCGAGCCGTCAAGCATTGAATAATCAAATGCGTGCATCGGTTGACCGTATTCAAGCATTACGTAGTTTGTGATGTCCACTATATTGTTTATCGGTCTGACTCCCGCTGCTCTCAGCCGCATCCTCATCCAAAGGGGAGACGGCTCTATCTTTACGTTTTTTATTACTCTTGCGGCGTAGCGCTTGCACAGTCTGCCGTCCTTTACGTCAACTGACAGGTAATCGGATATGTTTTGATCGCTTTCTGTAACTTTTGGCACGCTTACTGTCATGGGACGGTCAAAGGTAACCTTTGCCTCTCTTGCAAGTCCGATAACGCTCAGACAGTCCGGGCGGTTGGAGGTAATCTCAAACTCCACGACCTCGTCCGAAAGCATGAGTACGTCCCGTATATCCTTTCCCAAAGGGGTGTCGCTTGGGATATAACTGTTTAATATGAATATGCCGCTGTTATCCGAGCCCGGCATGTCGTGTTCTGTGAGTCCAAGTTCGCCGATGGAACAAAGCATTCCGTTTGACTCCACTCCGCGCAGCTTTCCCGCCTTGATCGTAACCCCGCCGGGGAGGGTAGCCGGCGCCTTTGCAACGGGTACCAAAGCGCCCTCAAATACGTTTTGAGCGCCCGTCACTATCTGACGTTCATTTTCCTCTCCGTCATCCAGCATGCATATTTGCAGATGGTCGGAGTCAGGATGCTTGGTTATTTTTGTGATCTTGCCGACCACAACGTTTACAATGTCGCTGCCGAGTGTGGTATATGACTCCACTTTCGAGCCCGTGTAGGTCATTCTGTCGCAGAATTCCTTTATGCTTATGCCCTCGGTATTTACAAAATCGTTTAACCAGTTTATAGACAGATTCATTTGTTTTTCCTCCCTTATTTAAAATTGCTCAAGAAAACGGAGGTCGTTTTCATAAAGCAGACGCATATCGTCTATAGCGTATTTTATCATTACTATTCGCTCTATTCCCATTCCGAAGGCAAAACCGCTGTATATCTTTGGGTCTATATCGCACCCTCTGAGCACATTGGGATGTACCATGCCCGAACCGAGTATTTCGATCCAGCCTTCGTTTTTACAGACGCGGCATCCCTTTCCTCCGCATACGAAACAGGAAACGTCGACCTCGGCGGAAGGCTCGGTAAAGGGAAAATGATGCGGGCGGAAACGTATTTTCGTATTCTCGCCGAACATCTGCTTTGCAAAGGCGGTAAGCATTCCTTTAAGGTCGCTCATTGTTATGCCCTTGTCGACCACGAGTCCTTCAAGCTGGTGAAAGACCGGGGAATGAGTGGCGTCCACGGCGTCCGAGCGGTATACTCTTCCGGGAGAAATTATGCGTATGGGCGGCCTTTGCTTTTCCATGACTCTCACTTGTACGGGAGAAGTCTGAGAACGAAGCAGGATTCGCTCGTTTATATAGAAAGTATCCTGAGTATCGCGCGCGGGGTGATTTTCGGGAATGTTGAGCTTTTGAAAGTTGTAGGTATCGTACTCCACCTCGGGCCCTTCGGCAATCTCAAAGCCCATGCTTGTGAAAATATCGCAAAGGGTCTGCTCCACCTGATCGATGGGATGTCTTTTGCCCACTCTTACAGTCGTGCCGGGCGCGGTCACATCGATCTTTTCCGCTCTCAGCTTATTTTCAAGGGCGGACTTTGCAAGAGCCTCCTTTTTATTTGCCATTTCCTTTTCGATATAAGAGCGAATGTCGTTGGCAAGCTGGCCGATTACGGGGCGTTCTTCGCTTGAAAGCGCGCCCATACCGCGTAAAACCTGCGTAAGAGTTCCTTTTTTGCCCAGCGTCTCGACTCTGAGCTTTTCAAGCTCGTCCTCGCTTGATACGGCGGCGAGCCTTTCTGTTACGTCGGTTTTGATTTTGTTAAGCAGATCTCTCATTTGTATAATCCTCCGTGCCGCATTTTTGGCGGCTTTGTTGATTTGTTGATTTACTATAAATAATAAATAAAATTTTTAAATTCGAAAAAATAAAGCCGCTCTGTAATAAAACAGGGCGACAAGCATGCTTATTCGCGGTACCACCTGAGTTCTTTTCCGTTTCGGCAAAAGTTGTGAATCAGAAAACTCCACGGCCCATAACGCGGGTCAGACGGGAAGAGCTACAAAAGCCGCGACGGTTTACGTTAAAATACGTTAACACAAGATAAAATACGCTGCCTTTCACAGATCCGACTCAACGGGGAAGGGCGCTGCCCGTAACCGCAGGCGCTCTCAGCCTCGGCGCATCTGTCTCTGTGGCGGTTTGTCGGCGGGCATTGCCGACCGTTTCAACGTCTTTTCACTTTTGAGTGAGTATACCACATCATTAAGCAAAAATCAAGTGAAAATCCGAAAATCCTAATATTTTTTTGACACAAAATAAAAAATATGCGTACAGGAAACTATTACATATATAAAAAATAAAGATTCAGGCTGTATGCGGTTTATTCTTATTATTTAATTGTTAATTGTTATTTATTATTTGAGTGCCGTGCAAAAGCATTGGTATGGCGGCGCGAGAAGAATTTTTTACTGTTAATGACAGATCTGCCACATATTCGTTTTATGTTTTATAATTAAGGCTGTTTATGTTTAAAAAACTCTTTTCATCGGAAAATTCCGCTTGATATGTTGCTCCCCGGTAAACGTGATATAGAATAAAAAATAAAAATAATATTTTTAACTGCATTACAATCGCTTTTGGGAGTTGTGCACAAATTTGATTTAATATAATAGTTGAAAAAACGGAAACGTTGTGATATAATATAAACAGTAAACGAAACGACGGATAATATCCGAAAACAAAAACAAGAAAAGGAGAAAAAATGAAAACATTTAAAATTTTGATCGCCGCTCTGTTGGCGGCCTCGATCGTGTTTGCAATGGCCTCGTGTTCGTCCGACAAAACAAACAGCAAGAACACGACCGTTACCACGGAAAAAAAGGTGACGACAAGTTCCGCAAGAACCAAAGTGGAGTCGGACTACGACATCAAAGACGTCGATGACCTTACTGTCCCCGTCGGTACTTCCGAGGATGATGTAAAATCTCAGCTTCCCGCAAACGTTGACGTGCTTATGAAAGGAACGCCTACGGGCACTTCCGAGACGTTGTTTACCGAATCGTTTGAAAGTATTGATTCCTTCAGCGAGAACTGGAATATAGTCGGTCCCGAAGGAATTGTAAGTATTGAAAACGGAGCTATGGCGACCACAGTCAAGAGCAACTACTTCAGAACCTACCTTAAAGATCAACCGTGGATGAACATTGACAGCGACGACTATGCGAACTATGTAGTCAGGGCCGTTGTCCAGGGACACGAGCAAAATCCCTCAAACAACTTCGGAATCATATTCCGCACCACAAATGTTCTCGAGAACGGACCCGACGGTTATGACGGCATATATGTCGGAATAGGCGATCCTTCGGGACAGGTTTGCATAGGCTGCGCGCAGAACAACTGGACTCAGATATTTACATATGATTTCGACTATCTTCCCGAGCAGAGCTACACGATAGAGGTGGTCGTATTCAACGATAAGTACGCCGTCCTCCTTGATAACGAGCTCATTTATGAAGGCGAGTGCGTGTCAAGCAGCGGAACGCCCTACATAAACGGTACGGTTGGCATCAGAACATACGAGCAGCTTTTCTCCTGCTCCGAGTTTAGCGTTAGAACGCTCGGCGCCTCCGATTACGAACATTTTGAAGACGGATATACATACTACGAGTCTCATCCCGTAGAATGGTCCTGCACCGATTATAATCCGAGCGCAAAGGGCAAATACGGATTTGTAGGTAAGGTCACCGACCTTGAAAATGCTTATATCCTCGCGATCGTTCAGGTAAAAGAGGACGCATAATAAACGCTTTGATATTTTGATATTTAAAATTTAAAAAAATTGCAAACGGGAATGGGGACGCCCCGTTCCCGTTTGCTGTAGTTGTATTGTCGTATATGTCGTATATTAGGAGAAACATAATGAAAAAATGTCCCAAATGTCAGGCGGATGTGTTTGACGAGGCGGATACCTGTCCGTACTGCGGAGAAAAGTTGAGATATTTCGGCAGCTATTCTTCAAATGAACTTTCGGGTAATGACGCGAGTATACCGGTTTTTGAAACCGTTAAAAAATTTTTCACCTCTCCGGTCGCCCTTGTCGCTGTCATAACTTATACTTTATACATTATTTTAAATATTATCGCCCTTGTTGTCGGTGAAAACTCTTCGACCATTCAGGACATGATGTCCGAAGTCGGGACGTCTCAGAATGCCGATTACTCTGCCCTTGACGGCGCGCTCGGTATCTTCAGCGCCGCCGCCCTTATTCCCGTCGTTTTTATGGCGATAGGTATGTGGATGACATACATGTCCGCCAAAAACAGCCTTCAGGGAGAAAGTGTAAGTAAAAACGGATTTACGATGATAAAAGCCGGCCTCATTATAAACTTTGTTCAGGCCTGCGTCGCTTTTGCGTTTGTTGAGCTTATATTCGCGCTCGTTGCGGCAATGGCTCCCGATATTATCAACATAGCGGAAACCGATGTTCCGATCGAGGCTGTGCAGATCACGGCTGTGGTTATAGTCGCTGTTATTGCCGCCGGGTTTGTCTTTTATACGGTGTATTTTGCATGCTCGCTTAAAACGATCAAAACCATAACGACCACGTTAAGCACCGGTGTCGCCTCGTATAAGGTCTCTGCCTTTGTCGCTGTGATACTGATAATGGAAGGAGTAATCGCTCTGTTGACTCTTGCCTCCGGCGGCGGTATTTGGACACTTCTTGCGAGTCTTTGTTCTGCCGTGTCGTCCATACTGTTTGGCGCTCTCTTGTTTAGTTACCGAAGCAAAATGAACGCTTTAGTGATCTCCTCTTATCTCAAGATTTGAAGCGGCGCCCAAACGGGCGCGGCATGCTTTTCTGTTTTGTCGGATGTGCCTTTTTATTAAAAAAATCCCGCTTTGGCGCCTTTCGGTGTGTGAAAGCGGGAATTTTTTTAAATTTTTTATGTAATTTGTCAAAATATATTGACAAAGCTTTGTGCAATATGTATAATTAAAACACAATGATTTGTAGGTTTTCAACAGTTTGTTTGTGTACTTCGCCCTAATTTTCATTAAATGTGATTTTATGTCTTTGCCGGACGCCGATCATACAGGCATTTGTTTGCCCGGGTGATGTGATTATGTAAAAGGAGGAAAGCCATGCCGAGATTTTTCCTGCCCTCTTCCTGCTTTGACGACTTTAAAAATAAAGGCGGTCAAAGCGAAAATGAGATGGGAAAGGCTTTTGCACCGGGGCAAGAGACATGTGTGCTTATAACCGAGGCGGATGCGCGTCATATTTCCCGGTCGCTCAGGATGAAGGTAAAAGATAAGATCACTCTGTGCGACATGCGCCTTACAGAGTACGACTGCGTTATCGAAGAAATCGGATCGGATAGCGTTAAAGTAAGGGTACTTTCCGCCAATGCGAGTTTAAGCGAAATGCCGTGCCGTGTCACCCTTTATCAGGCTCTTGCAAAGGGCGATAAAATGGACCGTGTTATTCAAAAAGCCGTCGAGCTCGGCGCATGTGGGATAGTTCCCGTGCAAAGCGAACGGGCTGTTGTAAAGCTTGACGAAGAAAATGCCGGGAAAAAGACACAAAGATGGCAAAAGATCGCAAAAGAAGCCTCGGGGCAGTGCGGCAGAGGCAGACTGTGCGAGGTCTCGCGGCCCGTGGATTTTGAAACGGCAGTCAATATGATGAAAAAAGACGAACTTTTTTTCGTTTGCTATGAGGGCGACGCCGACAAAACGTTAAAAGAGCTTTTGCCGAGTCGCTGCCCGAAGAGTATCGGCTTTCTTATAGGACCGGAAGGAGGCTTTTCCTTTAGAGAGGTCGGTTATATGAGTGAGTCGGGCGTTCCCATGTGCAAGCTCGGAAAGCGTATCCTGAGGACCGAGACAGCGTCCGGCTATGTGTTATCCTGTTTGAGCTTTCTTTACGAGCTGTAAATGCAATATTAAATACTAAATACAGTATTAAAGATTAAGGCAAAAGTCCGAAAACGAGTGAATATTTGCACAGTGTACACAAAAAAACTATTGAAAATCAACAAATTGTGTTGTAAAATATATGTGTCGTCACGCAAGAGGGCGCACGGAAAATAAGGAAGGTGAACCCATGTCAAACAGGTTGTTTCAAGGGATAATTTATCAGATGAAGGATGCGGTTGATCGCACCGTAGGCGTTATCGATGAAACGGGAGTCGTTATTTCTTGCAGCGAACTGGGCAAAATCGGAGAGATACGCCAGGGAATACGGGATGAGATCGCATATACGTCCGACTTTATTAAGCTTGGAGGGTGCACCTACAGAGCTATGAGCGGTACTCCCAAAAGCGACTATATTGTATTTGTCGAGGGGGAGGACAAGGCGTCTGAAAACCTTGCCATGCTTCTTTCCATCACCCTTGGAAATATCAAGGTCCTTTATGACGAGAAACATGACAAGTCCTCGTTTATAAAGAACATCATACTTGACAATATCCTGCCGAGCGACATATACATAAAATCCAAGGAGCTGCATTTTGCAAACGACGTTTACAGGATCGTTTTCCTTATAAGGTTTACGGGGAAAAACGACGTGGTGCCTTACGACGTGCTGCTCAACATGTTTCCGGGCAAAAACAAGGATTACATAATCAATGTCGGAGAGCAGGACACCGTGCTTGTCAAGGAAGTAAAGCCAAACTTTGACATGAAGGAGATCGAAAAGATAGCGCGTTCGATTGCAGATACGATATCCACCGAGTTTTATTCCAAGGTGCTTATAGGTATAGGAACCGCCGTCGACAACCTCAAGGATCTTTCCAAATCCTACAAGGAGGCGCAGATCGCGCTTGAGGTCGGCAAGGTTTTTGACACCGACAAGGACATAATAACCTATGACAATTTGGGTATCGGAAGGCTTATTTATCAGCTTCCGCAGTCGCTTTGCGAGATGTTTTTGCAGGAGGTTTTCAAGAGAGGTCCGCTTGAGACAATCGACCGCGACACGCTGGTGACGATCCAGTCTTTTTTTGAGAACAATCTGAACGTGTCTGAGACCTCAAGAAAGCTGTTTGTGCACAGAAACACCCTTGTCTACAGACTTGAAAAGATACGAAAGCTCACCGGGCTCGATCTGAGGGAGTTCGAACATGCCGTCACTTTCAAGGTGGCGCTTATGGTCAAGAAATACCTGACCTCCAAATCGGTCAAGTACTGATATATTTTTTACCTTTACGGTTACGGTAATCATAGGCTTGCGCATCAGCGGTGTTATGTATGCGCAAGCTTTGATTGATATATGCTTGCAATCATTTTGAGTTTTGAAAAAGGCTGTCTGCAATATTAAGGATGCTTTATTCTTTATTAAGTTAAGGATGCTTTTGCTCGGCGAAAGTAAAGATCGGGAATATGATAGAATTCAAAAACGTTGTTAAAAAGTATCAAAACGGCACGGTCGCCCTTGACGACGTGAATCTTAGGATCGAAGACGGAGAGTTTGTTTTCATCGTCGGAGAATCGGGAGCCGGAAAATCCACTCTTACAAAGCTGCTGCTTCGTGAGGAGACGGTGACGTCGGGGCAGATAACCGTTACGGCGAAGACGGGCGAGAAAACCGAGTTTTTCAGTCTCGGCAATCTGACCCCCTCAAAGATACCCTATTACAGGAGAAAGCTTGGGGTGGTTTTTCAGGATTTTCGCCTTTTCCCCGACAAGACCGTGTATGAAAATATCGCCTTTGTGCTCAGAGTAATAGGAAAGTCGCAAAGAACGGTCAAGAGAAACGTTCAAACCCTTCTGAAAAGGGTGAACCTTGTCGAAAAGGCAAACTGTTACCCAAATGAGCTCTCTGGCGGAGAACAGCAAAGAGTAGCTCTTGCAAGGGCGCTTGCCAACGACTCGAGTATTATAATCGCGGACGAGCCGACCGGCAACATCGATCCCGTTATGAGCTATGACATAATGAATCTGCTGATATACATACAGCAGAAATTCGGAAAGACCGTTATTGTCGTCACGCACGAAAAAGAGCTTGTGGACTATTTTAAGCAGCGCGTAGTGACGATAAAGCACGGCAGGATAGTTGATGACAGGGTGGGCACCATGTTCGAGGAACACCCGCAGGAAGCAGAGTGAGCCGAAATTTTCGCTTGCTTGAAACAGAAAGGAAACCGTAAAAGGCGGGAATTGTTTAATGAATAACTTCAGTTTGTCGTATAGCGTAACGCAAAGCCTTAAGGGTTTATGGCGCAATCGAGTGATGAGCCTTGCCTCCATACTCGTTCTTATCAGTTGCATGCTTGTTCTCGGAACGTTTTACGCTCTCAACCTCAATATAAACTATAACCTCGACTCTCTGACGCTTTTAAACGAAATGGCGGCGTTTGTGGACGAGGACTGCACGGCGGAGGAGATTGAGCAGGTAAGGGAGCAGATCCTTGCCATGGACGGACTTGTAAACGACGTTGAATATATATCAAAGGAAGCCGCCCTTGAGGCAGAAAAGGAAAAATTCAAGGATTATCCGGCGCTTTTTGCTACTCTTCAGGAGGGCGCAAACCCCTACAGAGCCTCCTTTATGATAACATATACAGACATTTCTGTTATTGAAGACATCGAGTACAAATTGGGACAGATATCGATTGAGCGAACGGTGATTGCCGAGGACGGCACGACCTCGGTCGTGACCGTATATCCGATAAACAAGGTGACCTCCCACACCGATGTGGCGGGAACGCTTGAAAATCTTAGAGATGGCGTTCGCAATGTGCTTATCGGCTTTATGGCTATTTTGTTCGTTGTGAGTATGTTCATAATAGTAAACACGATAAGGATTGCGGTGTTCACGAGACAGAAAGAAATCTCGGTTATGAGATATGTCGGCGCGACAAACGGATATATTGTTGTTCCCTTTGTCTTTGAGGGCATGTTTATGGGCCTTATAGCAAGCGTCGTCGCGTTTTTTGTAGAATGGATAATATACGACAGGGCGACTTCAATCATCACATCGCAGTACCGCATTTTCTCAACGGTGGGATTTGGCAGCTTTGCACTTATACTGGCTCTCTCCTTCGCGGTCATCGGCCTTATTGCCGGGATCGGCGGAAGTCTTATATCGATCGCTAGATATCTCAAAGAAAAGGATTAATTTAATACCGTATAAAATTATACGGCTGTATTAGCTAAGAAATAATGCGCCTTAGACGCAAGAAAAGGCGCTTTTGAAATGATAAAATTGCAAATTCGGTAAGCATGTGCGGCTTCTTGTAAGGCCGCGCACATATTACGCGGCAAACAGAAAAGAGGTCTGAAAATGAACGACGAACGCTTTGCAACCGAAAATAAAATAAGGCAAAGCAAGATAATATCGCTTTTAACGCTTGCTCTTTCTATTCTGCTTGTTATCGCCGTCTGTGTTTCCCCTATCGGACTTTTTCAAGCCTTTGCCGAGGAGGGAGATTCAAAAAACGACAGTAATGTCGTCGATATACCCGATTACAATCCTTCGGAGTACGAAACGGCGGATGAGATAAAAAAGGTGATTGATGAGCTCGTAGCTTCTCTCGGCGATATGGATAAAATGAAAAACGATCTGTATTTGCAGCTTGAGGAAGCGCTTGAAAACAGAAACGAGATCGAGAGCAAATACCTTGCAGACAAGGTGGAGGCGGACGCCGAAATACAGATAATCGAGATAAAGCTTGATATTTTTCAGCAGATAATCGATCAGTATGACCTTCTCATAAAAAACAAAGAGGAAGAGATAAACGTCATAGTACAGGAGTTTAACGAAATATACGACATCTTTGAGGAAAGGCTTCGCCAGTCCTATGAGGAGGGACTCCCAAGTTCGATCGAAATACTGCTTAAAGCCGATTCGTTTATAGAAATGCTGACCTCGATAGAGCGTATGAAGGACATCCTTCAGTACGATACCGAGGTGATGGAGGTGCTTGAGGGAATAGAGAAGCAGCATATGCTTGAAAGGCAGGAGCTGCAAAAATATCTCGACGAGCAGCAGGGCGTTGTAAAGGAGCTTGAAGAGGGCAGGGCTTCGCTTGAAGCGAAGGTGGCCGAAAGTCTTGAAATACTCGACATTCAGGACAGCAATATTGACGAATACCTTCTCCTTCTTGAAATAACCGAACAAAACCAGGCTATAATCAATCAAAGGATAGAACAGGCCGTCAAGGATTACTATGCTCATCTCGGAAACGAAGAACAAAAAGAATACCGTCTGACCGAGGAATACAAACGCGCGTATGTGCTGCCGGATATAATCAAGAAAATGGAAGAGGGCACATTGGCAAAGGGACTTGAATATTTTACCGACGGAGATCAATATATTTGGCCGCTTCCCACGAAATATCATAAGAGAGCGTATATCACGAGCACCTTCGGATGGCGCACATACACCGATTCGGAAGGTAAAAAAGTCACAAATAACCACAAGGGTTACGATATTGGATGTCCGTTCAGCACCGAGATTTATGCCGCACGGTCGGGAAACGTAATAACCGCAGCGTATAACAGTTCATACGGATATTATATTGTCATTCTGCACGACGACGGCACGACCACTCTTTACGCCCATTGCAGCAAGCTGATAGCGACAAAGGGAGAATACGTGCTCCAAGGCGAAAACATAGCCCGTGTGGGATCGACCGGCAACAGCACGGGAAATCATCTTCATATAGAGGTGCGCATAAATAATTCGCCGGTCGACCCGTCTCAGTACATAGCAATGCCCGCAAAGAACAACTGAGCGATCGAACTTAAGCGGCTAAGTGAGTTTTTGGCCGCGATATAGCGACAGAAAAGATAGAAAAAGCAAGCGAGAGCATCTTTTTTAAAGAAAGGCAATTTATTTAAATGAGCGATAATCCGCAAAAGCAAAACAACACCGAAAAAATTGACGGCCTTGATAAAAAAACAAGCGAAATACAAAACGGTCCAGAACACGAAGATGTATTGACCGAAACGTCAAATAAGGCGCCGTCCTTGGCGGAAAGCGGAGGGCAAAACGCGCGGGATACGACAAAAAGACCTCTTAAAAGGTTTTCGTGGTATCAGGCGATAATCGCCTTAGTGCTTGTCTGCGTCATTACTTTCATGTCTACTTACACCGCGCTGTATGTCAAGTACAATTACGAGATAGACAAAGCGGTAAATGACGCTCAGTCTGATGTCGATTTTGACAGTACGGTACTGGACGCCATAAAGAATTTTTACGAAAAATACTATGTGGGCGACCTTGGAGATTCTTATGATGATCAGTATCTGTATTTTGACATGAGCTATTTTGAGGGCTGGGACAGAGACAGCGTTACCGACGTGGTATCAAGCCTGTATGTGGCTTGGACGGGTGATACCTACGGGCAGTACTATTCCCCGAGGGAAATGGACGAGCTTAACAACTTCTTTAACGGAGAAACGGTAGGTATCGGCGTCATGATCACCTACAGTGAGGCTGACGGCAGCGTCGAGGTACTCTATACAATGGACGATTCCCCGGCTCAAAAGGCGGGCATCACGGCGGGAGACTATATTGTTAAAATTGGGGATGTCGCCGTTGCAGACATGACCTACGATGAGATAACCTCAAGTATTCAGGGAGAGGCCGGCAGTAAGCTTGAGATAACCGTGATGAGAGATAACGAAATCCGCGTTTGTGAACTGACAAGAGAGACCGTTGTCATCAAAACGGTTTTTCCGCATATGGCCTTTGACGGAAAAACAGGCATAATCAAGATCACCGAGTTTACCGCCGAAACGCCGGAGCAGTTTATAAGCGCGGTAGAAACGCTTGAAGGCGAGGGCGCTTCGCGCTTTGTATTCGATCTGAGAGATAATCCGGGCGGTCTTTTGAGCGGCGTTCTCGGCGTACTTTCATATATACTTCCAAAGGATACAAGGCTTATAAAGGAAGTAGATAAATACGGAAACGAAAGTTATGAATATTGCGACAACGAACATATAATGGACTGTCCTATGTCGGTGCTTGTCAACTCTAACACGGCAAGCGCCGCCGAGCTGTTTACCATAAACATGCGTGACTATGACAAGGCCGAGATCGTCGGCACAAAGACTTTTGGAAAGGGCGTTGTTCAAAGCTTTTACGAGCTTCCGAACGGAGGTATGCTGAAGCTTACTACGATGTGGTATTCCTCGGCGCTGTCCGGCAGCTACGACAAGATCGGCATTAATCCGGATTATACAGTGGAGATGGACGAAAAATTTGCTCTTGTCAACCTGTTTAAAATCTCGGACGAGGATGACAATCAGCTTCAATACGCTCTCGGCCTGATGAACGGCGAAAACGTCTGATTCTGATATTGAAATTAATAACATATTTTATTTAATATAAGGATTTAAGGAGAATTGAAATGACACAAATCACGGTAACGAACGAAGGAAAAAAGAAGCTTGAGCAAGAATACGAATTTCTGAAAAACGTCAGAAGAAAAGAGATAACCGAGGCGATAAGAGTGGCGCTCGGTTTTGGAGACCTTTCGGAGAACAGCGAGTACGACGAGGCTAAGACAGAGCAGGCAAAAGTCGAGGCGCGCATCTCCGAGCTTGAGGAAATGCTCAAGAACATCATAGTCGTGTCTGACGAGCAGATAAACACCGACACGGTGGGCGTCGGCTGCAAGGTCAAAGTATACAACAGCAGATTTGACGAAACCGTCGAGTATCTTATAGTCGGATCGACCGAGGCGGCTCCACTTCAGAATAAAATTTCCGACTTTTCTCCGATAGGAAAGGCGCTGATAGGGCACAAGGCGGGTGAAACCGTCGTTGTCGAAGCTCCCGCAGGAAGCAGTGAGATCAAAATCCTTGAAATTTCAAAATGATTATTATTAATTATTAATGATTATAAGTAAGTAAAGTGTAAGGAAATTAAAAAGCATGGCGGAAGAAAACAGCATACAAAGCGGCGCGGGGAGCGAGCTTAAGGTCAGAAGGGAAAAGCTCGAGTTGCTGAAGCAATCGGGAAACGATCCGTTTGTCATTACAAAATACGATGTGAACGCTCTCAGCGATGAAATAAAGGAAAATTACAGAGAAGAAAACGAAAGAATTGTAAGAATAGCCGGCAGAATAATGAGCCGCAGAATCATGGGTAAAGCGTCCTTTGCGCATATTGCGGACAGCCGCGGCGAGATACAGATTTATGTAAAGCGCGATGAGGTAGGCGAGGACGCCTACAACAACGGCTTTAAAAAGTGGGATGTCGGCGACGTCATAGGAGTGGAAGGTCGGGTTTTCAAAACACAGACGGGTGAAATATCAATTCACGCTTCAAGCATCATTTTGCTTGCCAAGTCTCTTCTCCCTCTTCCCGAAAAGTTCCACAAACTTACAGACACCGATATGAGGTATCGCCAGAGGTACGTCGATCTCATAGTCAATCCCGAGGTCAAGGACACCTTTATAAAGCGTTCGCTCATTTTGAAGGAAATAAGAAGCTATCTTGACAGCAAAGGCTTTGTGGAGGTTGACACCCCCATTCTCACTCCCTTTGAAATAGGAGCGACCGCGCGTCCTTTTGTCACTCACCACAACACTCTCGACATGGAGATGTATTTAAGAATTGAGACAGAGCTTTATTTGAAGCGTCTGATTGTAGGCGGATTTGACAGGGTTTACGAGGTAGGCAGAATTTTCAGAAACGAGGGAATGGACACAAAGCACAACCCCGAGTTTACAACCATCGAGCTTTATCAGGCTTATACCGACTATAAGGGCATGATGGACCTTGTAATAGAGCTTAACAGCATGCTTGCCGAGAAGATATGCGGCAGCACCGTTATAGGATATCAGGGCAAAACGATCGACATGGGTCACTGGGAAAGACTCACCATGATCGAGGCGGTGAAGAAGTATGCCGGAGTTGACTATTTTGACTGGGCAAGCGACGAGGATGCAAGAGAGTGCGCTAAGGCGAAAAACGTGGAAGTGCCGGCAAATGCGACAAAGGGCGCCGTTCTCGCCGAACTCTTTGACGCTTATGTTGAAGAGCACCTCATTCAGCCCACAATTATTTACGATTACCCGATCGAAAACAGTCCGCTTGCAAAGAAAAAGCCCGATATGCCGATGTTCACAGAGCGTTTTGAATACTTTATAAACGCCACGGAATTCGGAAATGCGTTTTCGGAGCTCAACGACCCGATTGACCAAAAGGAACGCTTTGAAAAACAGGTAGCGCTTAAAAGGGCGGAAGACCCGAACACGACGGCGCAGGTCGATTATGACTATGTTACAGCCCTTGAATACGGCCTTGCCCCCACGGGCGGACTTGGATTTGGCGTCGACCGCCTCGTAATGCTCCTCACCGACAGCGCGTCCATTCGAGATGTTTTATTGTTCCCGACAATGAAGCCGTTGGGGGAGTAAAAATTCCAGAACCCCCTATTTTAAGCCACTTTTCGGGCTTTTCAAAAAGCCGGAATTTACAACTTACATCAAACTTACATCAAACGGTGCAGGAAGCGACGTAGGGGCTTAAAAATCGCATATTTCTTGCTCTTTTGCTCGCAGAGATCGCATGATTTCTGCGAGCTTTTTTCGTTTTGTGCAGTCGCAAACTGTTCGTTTTCCGTTTTTTCCTGTATACTTTATTCAGTAAGTATCTCAAGAGGCGATAATCGTATGGAAAACAGTTTTGCGAGCGTTCACCCGGAACTTGTTTCAGAGTGGTCGGAGAAAAATTCGCCGCTTACTCCCGAAGCGGTATCATACGGCTCCAATAAACTCTATTGGTGGCATGGTGCCTGCGGGCATGAATGGTCGGCAAGCGCCAAAAGCCGCCATGCCGGAGAAAAATGTCCGATCTGCTCCGGTGCACGAATCCTTGTGGGATTCAATGACCTTGCCACAGTGAAGCCTGAACTTGCCACAGAGTGGTCGGAGAAGAATAAGCCGCTTTTGCCCACAATGGTGACGGTCGGCTCTCATAAGAAAGTAATATGGAAAGGTAAATGCGGACACGAATGGGTGGCGCAGATCAAAAACCGGGTTCAACTGGATAGCGGATGCCCGTACTGCTCACACCGCAAGGTCTTAGTTGGATTTAATGACTTAGCATCCCTTTTCCCCGAAGTTGCCGCCGAATGGTCTGATCGGAACTTACCTTTGAAGCCTACGGATGTAATGGCTTTCGCCAATAAGAAGGTTTGGTGGAAATGCAGTCACGGACATGAGTGGTACACTCTTATTTCCACCCGTTCGGGCGGGAGCAAATGCCCCTATTGTAGCGGCATCACTGTGTTACCCGGATTCAATGATTTTCAAACGCTGTACCCGGAGCTTGCAGAGGAATGGTCGGAACGAAACGCCCCTTTGACGCCTGATTGTATCAGCGTGAAGTCACGGCAGAATGTATGGTGGAAATGCAAGGTCTGCGGGCATGAATGGAGGTCGGTCGTGTATTCCCGTATTCACGGAACGATCTGCCCCGTGTGTGCAGATAGAGCGGTGAAACCCGGATATAACGATTTGGCAACTACCGATCCGTATTTACTGAAGGAATGGGATTTCGGGAAGAACCGCAAGTTTTCCCCCTACCATATTTCAAGAAACTCTCTGTATTGCGTGTGGTGGAAATGCAAGCACGGACACTCATGGAAAGCGACCGTCGCCGCGCGTGCAATCGACAAAGAGGAATGTCGGGTATGCGAAGCGGAATATTTGTGCGCATTTCCAAAACTGTTGACTGCCTATTATGCACGGTTGAAAGGCATACGAATTGAACTTGACTCGGACCAAAAGATCGGACTGCTGCTTGATACATATATGCCGGACGAAGCGTTAGCGATTGAGTTTGGCGTTAGATATAACAAGGATATAGAGGAAGTAAAGAAATACATCTGTGCAAGGCACGGGATTCAAATTCGGCAAGTCGCTTTTCCGTCAGGAATGACGGAAGCTGAACTTGCAAAGAGAATCAAGAATGTGCTAAGGGAAAAACATATTTTCATCATCTCCGATGAGAAAAAAGACGTCCGTCAGGTGCGCAGACTCTTTTACGAATGGCGAGAGCGCTCCGAAAATAAAGGCTTTCATACTGACCGCGACGGCTCATGAACAAACTGTCGCGGTTTTATAATCCCTATAATCGGTTTCAAAATTTTATTGAATTTTTTTACAGGTCAGACTTAACTTTTGGCCTTTCCCACTCCGAACAAGTGAGAGGGACATGATTAAACTCCGATTCGGAGTGAAACTCCCCCGTGAACTTTGACAATTGAATAAGCAAACGTACAGGACGTTAATTCCGGCGATTAGCCACCGTAACGGGTACGCCAAGACCCTCGCAAAAGCGAGCAGAGCGAGAATCCCCGTTATGAGTATCGGGTTGCCCCCGATATGGCGATGACAACCGGAAGGATAATGCTACTTCCCTAAGGGGCTGGCGGAAAACCGGCAGAGGTGAAACTCCTATGATACGGTGCAGCACACCGTAACCTGTACGCTTCCCGGAATGCGAAGGTATACGCAGGGGGAGTCGAGGACAAATACTGCGTTTTATGATGAGCCGGTTCTATGATAAAGATAGTTCCGGCTGATACATAGCCGTAAGCGCGGTTATGAATCATAAGGAAAGGAGAGAAAAGCCAATGCAGAACTGTAAGACGGTTGCGATCTGCAATCAGAAAGGAGGCGTTGGAAAAACAACCACGACCGTTAATCTCGGCGTGGGACTGGCCCGTGAGGGAAAGCGCGTGCTTCTTGTGGACGCCGACCCACAAGGCGATCTCACCACCTGCCTCGGCTGGCAGAACACGGACGCCATCCCGATTACGCTTGCGACGAAACTGAAAGAGGTGATTTCGGACGAGCGAACAGATCCCTTTGCGGGGATTCTGTCCCATAAGGAAGGAATCGATCTACTCCCATCCAATTTGGAGCTTGCGACAATGGAGATGAGTCTTGTTACCGCCATGTGCAGGGAAACGGCAATGCGAAGCTATTTGAATGAGGTCAAGGAAAACTATGACTACATTCTTATAGACTGTATGCCGTCCCTCGGCATGGTCACGCTGAACGCGCTTGTCGCGGCGGACAGCGTCATTATCCCGGTACAGGCGCAGTATCTTCCGGCAAAAGGCATGACTCAGCTTCTTCAAACGGTAAACAAGGTC
Source organism: uncultured Clostridia bacterium (assembly GCA_947588825.1). GTDB lineage: Bacteria > Bacillota > Clostridia > Oscillospirales > CAG-272 > CAKSQF01. Next base: position 59,771 of record CANPZU010000008.1, read on the forward strand.
AAGCGGCACGTCAATTCCAATTTGAAAGTGGACGGAATCCTTCTGACCCTTGTGGACGGGAGAACGAACCTTGCCAAAAGCACGGTGGAAGCCCTGCAAACCGGGTTTGGCGGCGTGATGAAAATCTACCGTACTCCGATTCCGATTGCGGTCAAAGCGGCGGAGGTATGCTCGAAGGGGATGAGCATTTTTGCGTATGATCCGACAAGCAGCGTGGCAAAGGCGTACTCGGGATTCACAAAGGAGGTGATCGCCGATGGCAGGACGAAAGAGCGACTTCACGCTTCCGACGCTCGATGATCTGTTCTCCTCGCAGGAGGAACGGGACGAGGCGAAGCTGGCGAAAATCCGGGACATTCCGCTAAGCGAGATCGACGGTTTTCCCGATCATCCCTTTAAGGTAAGGGACGATGAAGATATGCTTCAACTCGTGGAAAGCGTGAAGGAGCGCGGGGTGATTACTCCGGCTACGGTTCGCCAAAAGGAAGATGGGCGGTATGAGATCGTTTCGGGACACCGGCGAAAGCGAGCCTGCGAGCTTGCGGGAATGGACACCCTGCGATGCGAGGTCGTAGAGCTGAACAAGGAGGAAGCGACCATTCTGATGGTGGAAAGCAACTTCCAGCGGTCGCAGATTCTTCCCAGCGAGAAAGCCTTTGCCTACAAAATGCGTTTAGAGGCTATGAATAGGCAAGGTCAACGCACAGATTTGACTTCTACGCCACTGGCGCAGAAGTTGGAGCGGGGAAAAGTTTCGGCGGCGGTAGTCGGCGAAGAACTTGGGGATAGTAAAGACCAAGTGCGCCGTTTCATTCGTCTAACAAACCTTGTTCCCGAGCTGCTTGAATTTGTAGATGAAGGGCGCATAAAAATGCGCCCCGCCGTGGAGCTGTCCTACCTCGACGAGGACTGCCAACGGGACGTGGTGGAGGAAATCGACTTGAACGACTGCACCCCGTCCCACGATCAGACCATCCGAATGAGAAAGATGTTCGACGAGGGCAGACTGACCACCGAAGCGATCTCTGCCATCATGTCCGAGCAGAAACCGAATCAGAAGGACAGGTTCGTTCTTCGGGGCGACAGGCTCAAGGAGTTGATTCCAAGCAGTATTCCGCTCAGTCAAAGGGAGGATTACGTTTGCAAGGCACTCGAACACTATCGCAAATTTCTCAAAAGCCGCTCCGAACGGGATTCGAGGTAGTAGGAAGATCACCCCCTTTCCCACACTCTAACCCTTTAGAAAGCAACCGACCAGCCGAAAAGGAATCAAAGGGTAATCGCATCTTTGCAAAAAAGAAAAATCTTTTATAGAATGGAGGCGAAAAGGAGATGGTCGTATGAAACGCATGATTTTCGCATTTGTGCTGCTTTTAGCGCTGACAGCAACTGGATGTGTGACGGGAAGTTTGCCGCCGCAGGAAGCAAAAACATTCTTTGCACAGACCTTTTCTTCGGCCGGTAACGGGGACGACCGCATACCGGAGACGATCGCCGAACAGGAGACGATGGCGACACCCGAAAGGGTCGAGCCGGAAAACGCCGAGCCGGAAATCCTGACCGAAAAAACGGACGCTTCTATGCCGAACGCGCCGGATTCCTCGCATGACACAGCGACAGACGAGGCGAAAGCCTCCGAAAGCGACGTCCCGGAAACGGCCAATGCGGTCGAAACCGCAGAAGCGGATAAGCCGGCAGAAACGCAAAAGCCGCAAGGATTGCCGCCTGTTTCGGAAACCGCGAATCCCTCCGTGACGGAAGAACCGCCCGAAACCGAATCCCCCAAGACCGTGCCGCCTGCGCCCGAACCTCCGAAAACGGAAGAACCTCCCGAACCGGTGAATCCGCCAAAGACGGAACCGCCCGTAACGACCGAACCGCCAAAGCCTACGGAACCGCCCGTAACGGAAGAACCGCCTGCGCCCGAAGAACCGGAACCGCCGAAAGAACCGACACAGGCGGACTTCGACCGAATTATAGCCGAAGTCAGAGCCTACGCCGAAAGCTATCGGGACAAGGGGTTCACTTTCGAATGGGACGACGCTATGGAGTTCGGCTGGGAGGTCGGCTGGTTTGGCGCGCCGAGCGTGAAATACGACGGCGTGGACGGTGTGATCGAGATTCTCAAACTCCATGTCGACCGCATATACAAGGCGGCGACGGATTCCAAAAAAGGCGTACCGTCAAGCGTCATGCCCTACAAAGTCGTGCAAATCGACGCGGACGGAGAGATAGCCTTCGCCGTGATTTACGGCGGATGAAAAAATAAAAGTTATATAAGCGCTTGGCGCCGAGACGAAAAAAGTCCCGGCGCTTTTTTTGCGCCCAAAAGCAAATAAGAAAGGACAAAGCAAATGAAAAGAATATTCAAATCGGGCAAAAGAAGATGGATTGCCCTGCTGCTGACGGTCGTGACCGTGATGTCGGTTTTCGTTCCTTTTACGGCGTATGCCGCTTCCGACAGCCTTCTTGATATGGCGACGGCGGAAGTTTCGTGGAACTATACTCTGAAAGACGAGGAAGGAAACACGTTCAGCGCCGGATACGGAATCAGCGCCAAGGATAACGTATTCGGACAGCGGGTCAGCGACGGGTTTCGCAGTATGCACGATTACTCCGCAAAACGAATCGGCATAAGTGATGACAAAGACGAGTGGGTATACGGCAAAGACTATATCTACTGCTTTTGCATCGAACACGGCGTACCGCTGCCGAACTCCCACGAGTATATCGGTTCGGTGGAGCCTACTCACGGGAACAAGTATGAAATGCTTTCCCCGGAGCAGAAAGACCTGCTGAGTCTTGCCCTGCTCTACGGCTATCCGAATATGGAAGGAATCGATACGCCGTATAAGGCCAATGCAAGCTACGCCGCGACCCAACTCGTCGTCTGGCAGATCACGCTCGGTTTCCGCACTTCCCCCACGGAGCTTGACGATAAAAGCCACCCGATTGAGGGATACACCGGGACGATGACCGAGCAGTATACCTCCAACAAGTACCTGAAATATTACTACGACCTTATTCTGGAAAAGATGGAAAAGCACGAAGTGCGTCCCTCTTTTACGAGCAGCAGCTCCTACGGCGCCCCAACCTATTCGATGGAGTATAAGGACGGCAAGTACACCGTTACGCTGACCGATACGAATCGTGTTCTTAGCGAATACTCGCTGACTTCATCGGGCGGTGTGAGCGTCAGCATAAGCGGGAACACGATGACGCTTTCATCAAGTACCCCGATCAACGACGCCGTTTCGGTGAAACTCAATCGCAAACTCCACTCGACGACGATGACAACCAATTTCCTGATCTGGAGCGTACCCGGACATGAGGACGAAAATCAGGACATGGTGTCCGGCGTACCCGAACGAAACGATCCCTGTCCGGCGTTCCTAAAGGTGCAGACCACGTCCGGCGGTATGAAAATCGTCAAGACCTCGGAGGACGGCAAGGTAGACGGCGTCAAGTTCCGTGTGGAGGGCAACGGTATCAATCAGACCGTCACCACCAAAAACGGCGGACAGATTCTGGTTGATAACCTTCGCCCCGGCGTGTATACCGTGACCGAGCAAACGGAAAACAGATACGAGCCGCAGGAAAGCCGGACGGTGACGGTGGTTTCCGGGCAGACGGCGACTGTGACCTTCAATAATAAACTGAAGCGTGGCGATCTCACCGTCAGAAAAGTTGCCGAGGACGGATTGGACGAGGGTGTGAAATTTCACCTGTTTGGGACTTCGCTCTCCGGACTTGCGGTGGATGAGTATGCCATCGTCGGTTCGGACGGTAAGGCATATTTTAGGGATGTGCTTGTGGGGACGAGCTACACCCTCGAAGAAGTGGATACCCCGGACAGATATGTTGTACCTGACGATCAGACCGTGGAAATCGAGTGGAACAAAGTTACGAACAAAACTTTTGACAACAACCTCAAGCGCGGCGATCTGACAGTCACCAAGACCGCCGAGGACGGACTGACCGAAGGAATGAGATTTCATCTGTACGGAACGTCGTACAGCGGAAGCAAAGTTGATGAGTACGCTACGGTCGGAAGAGACGGCAAGGCATATTTCAAAGACGTGTTGATTGGTACAGGATATACGCTGGAAGAAGTCGGAACGCCTGACAGATACGTCATCCCCGACAAGCAGACCGCCGACATCGAGTGGAACAAAGTTACAAACAAAGACTTCGAGAATAACCTCAAGCGCGGCGATCTCACCGTAACCAAAACCGCCGAGGACGGACTGGAACAGGGAGCAAAATTTCACCTGTTCGGCACTTCGCTCTCCGGGCTTGCTGTGGACGAGTATGCCATCGTCGGCTCTGACGGCAAGGCATATTTCAAAGACGTGTTGATCGGCACGGGATATACGCTGGAAGAAGTCGGAACTCCCGACAGATATATTGTGCCGGACGATCAAAAGGCGGATATCGAATGGAAAAAGGTTACGAACAAATCATTCGACAATGACCTCAAGCGTGGCGATCTGACTGTCACCAAAACCGCCGAAGATGGGCTTCAGGAGGGGCTTCGATTTCACCTCTACGGCAAATCCTACAGCGGCCTTACGGTGGACGAATATGCGACGGTTGGTGCAGACGGCAGGGCGTATTTTACGGACATTCTCATCGGGAAGGACTATCTTCTGGAAGAGGTGGGCAGTCCCGACCGATACGTCATTCCTGATGTGCAGAGCGCCGTTGTGGAATGGAATACGGTCACCCAAAAGTCGGTGGATAACCCGCTGAAAAAGTGGAACCTGACCGTTACCAAGCGGGACAGCGAAACGGGTGCGCCGCAGGGCGACGGCTCGCTTGCAGGAGCGGTGTACGGTATCTACAAAGACGGCGAACTAATCGACCGCTATATGACCGATGAAAGCGGCAGTTTCACGACGAAATGGTATATCTGCGGCGACGGCTGGACGCTTCGTGAGATCACGCCTTCCGAGGGCTATCTGATTGACCCGACCGAGTATCCCATCGGCGCGGAGGCGAGAAACTACACCGTCGAATACAATCCGCTGTCGAAAACCGTGACGGAGGATATTGCCAAAGGCAAAATCTCCATCATCAAGCACACAGACGATGGATCAACCAAAATTGAAACGCCGGAAGTCGGAGCTACCTTCGAGGTATATCTGAAATCCGCAGGCAGTTATGCGGCGGCGAAGGAAACCGAGCGCGACCGCCTTGTCTGCGACGAGAACGGCTTTGCCGAAACCAAGAAATTGCCCTATGGCGTGTACACCGTTCATCAGGTGCGCGGCTGGGATGGCAGAGAACTTCTGCCAGACTTCGATGTGTATGTCAGCGAGGACGGACAGGTTTACCGCTATCTCATAAACAACTCCGCCTTCGAGGCGCTCGTTCGAATCGTCAAAAAGGACGCAGAAACGGGAAAAACCATTCCAGCGGCCGGAATCGGATTCAAGGTGAGAAACCGCGACACGGGCGAATATATTGTGCAGCATCTGAACTATCCGACTCCTGTGGACATCGACACCTTCTACACCGACGAGAGCGGAATGCTTATGCTTCCCGAACCTCTGCCCTACGGCAAATATGAAATCATCGAGGTGCAGACCGCCTACGGCTATGTGCTGGACGGAACACCCGTCCCATTTACGGTAGACGGGACGCTTGCGACCGTAACAGTGGAAAAACACAATCTACCGCAGAAAGGAAAAATTACAATTACCAAGACCGGCGAGGTGTTCTCCTCGGTCAACGAGAGCGGCGGCGTGTATCAGCCGATCTACGAGGTAAAAGGACTCCCCGGCGCGGTGTATGAAATCATCGCCGCCGAGGACATCTACACCCCGGACGGCACCCTCCGTTATGCCAAAGGCACGGTCGTGGACACCGTCACTACCGGCGAGGACGGAGTCGCCGTCAGCAAGGCACTCTATCTCGGCAAGTACGAAATCCGTGAAATCAAAGCACCATACGGAATGGTGCTGAACGGTGAAACCCACACGGTCGAGCTGACCTATGCCGGACGGGAAATCGAGATTACCGAAACGGCAACCGAATTTTATAACGAGCGTCAGAAAATCGAGATCGATCTGAATAAGGTTATGGAAAAAGATGACCGTTTTGGAATCGGTGAAAACGGCGAAATCCTCTCGGTGCAGTTTGGACTGTTTGCCGCCGAGGACATCGTTGCGGCGGACGGCTCGGTCATTCCGAAAAACGGCCTGATTGAAACCGTGACCTGTGACGAAAACGGCTATGCCGTCTTTGCGACCGACATTCCGGTCGGCGCGAAACTGTACGTCAAGGAAATCGCCACCGACAGCCGCTATATCCTCTCGAATGATGTGTTCCCCGTGGAGTTTGCCTATGCAGGGCAGGGCACGGCGACCGTTCACATCACCGTGAACAACGGCGAATCCATTGAAAACGAAATACTCCGAGGCAACATTCTCGGTCACAAAACCGATCGGGAAACCGGCAATAATATCGCAGGCACAGTTTTCGGACTGTTCACACCTGACGCAACCGAATACACCGAGGGTAACGCTATCCTGACTGCCGTTACTGGCGAGGACGGCGTTTTCAAATTCGAAGATATTCCCTATGGCAGTTATGTGGTTGTGGAGCTGTCCCCGGCGGAGGGCTATCTGCCGAACACCGAGCCGCATCACGTCCATGTGACGACCGACGACGAAGTCATCGAAATCTCGGTGGTCAACGACCGAATCCCCGAAATCGGCACAACGGCAAGCGTGGACGGCGAAAAGCAGACACACCCCAACGAGCAGATCACCGTCGAGGACGTGGTGGAGTACAAGCACCTGATCCCCGGCAAAGAGTATACGCTCAAAGGAATGCTTATGGACAAAGCCACAGGCGAACCCTTCCTCGTGAACGGACAGCCTGTGACATCCGAAGTCTCCTTCATTCCCGAAGATTTCTCCGGCACGGTGACGGTAACTTTTGTGTTCGACGGGACCAGTATCACGGAGAACACCAATATCGTGGTATTCGAGAGCCTGTACAAGGACGGCATGGCGCTTGCCGTCCACGCCGACATTGAGGACGACGGGCAGACAATCACCGTGCTTGTTCCCGAAATCGGGACGCAAGCAAGCTCTGATGGCGAGAAAATCAGACACCCTGACGAGGAAATCGTCATTGAAGATACGGTTTCCTATGATAACCTGATCTCCGGCAAGGAGTATACGCTCAAGGGAACGCTCATGGATAAAGCCACAGGTGAAGCCTTCCTTGTGGACGGGCAACCTGTAATGTCCGAAGTCACCTTCATTCCCACCGAACCGTCCGGCACGGTGACGGTAACATTCGTATTCGACGGCAGCGCAATCACGCAGAACACCGACCTTGTGGTATTCGAGAGCCTGTACAAGGACGGCGTTGAACTCATCGCCCACGCTGACATCGCGGACGAGGGGCAGACGGTGACCGTGCTTGTTCCCGAAATCGGAACGCAGGCAAACTCTGACGGCGAGAAAGTCAGACACCCTGACGAGGAAATCGTCATTGAAGATATGGTTTCCTATGAAAACCTCATTCCCGGTAAAGAGTATACGCTCAAAGGAACGCTCATGGACAAGGCGACAGGCGAACCTTTCCTTGTGGACGGGCAACCTGTAGTGTCCGAAGTCACCTTCATCCCCACCGAACCGTCCGGCACGGTGCCGGTAACCTTTGTGTTCGATGGCAGCGGGATTACGCAGAACACGGAACTTGTTGTATTCGAAAGCCTCTACAAGGACGGCGTCGAACTCACCGCCCACGCCGACATCGAGGACGAGGGACAGACGATCACCGTGCTTATTCCCGAAATCGGCACGACCGCCACAGTGGACGGCACAAAGGAAGTCAACGCTACCGAAGTGTTTACGCTGGAAGATACGGTATCCTAGCCGAAGAGAAAAAAGTGCATGACAAAGAAGACTGTCGCAAGGGCAGTCAAAAAAAGATGAAGAGGCGAGGTCAA
>CANPZU010000009.1 GCA_947588825.1 uncultured Clostridia bacterium
TCCTCAAAGCATCTCTGCTCTTGGGCTGGTCTTACGCCGCAGAACAACGAGAGTGCAGGCAAGAAGAAAACCACTCGGATCTCACGGGCAGGCGACTACATCAAGCCATTGCTTGTTCAATGTGCGCTTTGTGCAGTTCGCGCAAAATCGAATCCTGAAATTCGCAATCGGTATTTATCTATTAAAAAGCGTAGGGGTCACAAGAAAGCCATTATTGCTATTGCCAGAATGCTGCTTACCGTCATTTACAACATCCTCAAAAAGAACGAACCCTATAATCCCGAGCTTTATGCTCACTCTAACAACACTCCGCCGGATCATCGGACGGTTTCCGTGGAGGAGGCTATCTTTATTCTCCAGCGTCAGGGCTTCCGCATTTCCCCTGCTGCTTTTTAATCTGGTTTTATATCCTTCTATTTTTCGGCTACTTCGTGGTAGCCTATTTTGTCACGCCCTTTTGGCTATCCCTCTTTTTCGCAATGTTTCAAACTTTGATCACCTCGCTGTATTACAGATGTAAAAAATATTCCGATGTCATCTGTGGTGAAAAGATGATATCGGAATAATTTTATCACGATTTGCGCCTTGTGTCAACCTTTATTTTCCGTAAATCGCGCTCATGCCCAGATTTGATTCTATACGAAGAAGTCTGTTGTATTTTGCAATCCTTTCGCCTCTTGCGGGCGCGCCGGTTTTTATCTGACCGGCATTTACTGCAACGGCGATATCCGCAATACTGCTGTCCTCGGTGTCGCCGCTTCTGTGCGAGATTACAGTTTTATACCCGTTTTTTTGAGCGAGCCTAATAACATCAAGAGTCTCTGTCAACGTGCCTATTTGATTGGGTTTAATTAAAATTGCATTGGCACAGGAATTGTCTATACCTATTTTTAAGCGCTCGGAATTGGTCACAAACAAATCGTCTCCGACTATCTGAAGGGAAGCGTGCTTTTTTGTAAAGCGCTCGAACGCTTTCCAGTCGTTTTCGGAGAAGGGATCTTCGATCGATACGATCGGAAATTTGTCGGTAAGATCGCTGTAATAGAGCGAAAGCTCCTCACAGGTCATTTTTTTGCCGCATTTGGGGAGTTTGTAATTGCCTTTTTCGTCCGCCCACTCACTTGAAGCAATGTCAAGAGCGATAAAAACATCCTTTCCGGGTGTGTATCCGGCTTTTTGCGCGGCGTCACATATGAGCTCGAGGGCTTTGTACTCATTTTCAAGATTGGGCGCAAAGCCTCCTTCGTCTCCTACGGCGATCGAAAGCTTTTTTTCCTTGAGCAGGTTCTTGAGCGCCATATATATCTCTGCCCCCGCTCTCATAGCGCGGCTGAAGGAATCAAAGACCGAGGGGACGATCATGAATTCCTGAATGTCAAGGTTGTTGTCCGCGTGAGCGCCGCCGTTTAAAATGTTCATCATAGGAGTGGGCAGAACTCTTGCCCCGACGCCTCCCAAATATCTGTATAGCGGCATTTTATACGAGGTAGCCGCAGCCTTTGCGCAGGCAAGCGAAACCGCCAGTATCGCGTTTGCGCCTAAAGCCGATTTATTTGCCGTGCCGTCTGCCTCAATCATGATGCTGTCGATAAGCGCCTGGTCGTCCGCTCGTTTACTTTCAAGTATTCTTGAAAGTTCGGTGTTTATGTTGTTTATTGCTCGTTTTACCCCTTTTCCGTAAAACTCACGTTCCTCGTCTCGCATTTCAAAAGCCTCGTACATGCCTTTTGAAGCTCCCGATGGTACCGAGGCCGAGGACATTACGCCGTTTTTCAGAAGAACCGAAGCTTCCACGGTCGGTGTGCCTCTGGAGTCAAATATTTGTCTTCCGACGATTCTTTTTATTCTGCATTCAGTCATAACCTCTCCTAACTTGTTTACAAAAGCGCCGCTTTGTTATATAATTTTTTGTGTGTTTATTATCGGTATTATTGACAAATTAAAGATATTTATGCGCCATGAGACGGGAGTGCGACTGCAGTCGTTATATAAAGAAAAAACATGCAAAGAGGAGAGAAGCTAAAATGCGGTTTGCGTAAGCTTGGCGTGTCCGAAGGGAGGAAAAATGTTGTGCACGATTTGGCAATTTGCTGTCAATAAAACGCCAAAACAACAAAATTGCAACTTATAAATTATTATAAATAAAATAAAGAAATCCCCGCAAAACGAGGATTCCTTTGTTGATCGGATTATTATTAAAATTGAAGTTTCATATGCCAAACGGTACGTGCGGCACTTAGAGGGAAAATGCTTGTCGGCTCCTGCTCGATTAACAAAGTCGGAAAAGAAAATATTATATTATTTGGAGCGAGTATTCGGCGCGATAGGTTTCACCAACCCCAAGTGAGATTGCAAAGGGCTTATCTTCAAACCGTCCGCTCTCGTTTATAAAGGCGGGAAGTCCGTTCCAAGGTTCAAGACATATAAAAGGCGCTCTTTTTCCGGCGGGAGTCCAAATTCCGAGAGCCGAAAAATCTTTGATATTCATTTTCACTCCGTGGCCGTCGGGACCCAAAAGAGAAATGTTTTCCGATTTCAGATCGGCGAGCATAAGCGCGTCATTGTCAAACATTTTATAGTCAAGATCAATGGCGTCCTTGCCGAAGAGAAGATCGTGAGAGCCCTCGGGATTAACTATAAGTCCGCCGGTGGGTGCTTTATAGTTTACTGCGTATTCCACGCACTCGAAAACTATCCTGTGTTCGGAAAAATCGCCAATCGAGCAGACGGGTATATTTATGCCCGTGTGACCGCCCACGTGAAACATTATTTTTTCGTTTGAGGTGTTTTCAACGGAAAAGGCGGTTACAAAGGCGTTATCAAGTAAGGTGTGCGTAACGCTGAAAATAAAACCGAACGGATAGCATTCCCTTGTTTTTTCATTGTCTCGCAGTACGAGAGTTATTGAGTTTTCACTGCTTTTGGCAAGCTCGAATTCACTTTTCCTCGCAAAACCGTGCTTAGAAAGCGTGATGCTTTTTCCGTTTATCGTCGCACGGTCATCCTTAAGTGAGCAGAGAACGGGGAATAGAACGGGATTTTGTCCCTTCCAATATTTCGCGTCGCCCTGCCATATGTACTCTTTGTTGCCTTTTTTGAAGGAGACAAGCTCCGCGCCGTATGTGCTGACACCGGCAAAACAGTTTCCGTTTTTAAGTTCTAAAATCATAAAAAATCCTTTCATCAAAAATAAAAAATATATCGCGAAAAATTAAGGTGAGTCAGGAAAAAATGCCGAGAAAACTCGGCATAATCGTTATAGCGTCAAATGTCGTCCGAATCGGAGTAACAGGCGTTGCAGCATTCTTCAAAATCTCTTGCGGCTCTGTCGTCGACCGTGTCCGTTTTACAATCACAGACGCGTCTTTTTTTCATTTTGCATATAACAATCATAACAGCGGTAGAGATTGCGGCGATGGCGCCGATCAATATGAGAAGCTTTGCAATTAATGATAGATCTTTCATGGCGGCCTCCAAAATTTATTATCATTAGTATAACAGATTTTTAAGCGTATTAATCAAAAATATTATGATATATTTGTGAATTTTTTCTCATAAGCTTCGTTTGACGCAATAAAATCCTTAAGGTATGATTGAAATTCGCAAAACGGTGTGCTATAATAAAAACGATATTTTGTTTATCGGGGGAGCCTTTTGCTTTTTAAGGTCGGTATTAACAATGATAGAGCTTTTGTCACTTGAATATAATGAGCTCAGGGCCTTTGTAGAAAATGAACTGGGTGAAAGCTCGTTCAGAGCAAATCAGATATCGGAATGGATCTGCAGGGGCGCTTCAATTGAAGACATGACAAATCTGTCAAAGTCACTTCGAGAAAAACTTGCGCAAGAGGCGTTTATCGCGTATCCGAAGATCAGGAAAAAGCTGATTTCAAAAATCGACGGCACGGTCAAATATCTTTTTGAATATTTAGACGGCGAAACGGTCGAAGGGGTGCTCATGAGATACGATCACGGGAACACCTTGTGCGTTTCGACTCAAGTGGGATGTCGTATGGGATGCAGATTCTGCGCTTCAACTATTGGAGGAAAGGTTCGGGACCTCTCCTCGGGCGAAATACTCGGTCAGGTGATAATCGCTCAAAAAGAAAGCGGCGAACGCATTTCAAATATCGTCATGATGGGGATAGGAGAGCCGCTTGACAATTATGACAACGTCCTTCGCTTTATTAAGCTGGTCAGTGACGAGCACGGCCTCAATATCGGGCAAAGGCACATATCCCTTTCGACCTCCGGGCTTGCAGACAAAATCGACGCTCTTGCAAATGAGGACCTGCAAATAACCCTTTCGGTCTCGCTCCACGCCTTTGACGATAAAACGCGCTCCTCTATAATGCCGGTTAACAACAAATGGAATATAGATGTTCTGCTGAAAGCGTGCAAACGTTATTTTGACAAAACAGGAAGGCGCGTTTCCTTTGAATACACCCTTATAAACGGTAAAAACGACTCGCTTGAGGGTGCGCGGCAGCTTTCAATTCTCTTGAAGAGATACTTTGGCAAAACGCCCGTTCATGTCAATCTTATTCCCGTGAATCAGGTAAGCGAAAGCTCTTTTACGGCTTCGGGTAGGGGAAAAGTGAACGCGTTTTGCGCGGAATTGTGTCAAAACGGCGTCAATGCTACGGTAAGAAGAAAGCTCGGCGACGATATTTCGGCTGCCTGCGGACAGCTCAGAAGACGCGAGATGCAAATTTTCGACACATAATATTTCTTTAAAATCCACAACCTAAGAAGGGAGTCAGTCAAACCGACAATGAGTATTGATTATTACGGCATCAGTGATATAGGTCCGGTGCGGCAGGAAAATCAGGATTGCTGCAACGCATATAAGCTGTACGACAATGCGTATTTGTTTATTGTTTGTGACGGCATGGGAGGCAATAACGGCGGAAAGACCGCAAGCGTTACCGCATCTAAGGAGTTCTCTGCCAAAATCAAAGAAGGACTCGCAAGGTTCGCCGAAGGCGATAAAATACCGCGCAAAGCCTTAAGAAGCATACCTCGCTGTATGGCGGACGCTCTCTTAAAAACAAACAGCGCCGTTTTTGCTTTGGCATCCGAAAACAAGCTGCTTTCCGGCATGGGAACCACTCTTGTAGCCATGCTTGCCATCGACGATAAGGCGTTTATTATCAATGTCGGCGACAGCAGAGCATATGTTGCCGAAGAAAACGCTATTTTGCAGATAACCAAGGATCATTCATATGTGCAATTTCTTGTGGATGCGGGAAAGATAACTCCCGAGGAAGCGAGAAATCACCCCAACAAGAATGTCATAACGCGCTCTGTGGGCGTCGAACCAAATGTGGCGCCCGATATTTTCCGTATGACTTTAAACAAAAATCAGCACATTCTTCTATGCAGCGACGGCTTGTCAAACTTTGTCAGCGAAGAGGCGATACTGCGCTGTCTTTGTGTGGACACTCAGATAGAGAGTAAAGTTCGCATACTTGTTGAGCAAGCCAAGCTTGGCGGTGGAAACGACAATATCACGGCTCTTGTCATAGAGTACGACAAATAACATCAAATAAAATCATTTTTCGGCCCGTATTGTGAGCTGGGAGCGGTTAATAACTTATGGATAATTACACTAAATATATCGGACAAACCCTTGAAAACAGGTACAATATAAAAAGCCTTATAGGAAACGGCGGAATGGCGCATGTCTTTCTTGCCGAAGACACCGTCATGAACAGACAGGTGGCAATAAAGGTGTTAAAGGACAACATTTCCTCCGACGCGCTTGCCGTCAAGCGTTTTATCAATGAAACAAAAGCAATATCTATGTTAAAGCACAGTAATATTGTCGGAGTTTACGATATTTCGGTTGATTCGGAGCCCAAATACATTGCGATGGAGTATGTCAAAGGCGTTACGCTTATGGCATATATGGAGGAAAAGGGGATACTGCCCTTTGACGAAACGGAAAAATATGTTTTGCAGATACTCGCGGCGCTCTCTCACGCGCATTCCAAGGGAATCATTCACAGAGATATCAAGCCTCAGAACATCATTATCGACTCCAATGGAAATGTGAAAGTAGCCGATTTCGGTATAGCCAAACTACCGGGCAACGAGACTATATCTCTTGCGGATAAAGCAATCGGTACCGTTAACTACATCAATCCCGAGCAGGCGTGCGGTAAGGCGATCGACGCCAGAAGCGACATATACTCTCTCGGGATCATGATGTACGAAATGGTGACCGGCAAGCTGCCCTTTGTCGCGGACACACCGGTTGCAACGGCGTATATGCAGATACACGATAAGCCGCAAAAGCCTTCGTCAATTAATCCCAAAGTTGCAAAGGGACTTGAACAGATAATTCTCAAGGCAATGAAAAAGAATCCCGAAAACCGATTCCAAACCGCGGGAGAGATGTTTTCATGCCTTAAACGCGTAAAGGACAACCCTGACGTCACATTTGATTTTATCTTTGACGAGGATGCCGAAACAACGCCGTTTGCCGACGCTCTTCCAAACGAGATATCGGGGGACATTGTTATCAAGATAAGCGACGCGCCTTCTCATAATAAGGAAGAGGATGTCGTTACTGTCCGTCCCGAGATAAAGGTAAGCAAGGTCCGAAAATCAAATGCTCCCGAAAAGACGGATGGTTTTTGGAAAAAGATAAAAGAAAAAAGAGAGGAAAAGAAAAAGAATATCGAGGTCGAGGAGATCGTCGTTAATAAAAAATCAAGCGTTTCATTACTCGGGATAATACTCGGCATCATGTCGGCCGTGGCGTGTGTGTGTATTGTCGTACTGTTCTATGTCTTTAACAATTACATTGTAGAGTCCATTAGCTCAAACGGCTCGCAGACCATAGTCGTCGGTGATTTCAAATATATGAGCTTTTCCGAGGAATTTCAAAGAAGGCTTGAAGACGAGGGATATGAAATTAGCGTCGAATGGGTCTCGAGCAGCGAATATCTCGCCAATACGATTATTTCACAATATCCCGAGGCAAACGAGCAAAGAATGATAATTCCCGGTGAACGCAAATGCAGTTTGGAACTTGTTGTATGCCGGGGCGAGGATATGGTGAGTCTTGGCAACTATGTCGGAATGGACTATAGAGAGGCGGTGATATCCATGAACGCACTCGGACTTAAAACAAATGTGGTGCAGCAGAACAGTCCGGCTATCGCGGAAGGATGCATTATTTCTACGTATCCCGAGGCGGGATCTCTTATTACCTCGGATACCCTTGTCACTGTCTATGTCAGCATAGGGTCCGGCAGTGAATATGTGAGCGTACCTAATTTTGTCAACATGAACAGCATAGAGCTTGATCTTGCGTTGATAAGATACGGATTTAGGATCAAGAGCATCAGCTACGAATACTCTGAAACGGTCGAAGCGGGACGCGTCATATCTCAAAGCATACTGCAAGGTACTAAAGTGCCATCCGGCGTTACGGAAATCAGCTTTGTGGTGAGCCTTGGAAGCGAATTTGACTTTTTTGACTCAACAGAGAACTATAACGGAAATATTCAAACTCCTTCGACCGGCAATGCCGACAGCGAATTTGAAAGGGATCCTGACAATTCGGATTACGAGGGTTAGGGATAGGGATAAAAGGTCCTTTTTATCCGACATTTACTAAGTATTGTCCGCACATACCGACTGCGCGTTTTATAAAAAATTCTTTTTCACATAGACGCGTATATTTCCAAAATACGAAAGGAAGCCTTTGTCTTTATGCAAAGGCTCGGTACTTATTAAGATGAGTTATGACAAAGAGCATATAAGAAATTTTTCGATAATCGCGCATATTGATCACGGAAAGTCTACACTTGCCGACCGTATACTGGAAAAGACGCAGACGGTCGCAAAAAGGGAGATGGAGGATCAGATCCTTGACAACATGGAGCTTGAAAAGGAACGCGGAATAACGATAAAAGCAAGAGCCGTGAAGATAAAATACACAGCAAAGGACGGGGAAAAATATGTGTTTAACCTTATCGACACTCCCGGGCATGTTGACTTTAACTATGAGGTCTCTCGTTCACTGAACGCTTGCGAGGGCGCTTTGCTTGTGGTAGACGCCAGTCAGGGAATAGAAGCGCAGACGCTTGCCAACGCATATCTTGCAATCGATTCAAATCTTGAAATTGTTCCGGTTATAAACAAGATCGATCTGCCGTCGGCGGATATAGAGGGATGCAGAAAGGAGATAGAGGACATCATAGGCATACCTTCGGAGGGCTGTCCCGCGATTTCCGCAAAAACCGGACAGAACATAGACGATGTACTTGAGAAAATTATCAGCGATATTCCCGCCCCAAAGGGGGATGTAAACATGCCGCTGAAGGCGCTGATTTTTGATTCGTACTATGACCCTTATCTCGGAGTTGTGGTGTATATCCGAGTGTTTGACGGAAGAATTAAAGCCGGAGAAAGAATTCGCATGATGAACACCGGCGCGGAGTTTGACGTTATCGAAGTCGGCACTATGGGCACCTTTGGCCTTGAAAAGGCGGATTCCCTTTCCGCAGGCGAGGTTGGGTACATCACCGCGAGCATAAAAAATGTCACAGACACTCGAGTGGGAGATACTGTGACAAAATGTGATTGTCCTACAAAAAACGCGTTTCCCGGCTTTAAAAAAGCACTTCCGATGGTGTATTCGGGCATATATCCCGCGGACGGTTCAAAATACGGCGATCTGAGAGATGCGCTTGAAAAACTCCGCCTCAACGACGCCGCCCTCTCATTTGAACCCGAAACCTCAACGGCGCTCGGCTTCGGCTTTCGCTGCGGCTTTCTCGGTCTGCTCCACATGGATGTTATTCAGGAGAGGATTGAGAGAGAGTTCAACCTTGATATAATCACTACCGCTCCGAGCGTCATATACAAAATTGAGAAGCGCACGGGAGAGCAAATCAGCATCGACAACCCCTCGCGTTATCCGGCCCCCGATGAAATAGTTCAGGCGTATGAGCCGTTTATCAAGGCGAGCATAATAACCCCCTCTGAATACGTTGGAGGCATTATGGAGCTTTGCCAGGACCGCCGAGGCATATTCAAGGACATGAAATACCTTGACTCGACAAGAACGGAGCTTCACTACGAGCTGCCTCTGAACGAGGTCATATACAATTTCTTTGACGCGTTGAAGAGCAGGAGCCGAGGATACGCTTCTCTTGACTATGAAATATCGGGCTATAAAGAAAGCAGGCTTGTAAAGCTTGACATACTGCTCAACGGTGAGATTGTCGACGCCCTCTCGTTTATAGTACACGAGGAAAAGGCTTACGCTCGAGCGAGACTTATATGTCAGAAACTTAAAGACAATATCCCGCGCCAGCTCTTTGAAATTCCAATTCAGGCGGCAATCGGCGGCAAGATAATAGCAAGGGAAACGGTTAAAGCACTTCGCAAGGACGTGCTCGCAAAATGCTACGGCGGAGATATAACAAGAAAAAAGAAACTTCTTGAAAAACAGAAGGAAGGTAAAAAGAAGATGCGCCAGCTCGGTTCGGTTCAGGTATCTCCCGAAGCGTTCATGGCCGTGCTCAAATTTGACGATGAAGAGTAAAAATGTCGGACTTTACATTCACATACCCTTTTGCGTAAAAAAATGTGCATATTGCGATTTTTACTCGTTGGAATGCAAAAACAGCGATATGTATGCCGACTACAGCGAATGTATCGCAGGTCAAATAAGAGCGCTTGGAAAGGCGAGTCAAGACCTTCATTTTGACAGTATCTTTTTCGGAGGCGGAACTCCCTCTCTTATCGGAAGTCGGGGCTTCGGGCAGATTTTTGAAGCCATATACGGCAGTCTTTTTGTCGACGGCGACTGTGAGATAACTGTTGAGGTCAACCCAAAAACAGTTGACAAATCACTTGCCAAAGCCTTTAAAGAAGCGGGAGTAAACAGGGTAAGCATCGGTTTGCAGAGCGCAAACGACAACGAGCTTGCAGCTCTCTCCCGTATTCACACTTACAGCGATTTTTTAAAAACTCATACGATTATAAGTGAAACCGTCACCGAAAACATCAGCGCGGATATAATGTACGGCATACCGCTGCAGAGCATAACCTCGCTGCAAAACACGCTTGACTCTCTTATTAAGCTCCGTCTTGCGCACGTTTCGGCCTACATGCTCAAGGTGGAAAAGGGAACGCCGTTTGACAGAATGGGAAAAGCTCTCATTCTTCCGGACGAGGACAGTGTCTGCGATATGTATGAACTTATTTATCAGGTACTTGACGGCGCAAAAATAAAAAGATATGAAATAAGCAACTTTGCAAAAAACGGTTTTCGGTGCAGGCATAATCTAAAATACTGGGAGAGGGAAGAATACATAGGTCTCGGTCCCTCCGCCCACTCCTTTATTGACGGGGTAAGATACTCATACAGAAGAGACCTTGAAAAATACCTTTCAACGCCCGAATTTGAAGAATACCGCGTGATTACCGACAGGGACGCCGAAAACGAAAGAATAATGCTCGGTTTGAGGCTCGAAAAGGGGATAGCGCCGAGCGACGCGTTGCTCAAAAGGGCGTCTAAGTTCATAAAAGAAGGTTATATAAAAAGCGAGGAAGGAAGGCTTTTCTTTACCACAAAAGGCTTTCTTGTCAGTAACTACATTCTCTCCGAGCTTATCGATTTTTGAGCGCCGGGACCCCTTTGTTTTTTAGGCACAAAGACATAAAGGAGAAAAATGAACATAAAGATTGCAATCTGCGACGACGAAGCGAATCAGATCTGGCTTATACGTTCTCTTGTCCAAAAATGGAGCCGGACATTCGACTGCAAATGTGACATTTCAGTCTTTTCCAGCGCCGAGGCGTTTTTGTTTGAATACAGTGAAAACAGGGCATACGACATTTTGCTTCTCGATGTGCAAATGAATGAAATTTCGGGCATAGAGCTTGCAAAAAGAATAAGAAATGATAACTCGCGGGCAGAGATAATATTCATTTCCTCTCATTTTGAATATGCGGGAGAGGGGTACGACGTTGAGGCGCTCAATTTTCTCACCAAACCGATAAACGAGGAAAAACTGTTTTTTGTGTTGAATCGCGCAAAAGAAAGAGTGCTTAGCGAGCCGGCTTATGTGATTATAACGTCAAACGGCGAAACGATGAAGCTTTATGAAGATAAAATTATTTACATAGAGTCGTTTCGGCATTACGTGTACGTGCGCACAGAGAATGACGAACACAGGGTAAAAGAAAACATTTCCGACTTTCAGGAACGTCTTAGTGCAGACTTTTTCAGGATACACCGCTCTTATATAGTCTCACTTAAAAAAATAACAAAAATCACCCGCAGGTCGGTTTTTCTCGGAAAGCTTGAGCTTCCGCTTTCAAGAGATAAATACGACGAAGTAAACCGTGCGTTCATCGAGCGCAACTGACAGAAAAAATGAGAAAGAAAACATTTATAAAGCTTGCGAAATATCAGGCGGAGCAGTCGAGAGTGCACCTTGAAGAGGTGCGGAGCATTCACAGTGAAATGAGAGGCTACAAGCACGACTTTCACCACCATCTCCAAACCCTTAAGGGTCAGCTTGAGGCGGGAGAAACAGAGCGCGCCCTTGAGTATATTGACTCACTTGACGGAGCGCTGATGAACGTTGACACATTAATAAAAACGGGAAATGTCTCCCTTGACGCCATTATGTCGGCAAAAATATCTCAGGCAAAGTCGGAAAACATATCGATAAACATTAAAGCAACGGTTCCCGAGGAGCTTGACATAACCGATGTGGAACTTAGTATCATTGTGGGAAACCTGCTTGAAAACGCGGTTGAGGCGGCAAAAAACTCCCTCGGGGAGAGATTTATCAGAATTTATATGGCGATGAAAGGAAATATGCTTTATTTTTCAATGCTAAACTCGTCGGGAAAAAAGCAAATAAAAAGCAGCGGAATATTTTCTTCAAAAAAAGACGGGCTTCACGGCTTCGGACTGCGAAGAGCAGAAAGCATAATAAAGGATCACGGCGGCTGGTTGAAATACAACAGCGAAGAAGGCGCTTTCACAAGCGAATTTCTCGTTCCCGCAATAAAATAAGCTACAATTCGTGTACCGTATAAAACATTTGGTGCACGGATTTACTTTTTTTGTTCGCACCGATATAGAATAAGCGTGAAAGGAGTGATAAATTTGAAAAAGAAAAGTAAAGAAAAAGAAAAAAAGAAAAAACCCTATAAATCGGCACTCAGCAACACCATTTGGTGCTTTGGAAAACTCATGAAGGAATCTCCCTTGGTGTTTTTTCTCTCGCTTATTATGTTAATACCGGTTGAGGTCGCTCTCTCATACCTTGGAATTTACATTCCCTCGCTTGCGGTGGCGGAAGTGACTTCGGGACACTCATTTTACCGTGCGGCGCTTGCGCTTACAATTGTACTTACAGCCGTTTTTGTTCTTGAACTTCTTCGTGACGCATTTAATTTGCTTCGGGAGAAAAAAGTAGACTATTATCGATTCCGCTGCTCCGCCATGATCAACAAAAAGAGCATGGAGCTGCTCTATGAGGTAAACGAGAAAAAAGAAAATCGGGATATGAGGGACCGCGGACAAAGGGCAACGCAGAACTGGAACTCAAGTATACCGATAGTTGACCTTCCCGCAAACAGCATCATGCTTATAAAAAACGTCATATGCTATCTCCTTTTCGGAAGCATAATTTCATTTGTCTCTCCTTGGCTTATTCCCATTCTCACGATTGCTCCGGCAATAAACTGGCTGTGCGCCAAAGCGTACAGAAGCTGGGAATACAACAATCGAAGCAAGTGGACCTCCATTGACAGCAAGCTTTGGTATGTGCAAAACGCCCCTTCCGACTTTGCCGCCGCAAAGGACATAAGAATTTACGGTCTTGCGGGGCTGTTTCGTCAAATGTACTTTGACCTTACCAAAGAGAGGATAAAGTGGGACAGAAAAAGCGCGCTTCGAAACTTTCTTTCACGGCTTGCCGACCTTGCCGTGATACTTATAAGGGACGGCGCCGCCTATGCGCTTCTTATCTCCATGACCCTTTCGGGTAAAATAGGCGCTAACTTGTTTGTGCTTTATTTTGCCGCAATATCCTCATTCGCCTCGTTTATCGGCGAGATAATGAGCAGTTGGAACAACCTCCACTCGGCAAGTCTTTATATCTGCGATTTTCGTGAGTATATGAATATTCCAAATGAAGACAAAGGCGAAAAAGAGGATATAAAAGGGCATCTTGAGTACGCTCCCGAAATTACCTTTCGGCATGTATACTACAAATACGCGGGTGCTGAAAAATACACCCTTGAAGATATAAATTTCACGATAAAAAAAGGTGAAAAGTTGGCGCTTGTGGGACTTAACGGAGCGGGAAAAACCACTCTTGTAAAACTGCTTTGCGGTCTTTATCTTCCCACAAAGGGCGAAATACTTATAAACGGCGTGCCGGCTTCCAAATTCGGGCGAAAGGATTATTTTAAGCTTTTCTCTCCCGTCTTTCAGGACATTCACCCGGGATTTTTCTCGCTTGCCGAGATTGTATCGGGAAAGGTTTGCGCCAAAAACGGCGAATGCGACCTTGACAGAGTCGAATCCTGCATAAGGCAGGCGGGACTTGCGGGAAAGCTTGACAGCCTCAAAGGCGGCATTCACACGCGCATCGATAAACAGGTGAACAAAGACGCAATTGAGCTTTCGGGAGGGGAGCTTCAAAAGCTTATGCTTGCAAGGGCGCTTTACAAGAACGCGCCGGTCCTTGTGCTTGACGAGCCGACCGCCGCCCTTGACCCGATAGCGGAAAATAAGATATATCTCGAATATCAGAAAATGACAAAGGGCAAGACGTCGCTCTTTATATCTCACCGACTTGCCTCGACCCGTTTCTGCGACAGAATCATATACCTTCACGAGGGAAAAATCAGCGAGGTGGGCAGTCACGAGGCGCTTTTGGCGCAAAATAAGGAGTATTGCAGGCTGTATAACATGCAAAGCGTGTGGTACCGCGAAGATTACAAAAAAGGAGAGGAGAGAGAAAATGAAGCTTTCTGAGCATATCAAAATATATATTCGTTCCCTAAAGCTGATGCTTGAGCTGAGCCGTGAATACTTTGTGCTTTTAATACTTCAAAACGTGATCTCGGCTATTATTCCGTTTGTGCCGATTTACTTTTCGGCAAAGCTGATTGACTCGCTTATAGAATCGGCTCCGATAGAAACGCTTGTGTTATATGTAGTTCTGACCGTCGGTCTTGTCTTTCTTCTTAACGTTTTAAACACATTTATTATTGCAAGACACAATATCGCCTCAGGAAAAATGTATCAGAGCTATAACTGGAAATTTTCCGAAAAAGCGATGGAATTTGCGTATGAGGAGCTTGAAAAACGCGATATAACCCTGCTTCGTGACAGGATACAGGCGGAGCGGCAGTATGGGTACAACATATTTTTTCTTTACAGCGCGACCCGCTCTCTTATTACAAACGCAGTGAGGATTTTAACCTCCTTTGCGCTTTGCACATCCTTTTTCCTTACAAAAAGCATACCTCTTTATTTAAAGCTTATACTGATCTTTTCGGTGATTTTAATAGTTGTCGTCGGCATTCTCATTCAAAACAGGAATGAAAAGCTTCAAAGAAATTATATGGATGAAGAGATTGAGCTGAACATTCTGTATGAAAAGCTGATAGACTACATGAATAATTACAGCAGCGGCAAGGATATACGTCTGTATGACATGGCGGATAACCTTGAGAAATATGAGATTGACACAATTTTCGCAAGTCTTGATAAATATCATTACTTTAATAAAAAACGGTTTTTCTCGGGCGGTATAAACAAAATATTAAACGCCGCGCTCGGCTTGTTTTTGTATCTGCTTCTCATTTATGCGGCGCTTGACGGAGGCATCAGCGTCGGCTCGATTGCAAAATACGTCAGCTCATTAACCATAATGCTTGGCGCGCTCTCGGGGATTGTCGGCGCAGTGCAGAGAACTATTACAAACAGCGAATATATGAAGCGCTTTTTCTCCTACTTTGACATAAAGAACAATATGTATAAAGGCTCTCTCACGGTTGAAAAAAGGGATGACAACGAGTATTTTGTTGAATTTAAAAACGTCTCCTTCAAGTACCCGCAAAGTGAAACTTGGGCGCTAAAAAACGTCAATATCAAATTCAAAGTCGGCGAAAAGCTGGCAGTGGTCGGAATGAACGGGAGCGGAAAAACCACTTTCATTAAGCTGATGTGCAGACTGTACGACCCGACCGAGGGTGAAATACTTTTAAACGGCGTGAATATTAAAAAATACGACTATGACGAATATCTTTCTCTCTTTTCGGTCGTCTTTCAGGATTTTCGCCTCTTTGCCTTCACGCTCGGGCAGAACGTTGCGGCAAGCGCAGTATACGACCGCGAAAAAGCGGAAAGAGCGCTTATTATGGCGGGGTTTGGCGAAAGGCTTTCAACGATGAAAAAAGGGTGCGACACCTATCTTCACAAGAATTGCGACGACGAGGGGGTTGAAATATCGGGCGGCGAGGGACAGAAAATAGCTCTTGCAAGAGCGCTTTACAAGGACGCGCCCTTCATCGTCCTCGACGAACCCACCGCTGCTCTCGACCCTGTTTCGGAGTATGAGGTGTACAGCAAATTCAGCGAGATAGCGGGCGAAAAGACGGCAATCTATATCAGTCACCGCCTTGCCTCCTGCCGTTTCTGCGATAAAATCGCAGTTTTTGACAACGGCAGTATAGTGCAAATCGGCTCGCACGAAGCACTGCTTTTGGACAACCGGGGAAAATACAGCGAGCTTTGGAACGCCCAGGCGCAGTACTACGTCGACAATAAAATAAAAGATAACATATGAATATTTGCCCCGTGATAAATAAATACATGTTTATCGCGGGGCATTTAATGTTCTTGTATTGACAATAGTTAAAATAAAGTTTATAATTTAATCTAATCACTCAAGATAAAACACGGGAGAAAAAATGATACTTAGCTGCGAAAAGGTCTCTCTTTCGTTTGGGAGCGACGTTTTGCTTGAAAACATCGAATTTTTTATAAACGAAGGCGACAAACTGGGAATAGTGGGAGTAAACGGAGCGGGAAAGTCGACTCTGCTTAAAATAATGTGCGGCGAGATGTCCTCTTACTCGGGAAATGTATACGTATCAAAGGGAAAGACGATCGGTTATCTTCCTCAAAACGCGGATTATTCAACCGATAAGACGGTTATCGAAACGGTATGTGACGTGTTTTCAGACCTTATCGAGCTTGAAAAAAAGCTTGAGCAGCTCAACTTCGCGGCGGCCAAAGGGGACGAAGAGGCGGCGCTGGAATTTGCCGAAAAGCATGAAAAATTTGTGGAGATGGGAGGACTCGAGTTTCGCGGAAGATGCCGCGGAGTTCTTATTTCGCTTGGTTTTGACAGTAGCTTTTTCGATATTCCGATAATAAAGCTCAGCGGCGGACAGAAAACAAGAGTGGCGCTTGCCGCGCTGCTTCTCTCCGATCCTGATATAATAATGCTCGACGAGCCGACAAATCACCTTGATATCGAAAGCGTTTCATGGCTTGAAAAATATTTATACAACTGCAAAAAGACTGTCATAGTCATTTCTCACGACCGGTATTTTCTCTGTACCGTCACAAACAAGACGCTTGAGATCGAAAACAAAAGAGGAAAACTTTATAACGGCAATTACGACGTCTATGTCGCTAAGAAAAAGAAAGAGCGCGAGGTGCTCGAACATCAGTATAAGAATCAACAAAAGGAAATAGCGCGAATAGAAGCGTATATCAGGCAGCAAAAGCAGTGGAACAGGGAGAGAAACATAATTGCCGCAGAGAGCAGACAAAAGCTCCTTGATAAAATGGAAAAGATCGAGACACCGCTCCCCGATCCCAAAAACATTCAAATCTCATTTACAAAGTCGGAGGAAAGCGGCGAAGACGTTCTTTCGGTTCGCTCCCTTTCAAAGTCCTACGGCGCAAACAACCTGTTTTCAAATCTCTCCTTTGAGCTGAAAAAAAAGGATCGGATGCTGATCATAGGACCGAACGGCTGCGGAAAATCTACCCTTCTGAAGATACTTTGCTCTTTAATACCCCCGGATTTTGGAAAATTCGAGTACGGCTATAATGTGACAAGGGGCTATTACGATCAGGAAAATCAGAATTTGGACGAAAATCTCACGGTTATCGAGGAATTATGGCAAAGACATCCTGACAAGAGTCAAACCGAAGTGCGCTCGGCGTTAGCGCTCTTTCTTTTCAGAGGTGATGATATATTCAAACAGATCGGCGTTCTTTCGGGCGGGGAGAAGGCAAGAGTTACATTTGCAAAGCTGATGCTCTCAAAATTCAATTTGCTCTTTCTTGACGAGCCGACAAACCACCTTGACATAATGTCGCGAGAGGTGCTTGAGGACGCTCTGCTTAAATTCGAAGGGACGATTGTCGCAGTGTCTCACGACAGATATTTTATAAATAAGCTCGCGACAAGGATACTTGCTTTTGAAAAAAACGGCACGGTATTTGATTACTCAGGTACGTACGGAGAGTATCTTTCATACTCTGAAAAAAACATCTTAGACGAAAATGGATCCGCGCTCCCCTTAAAAAAAGAGAGCGAGTCAAAGCGACAATGGGAAAGGTCAAAGCAGCTGATTTCCGAAAAAAGAAAAAACGAGCGCTTGATAGCAAAAGCAAAAGAGGAGATGTTTTCAATCGAAAGAAGAATATCTGAAATTTCAAAAGAAGAAGAGAAAAATGCCACGGATCATGTGAGACTTACCGAGCTTTACAACGAGAAAAACGAGCTTGAAAACAAGATGCTTTCTCTTATGGAATTTCTCGAAAACAACGGGGAAGAGTACTGAGTTTGCCAAATTTTATGTAATAGTCCGTCCTCCTTATGCATATTTTTTATCAGAATAAAAATATCGGAGGATACAAGGATGAAAAAAATTAAAGCGTTTCTTACGCTTGTTTTGTGCCTGTCTGTGTTTTTTGGGGCGATTGCCCCGATAGCTGCGTTTGCCGAAATTGAGGCGGATGCGAAAAGCGTTATACTTATTGAAGCAAGGACCGGCAAGGTACTTTACGAGAACAATGCGGACGAAAGACTTCCGCCCGCCTCGGTTACGAAAATCATGACAATGCTGCTTGTCATGGAGGCTGTTGACAGCGGGGTAATACACCTTAGCGACATGGTGTCCGCAAGCGAGCTTGCCTCCTCGATGGGCGGCTCTCAGATATATCTTGAACCGGGGGAGCAAATGAGCGTGGAGGACCTTCTCAAATCGGTCGTTATCGCCTCCGCCAACGACGCCGCCTGCGCCCTTGCCGAGTTTGTGGCAGGCAGCCATGATGAATTTGTGAGAAGAATGAACCAAAGGGCAGCAGAACTCGGCATGGTCAATACCAATTTTGAAAACACCAACGGACTTGACGATACGACGGAAAATCACCTGACCACGGCGAGAGACATTGCGATAATGTCTGCCGAGCTTATAATCAACCACCCGAAAATACTCGAATACTCCTCGACATGGCAGGATTCTGTGCGAAACGGGGAATTCACTCTGACAAACACCAACCGACTCGTGAGATTTTACAGCGGAGCCAACGGTCTTAAAACAGGCTCCACAAGCAAGGCGAAATTTTGTATAAGCGCTTCGGCGTGTCGAGACGGTATGCAGCTTATAGCGGTTGTTATGGCCTCTTCCACAAGGGACAATCGAAATGCAACCGCAAAGGCTTTGCTTGATTACGGATTTGCGAACTTTTCGTACGCCGAGCTGTCCTCGGACAGTGATATAAGTTTAAAAGTGAACAAGGGGCAGCAAAGCACAGTAAAGGCGGGATACGACGGCTCAAGCTATGTGGTTGGAAAGGGCAAGTCGGATAAAATACAGGTAAGCTGCGAAATTCCCGAAAGCGTCGACGCGCCTGTTAAAAAGGGAAGCGTTGTCGGAAAGGTGGTTTACACTCTTGAAGGAACAAAGATAGGAGAAAGTCCGGTGTACGCACTTGAAGACGTAAAAAAGATGAATTTTTCCGAAATGTTCTCAAGGCTTCTTAAAAAGTATCTTTTAATTTAAAAAAACTCTTGAATATAAAGTGCAAATATAGTAAAATAAAATATAACACAATTTAAATATGAAAAGGAATGGAAAATCAAAATGACGCTTAAACTTATAGATAAATACCTTTCGAAATTTGTAAATGAAAGCGACTATGAAAGAATATTGCCTTCCCTTGAGCAGGCGCACAAAACTCTTACGAAAAGGTCCGGAAAGGGAAGCGATTTTCTCGGTTGGATTGACCTTCCCGTAAATTATGACAGGGAAGAGTTTGAAAAAATAAAAAAGGCGGCGATAAAGATACAAAATTCATGTGATATCTTTATTGTCATAGGTATCGGCGGTTCCTATCTCGGCGCGCGCGCGGCTATAGAGTTCTGCAAAGGGCAAAGATACAATTCGGTAAGAAAAAATACACCCGAGATATATTTTTCGGGTAACGACATTTCCTCATCAAATCTTGCGGAGCTGCTTGAAATGTGCGAGGGTAAGGATGTTTGCATAAACGTCATTTCTAAGTCGGGAACAACGACCGAACCCGCCATCGCCTTTCGCATTTTCAGAGACATGCTTAATAAGAAATACGGCAGAGAAGAAGCCAAAAATCGTATTTTTGTGACTACCGATAAATGTCGAGGGAAGCTCAAGGAGTTGGCCGACGCCGAAGGATATGAAACCTTTGTGGTGCCGGATGACGTTGGCGGAAGGTTTTCCGTTCTTACTCCCGTTGGGCTTTTGCCTATTGCCGTGTCGGGCATAAACATAGATGAGCTGATGAAGGGCAGCGCCGACGCGCGAGAAAGGTACGCCATATGCGATATCAATAAAAACGACTGTTACAAGTATGCGGCGATAAGAAACATACTGCTTGCCAAGGGCAAAGCCGTCGAAATTTTCGTATCATATGAAAACGCGCTTAATATGACTGCGGAATGGTGGAAGCAGCTTTACGGAGAAAGCGAAGGAAAAGAGGGTAAGGGCCTTTTCCCCGCTTCGGTGTCTTTTACCACCGATCTCCATTCAATGGGGCAGTTTATTCAGCAGGGAAGCAGGGTAATGTTTGAGACCGTGATTGATATTCTAAATTCGCAAAGAGAAGTCGTTATTCCGTATGACGAGAATAACTCGGACGGACTCAACTTTATTGCGGGTAAGGATATGCATTATGTTTCACGCACGGCATTTAAGGGTACCGCCATCGCTCATACCGACGGTAACACCCCAAACATCGTTTTAGAGCTTGAAAAACGAGGGGCGTATGAGTTTGGTTATCTTGTTTACTTTTTCGAGCTTGCATGCGGAATATCGGGTTATATGTTGGGTGTCAATCCGTTTGATCAACCCGGCGTCGAAGAATACAAAAAAAACATGTTCGCTTTGCTCGGAAAGCCCGGATATGAAGAACTTGGGAAACGACTTTTGGATAAAATATAAAATTGCTATTGCATTTTGAAAAAAAATATTGTATAATATAAACAGATAATTAAATCGGAGGTATACCTATGATAAAATTGATAGCAGGACTAAAGGGTTCCGGTAAAACAAAAACACTGATTCAGATGACAAATGACGCGGGTGCGTCCTCAAACGGTTCGGTAGTTTGTATTGAAAAGGGAGATAAGCTGATTCATGAGATAAAATACACCGTCAGACTTATCGATACCGAAAAGTTTGATATAGGAAATGCGGCATCTTTATACGGCTTTATCGCGGGGATTTATGCAAGCAATCACGATATCAGCGATATATTTATCGACAGCGCTCTTAAGATTTGCGGAAACGATATAGATGACTTTGAAAAATTTGTCGAAGCTCTGCGTAATTTTATCAAGTCCAACAACCTTAATCTCAACGTGGTCATGACCGCTTCGGTAGACCAAACCTCCCTTACTCCCGGTCTTATCAAGTATCTGTAAGTTGATTACATATAAAACTAATAAGTAATAAAACATATGGCGGCGGCTTTTGATGATCTTGAAAGCACGCCGCTTTGCAATTTGTTATGACATTTTATATTTATCCGCATAGAATTAAAGTAAGGCGGAATAATGCCTTAAGTTATTTCACAGGAGGAATAAAAAGATATGCCGGATACAAGACCACAAGGTTTGAATGCTTCGTATCCTCGCAGAGAAAATGTATTTATAGATTCATATCGAATTCTTGATAGCTGTAAGGATAAAGATTGCTTTGAAGATACACGAGTAATTCTGACCGATATGGGGCAGGAAGTGCTTGAAAAGAGCGGAAGTATAAGAGTTACCGAAACAAAAGTGGTATGGACGGATATAGTGACCGAACCCGTCAAATTCAATCGCGGGTTTTATCAGATAACCATACGATTTTTTACCAAAATCACGTTTGATGCCTGTGTTTCGGGAGGAAAAATCCAAGAGATCGAGGGGATCGCGGTAAACGAGAAAAAGGTCGTTCTGTATGGCGGTGAAGGAAATGTCAATATTTTCAGAAGTTCCGATCTCCCGTATGAGTTTTGCAGCTACGGCGGCGGGGGAGAAAGCGTTTCCTCAAGCAAGCCGGTAATAGTTGTAGAGGTCGTCGATCCCATGGCTCTTACGGTCAAAGTCATGGAAAAAGGATGTTCGCAGTGCTGCTGCTGCTATTCTCCGGACGAGATGCCCTCAAGCGTGCTGTCATATTTCAACGGCAACTTCTCCGATACGACAGTAGGCAATAAAACTCTGTATGTCAGCCTTGGCTTTTTCTCGATAGTCAGACTCGAACGACCTGCGCAGTTTATCGTTTCGGGCACGGAATACGCCGTTCCAGACAAGGTGTGCTGCAGGCCCGAGGAGGAAGACCCCTGCAAGCTCTTTTCAAAAATGAGCTTTCCGGTAAACGAATTTACATCAGGCGCCCTGCAACAGCAGCAGTGATGCAAAAATGTAAATAAAAATATCCGTATGTGTCGCAAATTGAGGGAGTTGATTTATTAAATATGCAGTCGACCCCGAAGCTTTTTCACTCGTATAGGCACATAATCGAATAAGTAGCAGTGATATTAAATATCGCCCGTACGGTGTCTTTTAAACCGTACGGGCGGATATTATTTATTATTATTTATTATTTTGCTTGATAAAGCTGTCTTTGAGAGTTACCGTTCTGATAAAGGTGTTATCACGTTTTTTGTCCTTTACGAAATAACCCATTCTGACAAACTGGAATCTGTCACTTTCCAAAGTGTCTGCAAGAGAGAGCTCGCCCTTGCAGGAGGTGTACAGCTTTGCAGATTCGGGATTTAAATAGTTGTTGTATTCATCTGGGTCGACTTCGTTCATGTTGTCATGTGTGAACAGCTTATCGTAAAAAACAACGTTAAAATTCTTGCAGTATTTTGCAGACACCCAGTGAATGGTCCCCTTGACTTTTCTATCGGTCGGATTTTTATTTGCGGTTTCAAGGTCCGCCGTGCAGTGTATCTCTTTTATGTTGCCGTCGTCATCTTTTATGATATCGGTGCATTTTACGATATAAGCTCCCATCAGCCTGACTTCTCCGTCCTTTTTCAGCCTGAAAAATTTGGGAGGAGGGAACTCGGCAAAATCGCTTTTCTCGATATAAAGCTCCTTGGTAAAGGGAAGCTCGCGACTTCCCGCGTCCTCAAGAGTCGGATTATTGGGCAGAGAAAAGTATTCGACCTTGTCATCAGGATAGTTGTCTATAACAAGCTTTACGGGTTCAATGACGCATATCCTGCGCTGGGCTTTTATGTTGAGGTCCTCTCTGACGCAATGCTCAAGAAGCTCGATATCGACAAGCGATTCCACCTTGGCAATGCCCGCGCGTCTTACAAATTCAAAAATAGACTCGGGCGAGTATCCGCGCCTTCTCAAAGCCGATATGGTGGGTAGTCGAGGGTCGTCCCAACCGTCGACGATACCCGATTCCACAAGGTATCTGAGATATCTCTTACTCATTAAGGTGTAGGTCACATTCAGTCTTGCAAACTCGCGCTGCTTCGGGGGATAGACATTAAAGCCGCAGTTGTTTATTACCCACTCGTAAAGAGGTCTGTGATTTTCAAATTCGAGCGAACAGAGAGAATAAGTTATGCCTTCCAAAGCGTCCTGTATCGGGTGAGCAAAATCGTACATAGGATATATGCACCACTTGTTGCCCTGACGGTGGTGAGGAGTGTGCAGTATGCGGTATATCGCGGGGTCGCGCATCAGAACATTTGGAGAGGACATGTCTATTTTGGCGCGCAGAGTTTTTGAGCCGTCCGGAAATTCTCCGTTTTTCATGCGCTCGAAAAGGTCGAGATTTTCTTTCACGGATCTGTTTCTGTAAGGAGAGTCAATACCGGGTTCTGTAAGCGTGCCTCTGTATTTTGTCATATCTTCCTTTGACAGGTCGCACACGTACGCCTTGCCGTCTTTTATGAGCTTCAGCGCCAACTCGTAGGTTTTTTCAAAATAATCTGAACCGTAAAACACTCCCCCGGTCGGCTCGACGCCGAGCCAAAGCAAATCTTCAAGGATCGAGTCGACATATTCCACATCTTCTTTTGTGGGATTTGTGTCGTCGTACCTCAGATTGAAAAGTCCGCCGTATTTTTTCGCAATTGACGAATTAATGTAAATCGCTTTGGCGCTGCCGATATGAAGATAGCCGTTAGGCTCGGGAGGAAAGCGGGTGTGCACCGTTTTGTGAACGCCCTTTGCCAAATCTTCGTCGATTATATCGTGTATAAAATTACCGGTAATATCTTCAGTGTCCATGTTATATCCTTTCCGCTCGGTCTATTGACCGAGTTTTGCTATCTGTGTTTTTATTCTTTGTATTACGCGCTCTTTTCCGAGGATTTTGGTTATCTCGAAAAGGTCGGGAGAATTCGTTTTACCTGTGAGCGCTATTCTTATAAACGTACTCACATCGCCCACATGACCTTTATACAACTCCGGCGAGGCTTTGTATGCCTTAACGTCGGGAGAAAATCCGTATTTTTCGGCAATGCGCTTTAAATGTTCAAACCATGTTTCATTGTCTGCGGCTTCAATATCGGAGCATATATACTCGTTCAATATATTTTTTATATCGTTTTTGTCAAACTGCTCGGGAAAATCGTCTGTCTTTACAAAATATTCGTCGTAAAAAAGCCCCATATACGCTTTCGCGTCCTTCCAAACAGTGATATCCTTTCGAGGCTTTTTGCCGCCGCGTCCAATTGAAAGAATCTTTATGGCGTATTCCTTATCCTTTTTGAGTTTTGCCGAAAAATCGGCGTCAAATTCTTCTGCCCAGCTTACCAAAGAAGAATAAACTTTCTCGGCGCTCATTCTCGATATTACATTTTTTGAAACATCGCAAAGCTTTGCGTTGTCAAACAGCGAGCCGGCGGGATTCATCTTTTTGCTGGAAAATTTAAAGTCGTTTATCGGTGCGTCGGGGTTGGCGCGTCTCCAGTCCTCAAAATTGGAATTGAGAATTGTCATAAGGTACTCATATACAGATTCGGGCGGAAAGCCCTCCGACTTATAATAAGTCAAAGCAAGCTCGGGGTCCTTGCGTTTTGAAAGCTTACGTTTGGAGCTGCCGTCCATTTTCATAAGCGGACCTATATGAAGATATTTTGGAAGCTTAAAGCCCAAAGCGTTAAAAAGCTGTATGTGAAAGGGAAGTGTGGATATCCATTCATCTCCCCGTACTACGTGCGTGGTCCGCATAAGGTGGTCGTCTACAACGTGCGCAAAATGATATGTGGGAATACCGTCCGATTTTAACAGCACATAGTCGATGTCGTTCTCGGTGAGCGTCATCTGACCTTTTATAAGATCGTTGAATTTGAACTTATTTTCAATCGAGCCATTTGACCTGAAACGAAGTACCCAAGGCGCACCCGAATCGAGTTTTTCCTTTATCTCTTCATATGAACGGTCACGCCAAAGCGCCCACTTTCCAAAATAACCGAAGTTGGCTTTTGCTTTTTCCTGCTCCATGTGGATCTGTTCAAGCTCGCTCTCAGTGCAAAAGCACGGATAAGCCATGCCGTTTTCGACGAGCTTTTTTGCATAAACGTGATATATCTCCTTGCGGCGACGTTGACGATACGGACCGTACGATCCGAAATCACCGTCTTTTGTAGCACCCTCGTCAAAATTAATATTGTAGTGCCCGAGCGATTCAATAAGGGTTTCGACGGCGCCCGCTACCTCGCGTTTGGCGTCGGTATCCTCAATCCGCAAAAAAAGAACTCCGCCCGACTGATGCGTCAGTCTCTCAGATGTGAGGCCCTGAACGAGATTTCCGAGATGAACAAAGCCCGTTGGGCTGGGAGCCATTCTCGAGACGATCGCACCCTCGGCAAGTCGACGAGGCGGAAATCTTTCCTCAAGCTCCTGCTCGGTGATATTAATGTTTGGAAAGAGAGTATTTGCAAGCAATTCAAAGTTCATGATAAATCCTCCAGCCAATGATGCTGCATTTAAAGAGATTTGTTAATCAAAAACGGGTTGTTGGCAAGTTCAAAGCCGATAGTCGAGGAGCGCCCGTGTCCGGGATAAACAATGGTATTATCATTGAAACGGGAAAATTTTTTCAAAGACTCGAAAAGAGCATCCTGATCGGCAAAATAACAGTCCGTGCGACCGACCGTGCCGCGAAAAAGAGTATCGCCGGTAAATAGCATGTTTTCGATTTGATAACACACACCGCCCGGTGTATGCCCAGGAGTGTGCAAGACTTTGAAGGTCATATCGGAAAAAGAAAGGACGTCGCAATCATTAATCAAAACGGGGTCGGGAAAAACGTAGCGGCTTTTATCGGTATACCCGAAAACCTCGGAAAAATTATATACAGAGCTCGAAACGATCTTAACGTCATCTTTATGAATATAATACGGAATATTATATTTGCCGATAATCTCCTTCATTGCCCACACATGGTCAAAATGGCCGTGAGTCAAAAGTATCGCACAAGGCTTAAGATTGTTAAAAGAAACCAAATCACATATTTTGTCATTATCAGATGGATCTATAATAACGGCAGAAAGGTCGCCGCCGTATATAATATAGGTGTTTACCGCGCCGGGACCTCCGGCAAAAGAAATAATGTCCATAGTCAAGTCAAAATATCCCGTTTCATAAAACTAAAAGAGAAATATAAATAAATTAAATGTATTATAGCACTTTTTTTCCTGATTGTCTATAAAAATAATGAGAAAAAAAGAAAAATTAGCGTCTGATTTTATTTTCAAAACTGGTCCGATTTGATAATTGCAATTTAGAAAAAAATAGCGGGACACACGGTTCGCCGCTGAAAGTGTTTTAAAGGTGAAACAAAAAAAACGCCAAGGAAATTTTTCGTTTTTTCAGACCGTAATAAAAAATACCGTTTTGCATGAAATTTGTTTAAAAAAAGGATAGATGCTCATTGTGATTTCCGAACGGAGAATCGTTTTAATGAAATCTTTGCAAGCTTCAACGGTACGAGGAAGCGAGGAGATTATTAGTGAACCTATTATACAAAATGAATATTTTATATAATACAGGGAAGCGAAACGGAGCATTACGGACAACAAATCAGACAACAGATCACAAAACCAAAACAAACCCGCAGTGACTGGCTGAGGGTTTGTTTTAATATTTATCATTTATCCTTTATCATTCGTCAACTGTAAAACCAGTGGTTCCCGATTCGGAATTCAAATTTGCGCGTATAAAACCACTGTGAGGTTGATATATTGTGATTTACGAAATAAAGAATATCATCGTTTAAACTGTAGCCGTTGAGAATCTGCTCTGCCGCCTTGCATGATTCTTCGCCCGGCGTATTGTATATCGTTTTGTTTGCAGTCGGAGTAAACTGAACTCCATATTTCGTATCAAATATTACGTCGTGTACTGTCGACGGAAATTCCGGGCTCTTAACTCTGTTCATTATCAAATTTCCAACCGCCAACTTTCCGTTATAAGGTTCGCTGCCTGCCTCAGCTTCTATGATGCGTGAGAGCCAATAAAAATCTTCATTATTGATATCGGGGTCGCTTTTATTATTTTTATTTGACTTCTGTGAAGTTTTATTGCTGGTTTGTTGCTTGTTGCTTTCTTCGTTTTTTGATGAAGTATTTGGCGTCTTTTTTTCCTTTACCGCATTTGTAGTTTGCTTTGGCGGGTATTTTTCGTTTTCCCGGGTGTCCGAAGTTACTTGCTTTTTTTCATTATCACTATCGCCGTTTTGTGTGGCTTCATTTTTTGCGTCAGTATTTGTATTATTTGTATTTATATTTTGACCGTCGTGCGAGTTCGTGTCGGCCTTTTGATCTTTGTCACATTTTTGCTTGTCGCTTTGGTTTAACGATGCATCGCTTAAGATGCCATCATTTGCCGTGCCGGCTCTTGAGTTTAGTTCAAGTTCATACGTATTTGTGATTTGATTGTGATAAACGTCGAGCTCCAAGCAGTGTGCAGCGCATGAGAGCGGTATGTACAGCTCGAAATTGTGCATGATGCATTTTGCAGGACACGATATTATGTTTTCACCGCAGATTATGTAATTTTCATTTGCTTTTGCTTTGATCGTCGGCCAAAAGGTTGAATGCGCCGCTGCTTCTTTTGATTTTGCATCCCATGTAATATCAGCGTTTAGTGTGAGCTCACTTTCAAAAAAGTTCTTAAATGAAACATACGGCGTGCCATCTTTGATCAGCGCGCCGCATGGAAGCTCCTTTTCGCTTACCGATACATTTATTTTACCGTGCGACGCAAATGCCAAGGACATCGCGAAGAAAATTATCAAAATCAGAACAATGGGTATGTATAAATATTTTCTGAAGATTTTTTCATAAAATACCGCCTTTCATATCTAATCTAAATAAATTATACATGAAAACTAATATTTTATCAACAAACAAATAAATGAAATTGTTAAATAAATAACAATTAAAGTGAGTTAGTGAAATAAGAGGATATATCTGCAAGCTCTTTGATACGCGCTATCTCAGCCTTCAGTACTTTTTTGCCTCTTGAGGTAATCTCGTAAATACGGCGGTTATCCACCTCGTCATAAAGGCATATCAAATTGTCTTTTTCCATTTTGGCTATAGTTCCGTATATAGTGCCCGAGCCGAGGTTTATTCGGCCGTTTGTTTTTTCAGCTACCCATTTCGATATACCGTACCCGTGCTTTGGTTCGCACAGAGAAAGCAAAATGAAATATGCCGTTTCGGTCATCGGTACGTATTTTTTTACAAGCGATTCGATATCCATATTAAATTCCTTTGGCTAATTTGTTAATTTGACAAATTTCTTAAAATTATCAACATGTCGCGCTTTGATATGTTGATGTGTCGTTTATCAACACGTCATAGCGCTACATGTTGACATTTAAATTATGTCGAGCTACGACATAATTATATCACGGCGTGACATATTTGTCAAGACCTTTTTCTGATTTAAACAAAAAATGAGGGCGATCCCAAATCCTGGTGTCGGGGTCGCCCTCATATCGTATTATATTTTTAAATTAATCGGCTTTTGATTTTATATCCTGTTTTTTTTCTTATCAGTTCGAGCGTTTCTATTGACATTTCGGTCAATTTTCCGTTTTCTTCGTATTCCTTAATGTTTCCGTTTATATAGCTTAGAAAATCATTTATTTCGTATTTCATGCTTTTTGGAAAGTCGTTTCTGCCGTGAATTATCCTTTTTTCGTTTTTTTCAATACCAAAACTGTCATGTGATACGAGCATTTGAAGCTGTGATATGTTTTCCATGCTTATCACCGTATTTTTACACAGTATTTCACTTCTTGCGCTGCTTTCACAAAGCTTGGAAACTGTAAGCACGCATTCAAAGCCGTCGTAAATAAGTACTATCGTGTTCGATAAATCCGCGCCGTTTTTGCTGAAGTGTCCTTGCGCGAATATATCTATCGGTTTTCCGAAGAGATATGCCGCAAGCGATGTGCCGTATACCCCGAGATCCATGAGGGCGCCGCCGCAGCATTCCCTGTCAAAGCTCGAGAACATCATTCCCTTCTCTACCCTGTCAAGCTTTGACGATCTTTGGCAAAAGTCAAACCTTGCACAGACTACGCCGCCGCTTCGATCTGTTAACCGTTTAAGCTCCTTTGCCCATTTGACATGTACGTTCAGCATAGCTTCCATGTATATTACATTGTGTTTTTTTGCAAGCGAAAGCAACTCTCTGTATTCTCCCGCCGTAACGCTAATTGGCTTTTCACATATTACATGCTTGCCTGCCTGTATGAAAATTTTGCTTTGCGCGTAATGAAGCATGTTTGGGGACGCGATATAAACAGCGTCTATATCGGGGTCGTTTGCCATTTTATACAGATCGTCGTAAAATACGCTCGCTCCTCTTTCTTTTCCAAACGAGCGGGCTTTTTCAATGTTTCGTGAATACTGCGCGTAATACATTATTCCGTCGCTCATTTTTATCGCTTTTATAAATTCCTCGACAAGCCAAAATGTTCCGATGACTGCAATTTTTATCATGTACACTCCGAATGTTATTTTATGTTTTTATTTTTTATTCTTCGTTTAGAAGGTCGCACAGGAATGTGGCGCACCCCATATTATAGGCGATTATCTTTTTTTCAAATCTTTCCTCCTGCTGTCCTTGTGCCTTGCCAGACAGAATTTTAAGGGAGGCGTCATAAAGTTCGTTTATTAAGGTCGGCTTTACCGGGCATGTTCCGTGCGACGGATAGATCTTATCAAACTGATCCGAATATTTTAAAAGCTTTTTCAGGCTGTGCATGTAGGCGTGCATTTCGCGCTGCGGTCCGAACATAAATATTCTTCCGTCCTGCACCGGGTCGCCGGTAAATATTCTTTTGTTATTGATATCAAGCAGCGCTATGCTGCCGGGCGTGTGCCCCGGGATTTCTATGATTTTCAGAGGTCTGTCTCCGAGGTCCAAAATGTCGCCGTCAAAAACCGGAACCACATTTCCGCTTCTTTTTTGGGTGTTGTAATAGTTCGTGCATTCGGAAAGGCTCATGTAAAAGAATTCAAATTCGTGATTACTGCCGATATGGTCGGGGTCCGCGTGTGTGTTTATCAGTGAGATCGGCAGGTCGGTAAGCTTTGCGGCAAGCTCTTTTGCGTTGCGAGTCCTCATGCCGCTGTCAATGAGAAGCGCCTTTTCATTTCCGACAAGCAAAAAAAATCGAACGTTTTCTTCTTCAAAGTACCAGCTGAATGAATCGATTTGTTTTATTGATGATATCATTTGCTTTCTCCTTATTATTATTGTTGTTATTGACATTAGACCTTTTATTATAAAATCGGTCATACGGACGTGAATAAACGCCGTTTGCAAACGCATAAATATTCATTGAGCAATAATTGAAAAAACCTTACCGTTAAGGCAAGGTTTTTATGGTGGGGACAGTTGGGATCGAACCAATGACCTCATGCATGTCAAGCATGCGCTCTAACCAGCTGAGCTATGCCCCCTCGACCCCACTATTATATCATGTGGAGTATATTTTTGCAATATGGCATTTTGCACAAATATTTTATCGCTTTTTTGAAAGATATTCACAAGTAAAGATTATAAATTTATAAATCTCCCCTGCCCTTTCCTATCACACGTGTAATTATTCTTCTGACAAGTTCAATGAGCACACTGAGAGTTACCAGCGCAAAAACAAAGAGTAAATGGACGATATTAAGCGGCTTGGTTCTGAACACGCTGTTTCCGAAGTATATCATTGCAAGCTGAATAATACCCAC
Source organism: uncultured Clostridia bacterium (assembly GCA_947588825.1). GTDB lineage: Bacteria > Bacillota > Clostridia > Oscillospirales > CAG-272 > CAKSQF01. The sequence continues at coordinate 30,791 of CANPZU010000009.1, forward strand.
CGCCAGCATGATAAAAATAAACGGCTTGTTTTTTGAGAGATTTGCGAGGATATTTATTCGCTGACTTCTTGACATAAAACAGTTGGCGATCCCGAGGAAAATAAACAGACAAAAGAATCCGCTCATGAAGTATATGGGATCTTTTGCAAACCCAAAGAAATTTCTCACATATTCCGATCTCAAAAAGAATATGCATATCAGCATGGTGGTAAGAGCGCCGAAAAAAATCTGCGTTGACATGTATCTGTTTACGAGGTTTTCCTTCCGCTTTTTCGGCTTTTCCTTTAAAAATTCCTCGCTGGGCGCCTCCCCCGCAAAGGCGAGTCCGCCGAGAGTATCCATTATTATGTTTACCCAAAGCATCTGTATTACCGTTACGGGCGTATCTATACCTATAAACGGTCCAATAAGCGAGACTCCCACCGCGCACATGTTCATCGTAAGTTGAAACATAATAAATTTTCTGATGCTTTTAAATATAGTTCTTCCGTAAACGACTGTTTTGACTATATATGAAAGATTGTTGTCAAGCATCACAATATCGCCTGCTTCCTTGGCGACCTCGGTGCCGCTGCCCATTGCAAAACCGACGTCCGCGATTTTTAAGGCGGGAGCGTCGTTTACTCCGTCCCCGGTCATTCCGGCAACCATATCCCGACTTTGAGCCACTCGAACAAGCCGTGTTTTATCCGAGGGAAGCGCTCTTGCCACCACAGCAATATCGGGAAGACGCTTTGAAAGTTCCTCGTCGCTCATACGGGCAAGCTCGTCGCTGGTTAGAACAATAGCGTCCGAGTATTTTGTAATTATGGAGCATTCAAGCGCCACCGCCCTTGCGGTTTCCTTGTTGTCTCCCGTGAGCATGACGACCTGCACACCCGCGCCTCTCAACTTTTCGACCGAGCTTGCGGCGTCTTTTCTTATTTTATCCCTTATCCCTATAAGACAAACAAAGGTAAGGTCCCCTTCAGATATTTTTGAGGGAAGAGTTGAGCTTTCAACTACCGCTATGACTCTTTCCGCCGATTCGGTCATGCATTTAAGTCTTCTTAAAATCATCTCCTTGTCAAAGGAAGCGCTTATCCTGCCGTCGTCGGTATATATCCTTCTTACACCGGCAAGCAGGATCTCGGGCGCGCCCTTTATAAACACGCGCTTTTTGCCGTCTTCCTCGATAATTGCCGCCGAGTATTTTTTTGTGCTGTCAAATGGAATTTTATTTATAAGCTTTGCGTCGCATGTGATTTTTCCCTTACAGAAATATTTGGTCAAAGCCCTGTCTGTTGCGTTTCCGCCTATCACCTTGCCCCTGCTGTAAATCGATTCGCAGTTAAAAAAGGCGTTTAGCACAAGGCATCGGTAAAGCTCTGCGCAGTCCGATATTTTTTTCTCTGCGCCGTATATTGCCCCGCTTCCGCTTACAATGCTTTCGACGCTTTGCTCGCCTGTGGTAAGAGTTCCGGTTTTGTCGCAAAAAAGTATGTTCATGCTTCCGGCGGTTTCGATGCCTACCAGCTTTCTCACCATAATATTGTCATTAAGCATACGCTTCATGTTTGATGAAAGCACAACGGTGATCATCATTGGCAAACCTTCGGGTACTGCGACAACCACAATGGTTATTGCAAGCGTAATGGCGTGTATTACGGCGTTTAACATAAAGGATGCGTCCGTTATTTTAAGTGTCATAAGCTCGGTATCAAAGCCGCTGTCAATGCAGATGATATTGAAAAGATACCCGATCGATACCACCGCCGAAGCGACGTATCCTATACGGCTTATCTGTACCGCAAGTTTTGAAAGCTTCAGCTTAAGAGGGCTGGTCCGCGTTTTCTCCTGCAGTTCTCCCGCAAGCTTTCCGTAAGCGGTGCTCTCGCCCACGCTGAGTACTACCATTTTCCCCTCGCCCTGCGTCACAACGCTTCCCCGCATAAGTATGTTTTGCGCGTCGGTTTTGTTGCCGTATGTTCCGCTTCCGAGCGGGAATTTTCGTACTTCACGGCTTTCACCGTTGAGGGCCGACATGTCCACGCAAAGAGCGCCCGAAATGATTTTCCCGTCTGCGGGTATTTTATCACCCGCAGAGATGAGAACAAGGTCCCCTACGACAAGTTCGCTTTCTTTAACGTATATCATTTCCCCGTTTCGCGTTACCCTGCATTTTACGTTTTCGCTTTCGTTTCTCAGTTTTTCAAACGCCATTTCGCTTCCGTATTCCGATATCGTGGAAACAAGAGTTGCGGTTATAATTGCGACGAATATTCCTATAGCTTCGAATATATCAAAGTTTTTCAGCATGAAAATAATGTTGATACAAAGAGCCGCAAGCAGTATTTTAATTATCGGATCGCCGAAGTTTGAAAAAAACCTTTGTATGAAGGTCTGTGTTTTTTGGCGGGGCATGCTGTTGTCTCCGTATTTTTGCCTTGAAGAAAGCACCTCTTCGCTGCTCAGACCTTTTATTTCTTCATATGTCACTTTATCTGTCTTCCTTTCAGCCGGGGTTAACACTACATTTATATTCAAGGCGATGGGGCGTATATGCACAAGCTTTATTGAGCAATTATCTTGAAATTTTACATTTGTTTATTGACAAAAATTTATCAATGTGCTATTATATTTATAAATAAAAAAATAAATACAGAAAGGAATAAAACATGTCAAACAGATTCATTTTGAACGAAACTTCTTATCACGGCGCGGGTGCCGTCAAAGAAATAGCAAACGAAAGCTGCGCACGCGGCTTCAAGAAAGCCTTTGTCTGCTCCGACCCCGATCTTTTGCGATTCGGCGTTACGAAAAAAGTACTTGACGTTCTCGACGGCGCCGGTATCTCATACGAGATCTATTCGGATATCAAACCCAATCCAACAATTGAAAACGTTCAAGGCGGAGTCAAAGCATTTAAAAACTCGGGCGCGGATTACATCGTTGCAATCGGCGGCGGTTCATCCATGGATACCGCAAAAGCTATCGGTGTGATCATTACGAATCCGGAATTTGCCGATGTTAAAAGTCTTGAAGGCGTAGCCCCCACAAAGAACAAATGCGTTCCCATTTTCGCTGTACCGACAACCGCCGGCACTGCTGCTGAGGTCACTATCAACTATGTGATAACCGACGCGCAAAACAACCGTAAAATGGTCTGTGTCGATCCTCATGACATTCCGGTCGCAGCTTTTGTCGATCCCGATATGATGAGCACGATGCCCAAAGGACTTACTGCCGCCACCGGTATGGATGCGCTAACTCACGCAATCGAAGGATATATCACCAAGGGCGCATGGGAGCTTTCGGATATGTTTCACCTCAAGGCTATTGAGATAATTTCAAAGTCTCTTCGCGGCGCCGTAGCCAATACTCCAAAGGGACGCGAGGGAATGGCGCTTGGTCAGTATATCGCCGGAATGGGCTTTTCAAATGTGGGACTCGGCATAGTCCATTCGATGGCCCATCCTTTAGGCGCGCTGTACGACACGCCGCACGGAATAGCAAACGCCATAATTCTTCCGACGGTTATGGAATACAACGCGGAAGCGACCGGTGAAAAGTACCGCGATATTGCAAAAGCCATGGGCGTTGAAGGAACGGAAAAAATGAGTGTCGAGGAGTACCGCAAAGCCGCAATCGACGCCGTAAGGAAACTTGCCGCCGACGTGGGAATTCCCGCCGATTTGAAGGAAATTGTAAAGAAAGAGGACATTCCTTTCCTTGCTCAGTCGGCATATGACGATGCTTGCCGCCCGGGCAATCCCAAAGATACAAGCGTCGAGGATATATCAAAACTTTATTTGTCGCTTATCTGAATCATTTAAATCATAACCACCCGTCAAACGGGTGGTTTGCACAAGGGCTAAAAGCCCAAAACTACCGGCCAGCGGCTCAAGCCGCTGGCTTTCGTATACTCAAGCCTATTGCCTTTGCCGCCTTTGCCGCCCATAAATGGGCTTCGTATTACCTGCCACACTTAAAAGGGTCTTCGTACTCCTTAACATTCAACTTGTCAAGGGCAATATCATTTTTCTCTTGTTCTTCGATGTATTTCTTTAGTGTCGGTTCCCGTACTTATATTTCAGATTTGCATGTTTGTCATTTGTCAAACATCATCAGTGCACTTTTCCCTTTTAAATATCCCATAAAACTTGACACGCTCGTTTTTGGTGGTATACTTAACAGTAGGTGCACATGATCAGGCGTCATAGTCCCTCAAGTATCTCCACGCCTTTATATTTGCATAGAGTTCGGATGCAAGAAAAGCAATAAAAGAGTTTTGTATGGAAAACAATGTTGCCTGTTTTCTTATGTCAGATGCCTGTGGTAGTGTAGTAATAGCAAAACCTTTATATATTTAGAAATTTGAGGAGATTTTATTATGAAACAAAAAATGATTGATTTTTTACTGAACAATGCGGGCCCTTCGATTGTTTTGCGAGTAAAAAAAGAAATATTAAGAGATATCACAAAAAAAGAAGAACAAGAACTGCAAAGTAAAATATCAGATGAAAAAATCATAAAACTTATAGCGGAAAAACAACAGGAAAACGGTTGGATCGGCCGTGGTTTTCACGGTTCAAGCAAAAATGCGGGTCAATATGATAATCAGGAAACCGCTACAAAATACATGGGCGAAAAAGGTTTAAAAGGAACAGCGTTATTGGACGGTGCGATGAATGCCTTTATGACTACTAAATTGACCGACCTGTGCTATGAGACCAAGGGCAGATTATATAGTGAATTTGAAATACCTGCTTTCGGTCAAAACATGATAAGGTGTGCATGTATTGCAAGAGCGCATTATGATGATACTATTGATATAACACCTCAAATCGAGGTTGCATTAGAATCATTTAAACGAGTAACGGAAGTCGATTCAATACTTGATGTTTCTCGCCCGTCTAAGAAGTGCAGACTGTTTAACGACTACGAGAGATGGCCGTGCAGATATCATCTTGAAATATTAGCATTTACTAATTCGTGGAAAAATCGTGACAATATTAATATGCTCGCAGAATCGTTTAAAAAGTTAATGAGAACAGACAGACCGGAAATAATGAACATGCCGGTGGCATGTTGGATAGGTCATGTTGTCGGACCGCTATGGTATTTATCGGAAGGATATTCTGTTTCTACAAATTTAATAAACCGCTGCATTAACGATGGTACTCGTAGAGTAAATATGGAAAAAGTTGAATGGTTAACACGATGCGGCTTATACAATTACATTCCTCAGCTTAAAACGGAGGTTGATTATATTCTTCAAAATATCAATAGTGACGGTATTTGCGAAATAGATGTTTATGAGGATGAATTTAAAGGATGGGGACCTTATGCGGGACTGCGTTTAGAATCCGATTGGAGGTCAAAAGTCTGCAAGGCTTGCGATATTACTTTTAGGGCATTATTAATACTACACTACTTAGAAACGCAAACACTCAGTAAGGATATTGGGCTGTTGCAGGAAGCGGAATATTAGACCAAACCATTACAAACGAAAGACTTGCACACCGAGGATATTATGATATATCCAAAGCATACAAGTCTATGCACTTAATATGATTGAACCGCCGTGTACGGCACCGTACGCACGGTGGCGTGAGAGGTCGGCTACTCAACTAATGAGCAGTCTCCTACCCGATTTCACTTTTCACTCATCATTAAAAACATACTGCCAATTTTTTGGAAGTAATAATGAAAAGCTAAAAAGTTGTAAGTTTTAGATTGAGATTAAACTCTGCAAAATTCATTTATCTCTTTCAGCATCATTTCCTTTAGCTCCGGTGGGATATTGAACTGATTCAAAAAAGCCGCCTCGTCAAAGGGAGTGCCGGTACCACCGCATATTGCAAAAATCCATGAAAGATATTCACTTGCCATTTCTTCACGGATTTTCTTTATAATGAAATAATCTGTCAGGATTACAAGGTTCTCCGACAAATCATGTGTACCGTCGTCCATGCTGATCATCCGATTCAGAAGAACGTCGGTAAATTGATGTGTGTACTCGTGCAACAACTGAAAAAAGGTCGGCTCAACTTCTCGTTCATTTTGAGGCACCGGTACGGCGGCAACAAAATCATCCTGTGAATGTAATCCGCGCCCGTTGCAGGTTATGCTAAACGAAAGATATGCGACTGCTCTGTTTTTTTGATAGTGTGAGAACACGCAATCGCACGTTCTCAAGAGCGATTCAAGCTGCGCCTCACACTTCTTGCGTCTGTCATGCGTATTCCGATATTCCGACTCCCAATAGGAAAAATATATGAGAGACTCTTTTTCAAGGGCGGTTACAAACGGTTCGACAAAAAATTCTTTGTCCTCACGCGTGAAACCGGAATAATTCAAAAGCCGCTTTTTCATTTCTTCAAAACTTTCATCAGGTTGTGCAAGAGGTAGAAAATTCACGATTCCAAGGCGCTCAAAATGTTGATTGTAGTATTGCTGGATTTCAGCCGCGGTACACCTCAAATCGAATGAAAATTCGGAGGTTCTTCGATACTTTTCAAACTCGCATATGTATTTTTCAGAATACAGATTTGAAGCATTACACACCTGCATATATGCCAACACGTGATAGATGAGATCAACGCATTTAGAGTATATAAAAACAATTTCCGCCACAGTCGAACACCTCCTTTGCAGTACGAAAAAATCTGTATTTTTCTTTGAAACTTTCCTTAGTCCTATTACTCAATGATACATTCTCCTCGTTGATCATTCGGTTTTTCTCTATAATTTTCTTGCCTTGAACAAAACCGAAAGCGGAAGCATTTTCGCTTTTTGGCTTTGGTGCTTATATCGCCTTTTGCCTGCATTGTCGCATCATCAGTTTGCTCGACCATTTGCTCGATCACAAATCCCGCCTTTGCCAAAGCGTTGACGTAGGTGGATATTTTGCGGTTACACAGTAGAATCTCACTGCCGTCTATCGGTATTCTGAAATATGACTCGTCAAAATAGCTTTTGTTCATCACAAGGGGATCATTTTCATAGACATTTTTTCTGTTTTCACATGACCAAGCAATACAGTAATTTAAGGTATGATGCCAGCTGAAAATGAAAATACCGTCCTTTTTCAGGTATGAGGCTATTTTCTGAAATGTTCCGTCCAAATCTGTTGTCCAACCAATCCCGTAAATCGAATACACAAAGTCAAAATAGTCTTTCGGGATGTCAATCTCGGCTTCCATCGGAGAGCAGATGAGATTTGCATGATACCCGTTTTCCCTCAAATACCGCTCGGCATTTTCAAGCTGTTTATGAGATATATCCACACCCCATAATTCAAGGGCGTTTCTGTCCGCAAGATACTTTAGAGAATGCCCGCTACCAAAGCATATTTCAAGAATTTTCTTGCCCGCAACAGCTTCAAACAGGTGTAGTTCATCTTCTGTTACAAAGTGTACTCCGTAATCAGGCAGCGCCGTAGCGCCCGACCATAAGTCCGCGTATGTATCCCAATAATGCTTGTTTGTTTTCAATATTTCATCTTGATTCATTTGCCCTCTGCTCCTTTTAAATCGATTGTTTCGAATAATGCATAATCAGCAAAGCTCGAAACGTTATATCGCAAGCTCTACGTATTTTGGATTTCCAATCAGTTTCAAGCTGCAGCCCGAAATACGGGCTCCACCCTCTAAATTCTTTTTCATTGACAGCTAATCTACATATACCATCTTGACCGATATTGTTAAGTACATATTCAACTTCTTCTTTGAGCTTCGGAATATGGTTGTATAAACCACATCGAACCATCCATTCTACTTTATCCAGTCTTACAATGTGGACATCATCTGTATCCGCCGAAATAGAAAAACCTTCGGGATAATACATTGCAGGACCAACCGGGTGTCCCAACCAGCAGGCAACACGGGTATTCATGATTTCGGGGCGGTCTGTTCGCATTAACCGTTTGAATGATTCGCCCAGCATTGTAATATTGTCTTCACTTTTCCATGAGTCGGTAAAAGCTAATATTTCGAGATGATAATGGCACGGCCATCTTTCGTTTTCATTAAACAGTCTGAAATTTTTTGCCGGACGAGAAACGTCAAATATAGAATCAACTTCCGTTACTCGTCTGAATGATTCAAGCGCAATGCCTATCTGCGGTTCAATATTGATAACATCATCATAATGCGCCCTCGCAATACAAGCAGAACGAGTGATATTCGGACCGTAAGCAGGAACATTAAATTCGCTGTATATTTTTCCTTTGGCTTCATAACATAAATCAGCAGGCTTCATAGCTGCAAAGGCGTCCATTGCTCTATTCAAAACGGGCGTATCTTTAAATACCAATTTTTCGCCCAAATATTTCGTGCCGACTTCTTGGTTTTCAAACGGTCCCGCGTTTTTGTTCGGACCGTGAAATCCGTTTCCGAGCCATCCGTTTTCCTTCTGGCAGGCGATAATCAGCTGAATAACAGGCTCCGCTAAAATCTGCTCTTGCAACTGCTGTTTTTCTTCGAGCGGAACTTCTTCATTTAGAACCTCGCTTCTCACTCGGTATCTTATGGACGGATTCGCATTACTCAGTAAAAAATCAATCATTTTCTCTTTCATACACTTATAACTCCTTTTTTTGAAAAAATGCGTCATTTTTTTGACAAACTTTCATATATTACATTATCCGAAAAAATTCGTCAATAGTCGACAGCACTATTATATTCAATTTTTGAGTAAATGTCAATACTCAATTTTTGAATATAGTATAATTTTTTAAGTTTAGTTGAAAATGCGGCTTTGAATCGTTCTAATTGTATTTACTTTCGGAATTTTTTCATAAGTTTAGGAGAATATTATGGATTACAGAGAAAGAATCAGAGAAGTGCGGGAAGACAGGGATTTTACCCAAGCACAAATCGGTAAGCTACTCAACAAATCTCAGCAAGGTTATAACCATATAGAAGCCGGTCGCGCAGAACTGAAAATTGAAGATTTGATACGGCTTTGTGAATTTTACAATCTTTCTTCGGATTATTTAATTGGTTTGACTGATAAGCCGAAATCATTTAAATGTTGAGATAATTGCAAAAAAACAACCCACGGCATCGCCAAAAATCGGCAAGCGCGCTTTGTGCTTGCCGATTTTTACCTCATCAGGAATATTTTGGGTGAGTATCATTTTTTGTCAAGCTCATTCAGCATGTTTACTCTTGCTGTATGTCTCTCGCCCATAAAAGGCGTGTCAATAAACAAATCAATCATGTCAAGAGCAAGTCCCGTTCCGATGACCCTCGCGCCGAGACACAGTATATTTGCGTCATTGTGAGCTCTTGTCATCCGCGCAGAAAAGGTGTTTTCGCAGGCGGCGGCCCTTATGCCTTTGTGCTTGTTGGCGGCGATGCTCATGCCTATACCTGTGCCGCATATCAGTATACCAAGCTGCGCTTCGCCTTCAGTGATTTTTTTGCAAACCTTGTCGGCGTATACCGGGTAGTCAACCGAATCAAGGCTGTCACAGCCGCAGTCGATGACTTCTATTCCCTTGGATTGTAAGTGGTTGGCAATGACTCCTTTGTAAATAAAACCGCCGTGATCGCAGCCTACAGCTATTTTTTTAACCATTTTTAGCACCTCTTTTTTATTTCTCGCTCTCGCGTCTTATTCTCTCTCTTTCCGCCTGTGAGGCGCGAAGGTAGACGGGAAGCAGTTCCAAGTCATTTACAAGGCTTCCTGTCCTGTAAGCTTCAAGCGCAAGCCTTGCAACGCTGAAAGCAGATTGATACTCCGAAAACAAATTGACTTTTTTAATATTTTCAAGCTGTATTTCAGAGTGTGCGACGTCGCAGCCGTCTCCGCAAAAGTATATGGGCCGCTCATAGGAGGAGAGCTCAGAGCGCAGCTCGTTTGCGGTAATCACTCTGTCGGGCGTAAGACGGCGCAGCGTTTTGCCGTCGCACTCAAAGAGCGCGTTATACAGTTGAGAACGTTTAGCGTCCATAACAGGAGATATAATGCCTTCCCTGTCGTCGATATTCATTGCAAGAGCATGGAGCGTCGAAACTCCCGCGCAGCATCTGCCTCTCCCGAACGCCAATCCTTTTATTATCGAGACGCCTATACGTACACCCGTAAATGAGCCGGGACCGTTACTGCAAGCGAAAATGTCTATTTGCGAATTTTCAATTCCGGCTTTTTTTAAAAGCTCGTCGACACTTAAAAGCAATGTTTCGCTGTGCGTGTTGCCTGTATTCAAGGTGGTCAACCCTATAAGGGCTTCATCCTCGCAAAGGGCGGCGGACGCGACTTTTGCGCTGCTGTCAATAGCAAGTATTTTCATCACCGAAATCCCACTGTTTCTATTTACTCACAAGGCTTACATAGATCATGCGGGCAGCGTCGTCTATTATGTCGATCTTGACCTTGTAGTACTTATTTGGCAGTATTTGAGGCGTTTTTTCGCACCATTCCGCAAGTATCACGCAGTTGTCGTAATCGTAAAATCCGACCGAGTAAAGGTCGTCGTCGCTCTCGACACGGTACATGTCAAAATGGCAAATCTTATAGCTTGTCCCTTCGTATTCGTTTACAAAGCCGTAAGATGGGCTGCCTACCTCTGCCGAAGGCGCAGCCACGGAGGCAAATCCCCGCACAAAGGCGGTCTTCCCCGCCCCAAGGTCGCCGTACAGCGCCACAAAATCGTTGTTTTTGACACTTACGGCAAGCAAAGCCCCCGCCGATTCTGTCTCGGCCGTATTGTGAGAGAGTATTTTGAACAGTTCTTTTTCTTTCATATTTTATTTTCTGTTTATTTATCCGATTTGCTTTATCAGAAGAGGCCTGATATATTTCCGTCGTCATCCACATCGATATTGAAGGCGGCGGGGAGTTTTGGAAGCCCGGGCATGGTCATAATCGCTCCTGTGAGCACTACAATAAAACGTGCGCCCGCGGAAAGTCTGACGTCTCTTACGGTTATATTGAATCCGCGAGGTCTGCCGAGCTTTGTCATATCGTCGGACAAAGAATACTGTGTTTTTGCGACGCAGATCGGGTATTTTGCATACTCCGGGTCGAGCGCCTCTATATCCTTTATGGCTTTGATCGCGGCGGGCTCATAATTTACGCCGTCCGCTCCGTATATTTTCTTTGCCACGGCTTCAATCTTTTCGGTGATCGAAAACTCGTCGGGATAAGTAAATTTAAAACTGCTTTCCTTTTGACAGGCGTCAATAACCTTTTTGGCAAGCTCGATTCCGCCTTCTCCTCCCTTGGCAAAAACCTCGGAAAGCGCAAAGTCGACTCCTTTTTTCTCGCACATTTCACGAAGAACTGCAAGCTCTGCGTCGCTGTCGCTTTCAAAGCGATTTATCGCCACCACAACGGGAAGCCCGAATCCTTGAATGTTTTCAATGTGCTTTTCAAGATTGCACATGCCCCTTTTAAGAGCGTCGAGATTTTCCTCGGTGAGAGCGGATTTTTGCGCTCCTCCGTTGTATTTGAGCGCCCTCACGGTGGCGACGATAACGACTGCCGAAGGCGTGAGACCGGCAACTCTGCACTTAATGTCAAGGAACTTTTCCGCTCCCAAATCGGCGCCGAACCCCGCCTCGGTAATAGCATAATCGGCAAGCTTGAGGGCGAGCTTTGTCGCTTTTACGCTGTTGCAGCCGTGGGCAATGTTGGCAAATGGACCGCCGTGAATGATCGCGGGAGTGTTTTCAAGCGTTTGAACAAGGTTAGGCTTCATAGCATCCTTCAGAAGGGCGGCCATGGCGCCATTTACCTTGAGATCGCGGCAGTACACCGGCTTATTGTCATAGCTGTACGCCACAAGTATGTTTCCCAGTCTTTCTTTTAGGTCAATAATCGATTCGGCAAGGCAGAGTATTGCCATTATTTCACTTGCGACCGTTATCATGAAGTGGTCTTCCCTTGTGACTCCGTCGCTCTTTCCGCCGAGACCGACGGCAATATTGCGCAGCGACCTGTCATTCATATCCATGACACGCGAAAAAAGTATCCTCTTTGGGTCTATCCTGAGCTCATTTCCCTGCTGAAGATGGTTGTCTATTACCGCGCACAGCAGATTATTCGCCGAGGTTATCGCGTGGAAGTCGCCCGTAAAATGAAGGTTTATATCCTCCATCGGCACAACCTGCGCGTATCCGCCTCCTGCGGCTCCCCCTTTGATACCGAATACCGGCCCGAGTGACGGTTCTCTAAGGGCTACTACGGCGCGTTTGCCCAGTTTGCTCATGGCTTCGCCGAGTCCCACCGTGGTGGTTGTCTTTCCTTCTCCCATAGGAGTGGGGTTTATTGCGGTGACAAGTATGAGCTTGCCGTCGGGGAAAGACTGCCGACGGCGAATGAAGCTGTCGTTGATTTTAGCTTTGTATGTGCCGTAAAGCTCTATTTCCTGCTCGTTTATGCCGAGTTCTTGCGCTATATCTTTAATAGGTTTTAGCTTTGCCGCATGGGCAATCTCGATGTCGGATAAAAATTCTGCCATTTTACTTCTCCTTTTTTTCACTTGAATACATGAAAATAATGTTGCAAACGATACGACCGTGCAAAACCGGCCGCGCTTATTTTATTTTTATTTTGTTTTTAAAGGAAAAATCGAATTTAATTAAAAACATGTGCGCATTTTAGTTTTTCTTAACGCAATTATAACATACGGCTTTCTTTTTTTCAACCGTAATCATAAATTATTGTCATTTTCCACAAAAAGAATTTTAATAGCTTCAAAAACGCTTTTTACGGGTATAAGCTTTATGTTGTCGTCTGAATTTAAAGAATATGTTTTTTTAATCGCGTCATGGCTCCGTTTTGGAAGAAGTATTCGCTTAAAGCCGAGTCTGACGGCTTCCTTCACACGAAGCTCGGGCGCGCTCACCGCTCTTATCTCTCCCGCAAGGCCTATTTCTCCGAAGGCAATGACGTCGTCGGGAACGGGTATATCTCTTATCGAGGAAATCAGAGCAAGCGATATGGCAAGGTCGGCTGCAGGCTCCTCCATTCTTATTCCGCCTATGACGTTGAGATATGCGTCGCAGGCGGAAAAACGCAGTCCGAGACGCTTTTCAAGCACGGCGAGAAGCAAATACATGCGATTGTAATCTATTCCGTTTGCCGCTCTTTTCGGCGCAGGAAAAACGCTTTTGCTTGTCAGAGCCTGTATTTCGCTGATAAGCGGTCTGCTGCCCTCCATTACGCATACGGCGCAGTTGCCCGATATGTTTTTCGGTCTGCCCGAAAGAAGCGTTTCGGAAGGATTCGGCACCTCTTTAAGGCCCTCTCCCGTCATTTCGAATACGCCTATTTCATTTGTCGAACCGTATCTGTTTTTTGATGCCCTGATTATTCGGTATGATTGTTCCCTGTCACCTTCAAAGGACAGAACTGCGTCGACCATGTGCTCAAGAACCTTAGGCCCGGCTATAGTTCCCTCCTTGTTCACATGTCCCACAAGAAGCACCGACACGTTCTTTTCGCCTTTGGCAAGCGAAATAAAACGCATGGTGCTTTCCTTTACCTGTGTAACGCTTCCCGGAGAAGAGCTTACCGTGCTGCAGTACATCGTTTGAACCGAGTCGATTATCACAAAAGAGGGAGAAACCTCTTGACATTCCTCTATTATGCTGTCTGTATCCGTTTCGGTCAAAACATAAAGTCCGTCCCCTTTGATTTTAAGTCGCTCGGCCCTGTATTTGAGCTGCCCTGCGGATTCCTCGCCCGACACATACAGCACTCTGCTGTTTTCGGAAAGCGTGTCGCATATCTGCATAAGCAGGGTCGACTTGCCTATTCCCGGTTCGCCCGCAATCAGCACGACGGAGCCTTCAACGACTCCTCCGCCGAGCACCCGATCAAGCTCGTTTATGCCGGTGCTTCTTCTCATGTACTTGGAAAGCTCGAGCTTTTTGTACGGTACGGTCTTGCCCGCCGACACTCGTTTTGGGTTTTTATCTTTTTCCGCGGCGCTTTCGGCGCGCTCCTCAAGTGAGTTCCAAGCTCCGCAAGAGGGACACTTCCCAAGCCATTTCGGTGTTCTGTATCCACACTCGCTGCACACGTAAAAAGTCTTGTCAGCTTTCATTTTTACGTCCTTTCCTGTTTTTGTAGGTTTTAATGTTAATACTCTGATTTTAAGTACCTTCGCCGTAATTGCAAATGGCGCAGCTTATAGAAAAAGCCAATTTGCTTATGTACTCGTCCTTTGTGAGAAGCTCGGCTTCGGTACGGTTTGACAAAAAACCGCACTCTATCAAGACGGCGGGAATATCTATCCTGTCAAGGATAAAAATCGATGAATTCGCCTTTTTTATCTCACGCTTGTTTTCAGGCTGAACCATATTTTTAACATTTTCCTTTACCGACTCTGCAAGCAGCTTGCTTTCTTCGGTGTTTCCGGAATAATACACCTGAAGTCCTTTGCAGCTTTCCATGCTGAATTTGTTCATGTGGATGCTCACAAAAATCGCGTTGGGATACTTTTTTTCATAGTCGAGTCTGTTTTTCAGATCCTGACCCTTTTTGCTGCCTGAGGCGTCTTCAGAATAAAGCAGCTCGTCTTTTTCTCTCGTCATAACGACACGATACCCTCGAAGGATCAAAAGTTCTTTAAGAGCAAGCGAGAGCTTTAAATTCACATCCTTTTCAAGCACGCCGTTCACTCCCACCGCCCCGGGGTCTTCTCCGCCGTGTCCGGGATCGATTATTACCGTTTTACTTTCGTCATACGGCTTGACAGTCTCGGCGTTTTCTGTTAAAATAAATTGAGTAATAATTTTTTTGAACGTTCCTCCCGCAAAAGCGGATATGGCGCCTATAGCCGCGGCAAGAAGCAGTATAGCCGCTACAGTCCTGATAACTGAAAACTTCATACAAAACCACCCATCGCAAACATACTTTAAGAATTTATATGCTGCAATGGGCGATAAGTTTCATAAACACGTCAAACTTTGTATCTTTCTTCCGGCTTTTTGGATTTCTTTTTGAAACCGTTGCAGTATTTTACGCCTAACTTGTAGGCAAGCGTCGCGATAATCACCGAAGGAAGCGGAATGACAAGAAGAATAAAAACATTTCCCGAGAAGAACACCTTGAGTACGCCGACATACATGAACTGTATCGCTTTTGACAGAGTGTCGCATATCTGATAGGCCTGTACAGCCCATGACGGATTCAACGCGCTTACCTGTTCGGCTGTCAGAGAAGCGAGGTTCTGAGTCATCTGAACGCCGTTTATTATTGCCTTGAATAACACGGTTAAAATACCGAGAAGAAAGTTTAAGGTGTTTGCAAACAGAGATATCCAAAGCGCTTTGTAGGGGTAATATGCAAGCCGTTGAGAATTTATTTTAATCCCGTCTTTCTGTCCCATATCATAAAACATCACATAAATCAGATATAGGTAAAAAACTATCGAAAGTATGCTAAGCAACGCAAGAATCGTGTTCGATCCGGAGGCGGCGCCGGTCATTGCCATCATTGCTCCGAACATACACATTGCCACCTGATCAAGATTCATTTTAAATGACATATAAAAATTTTCTTTAATGGTTCTGATCATATACAAGCTCGCCTTTACGGCTTCCTTTCTTTGCTGTCACAGCTACCTTTTATTATTTTAATTTATAATTGTGAACAAAACAATACCGTTACTTTAAGAAATAAAGATTATTTAATTTTATTGGTAGGAGAAAACTCTGCATGGATATAAATTGCCCGCTTATCGAAGATTTTATGAGTTACAAGCTGACCGTTCAAAACAGAAGCACGCAGACCGTCGAGCAATACGGTATCGACCTTGTAATGTTTTTTAAATACATACTTGCATCGCGCGTCAACAAAAAGTTTTCACGCGAGGATTATGAGAAAACAGATATATCGAAAATAGACACGTCTTTGGCAGGAAGTGTTACAACGGCAGAGGTCTATTCCTTTTTGCAGTACATTTCTTTTGAAAGAGACAACAAGCCCGCCGCGAGAGCGCGTAAGCTCTCGGCCATAAAGGGCTTTTACAAGTATATGACAGTGACAAGAAGGTATTTTACCGAAAATCCGGCAAAGGATATCGAGTCTCCGAAGGTGAAAAACGCCCTTCCCAAATATCTCACTCTTCAAGAGGCGCTGAACCTGCTTGATGCAATCGAAAACGACGTCGAGTCAAAAAATCGGCAGCGCGACTTTGCGATCGTCACTCTGTTTTTAAACTGCGGTATGCGTCTTTCCGAGCTTGTGGGCATCAACCTTACCTCTCTTGACCCCGAGCTGCATCTTGTCAGAGTAGTCGGAAAGGGCAATAAAGAGAGAATAATATATCTTAACGAGGCTTGCAGACAGGCAGTATCGGCATATCTGATTGCTCGCGCCTCTCTTACGATAAAGGACAAGGACGCCCTGTTTATCAGCAGACTCGGTACGCGCGTCAGCAATAAAACGGTACAGTGGATGGTTTACAAGTATTTAAAGCTTGCGGGGCTCGGATACAGAAAATTATCTACTCACAAGCTGCGCCACACGGCCGCAACTCTCATGTATCAGTCGGGTCAGGTGGATATAAGGGTACTTAAAGACATTCTCGGGCATGAACAGCTCAACACAACTCAGATATACACTCACGTAAGCAACGAGCACATGAAAGACGCCATGACTCATAACCCCCTTGCAAATCACAGCGGCCGCGTCAAAACGCCGCAGAGCAAAAATGACGATAAAAAGGAAAAAAATAACGAATAATAAAATATCCTGCGCTTGAGTAAAAAAAATTAAAAAATATGAACATTTTGTGTTAAAATACCTTTGAAATTTTGTCAAAAATGTGATATAATATAGACAAGCATCGCAAGCATGTTTTCATACTATCTTCATATTTCATATATTCTGATACGGTTAAGGACGCCTTAAATTAATAATGTCACAAACGCGCGCCGTATCTTTTTACGAAATTGAAATTACGGTTTATAATATAAATGAAAACAAAAACGCTTGTCGCAAAGCGCAAAATGCCAAAATGAAGGAGGAACGTAAATGAACGCAAACGGTTTTAAAGTGGGAGATTATGTTGTATACGGAACAAACGGCGTATGCAGAGTAGATGACATATCGTTCACTTCCCTTTCTCCGGCAGTTCCGCCGAGGGAGTATTATTTTCTCACACAGATCAAAAGCGGTTCCACGATATATGTCCCATATTCGAGCGATAGAACAAACAGCAAGATGAGACCTCTTTTGACAAAGGACGATATCGCAAGCCTTCTCCTTGAGGCAAAGGATAAAACTCTCGAATGGAATAACGACCGTAAGGTCAGGTCGTCTCTTTTTCACGATATCCTTTCCAAAGGATTGCACGACGAACTCATCATGATGATACGCTGCATATATATGCAGAAAAACGAGCTGCTAAAAAACAAAAAGAAGCTTTCAAACACCGATTCCGATATGCTCTTTTACGCACAGAGCGTGGTGGAAGACGAGTTTTCCTTCGTTCTCGGCGTTCCCGCGGAGAATGTAGGACAGTATATAAAAAACGCGCTCGGCATCACCGAGGAAGACGACAACTATGCCTGATTGAATACCGTCCCATATTATTTTGGAGAACGTCATGATCAAGATTTTAGCTTTGGGAAACAGTTTTTCCTGCGACTGTACCGAATACCTTTACAAAATCGCTTTATCGGCAAATATTAGTCTCAAGGTCGGGAACTTATATATAGGAGGCTGCTCGCTTGAGAGACATTGCAAAAATATAGCCGAAAACGCCGGTGAATACGAGTATTTTATAAACGCGCGTTCGCAAGGAACTTCTTATTCGGTAAATGATGTGATAAGGTCAAGCGACTGGGATATCGTGACTATCCAGCAAGCAAGCCATTACAGCGGCATGATAGACACCTACTATCCGTATGTGTATTACATACGCGATTTTATACTGCGCGAAGCTCCGAATGCAAAAATCTTTGTAAACCAGACGTGGGCGTACGAGATCGATTCGACTCATGGCGCATTTCCCAACTATAACAAAGACCAAAGGCTTATGTACGAAAAGCTTGTATACTGCTATGACAGAATTTCAAATGAAATAGGCGCAAGACTCATTCCGGTGGGAGAGGTTATACAAAAGCTTAGAAACACTCCCGAGTTTGATTATAAAAAATGCAAAAGAAGCCTTTGCCGCGACGGCTTTCATCTTGACCTCTTTTATGGTAGATATGCCGCCGCAGCCGTTTGGTTCAAGCATCTTGCGGGAGGAGACATTTATTCTTCATCATTTGTCCCCGACGCTTTTTGCAAAGACGATGTTGCGACAAGAGAACGCATTCTTAATCTTATAAAAAACACTGTGCGCGAAAGCTGATGAGAAAGGAAGAAAAAATTGACTGCCAACACAATTGTCGATGTACTCAACACAAACGCAAAGCTGTATAAGGACGAAACGGCATTGATTGAAATCAACCCCGAATTTGAACTCTCAAGCCGCATAACATGGCGCGACTATTCCCTTATGCAACCCGAACCGGGCAAGCCGTTCAAACGTGAAATAACATGGAACGACTTTTACGCAATGTCAAACCGATTTTCAAATTTGCTTCTGTCAAGAGGCTGCAAAAAAGGGGACAAGGTTGCGATTTTGCTCATAAATTCCATCGAATGGCTGCCGATATATTTCGGGGCGCTCAAGGCCGGCGCGATCGCCGTACCCCTTAACTATCGCTATACCGCCGACGAGATCAGGTACTGTCTTGAAAAATCCGACAGCTCGATTATGGTATTCGGCCCCGAGTTTATAGGCAGGATCGAAGAAATAATCAACAAAATTCCGCTTATTAAGCATCTTTTTTATGTCGGTGAGGAATGTCCGACATTTGCGGACAGCTATGACAGGATGACGCTTTATTGCTCGAGCTCCGATCCGAACATACCGCTAAAAGAAACGGATGACGCCGCGATATACTTTTCCTCGGGTACGACGGGTTTTCCGAAAGCTATCCTTCACCCCCATCGCAGCCTCATGCACTCCGCTGTTACCGAACAGGCTCACCACTCTCAGACGCACGAGGATGTTTTCCTCTGCATTCCTCCTCTTTATCACACGGGGGTAAAAATGCACTGGTTTGGCAGCTTCCTTGTGGGAGGCAAAGCGGTCCTTCTCAAAGGCGTCAAGCCGGAGTGGATAATCAAAGCCGTGTCCGATGAAAAATGCTCTATCGTTTGGCTGCTTGTTCCCTGGGCGCAGGACATACTTGACAGTATAGAAAGAGGAGAGATAAGGCTGGATAATTACGATCTTTCACATTGGAGACTTATGCATATAGGAGCGCAGCCCGTTCCTCCCTCTCTCATAAAACGATGGCTTAACGTGTTTCCAAATCATCAATACGACACAAATTACGGGCTTTCCGAATCAATAGGTCCGGGGTGCGTGCATCTCGGCGTTGAAAACATACATAAGGTAGGAGCCATAGGTAAGGCGGGATACGGTTGGAAAACAAAAATAGCAGACGAACAGGGACATGACGTCAAAAGAGGAGATGTCGGCGAGCTTTGCGTGAGCGGCCCGGGGGTTATGAAGTGTTACTATAAGGATCCCGCCGCAAGCGACGAGGTACTCAAAGACGGCTGGCTGTATACCGGTGATATGGCTATGGAGGACGAGGACGGTTTTATATATCTTGTCGACAGGAAAAAGGACGTTATAATCACGGGCGGCGAGAATTTGTATCCCGTTCAGATTGAAAATCACATTCGCCGTCACGACGCGGTAAAGGATGTGGCGGTTATCGGACTTCCCGACCCGAGACTTGGCGAGATAGCCGCGGCAATCATCGAGCTTAAAGAAGGCAAAAGCGCTACCGAAAAGGATATAAACGATTTTTGCGAGGAACTGCCGAGATATAAACGTCCGAGAAAAATTATTTTTGCACAGGTTCCGCGAAATCCAACGGGTAAGATTGAAAAGCCAAAGCTGCGTCAGATATACTGCGGCGAAAGCGTTGTCGCGCAGCAAAATGAAATATGATAATAAGTCAAAA
Source organism: uncultured Clostridia bacterium (assembly GCA_947588825.1). Classification (GTDB taxonomy): domain Bacteria; phylum Bacillota; class Clostridia; order Oscillospirales; family CAG-272; genus CAKSQF01. Next base: position 50,773 of record CANPZU010000009.1, read on the forward strand.
GCTTTTAAGCGAAAGGAAATTTCCCTCTCACAGGTGAAAATATTAACGATAATATGAAAAAACAATTACTTCTCGGCAACGCTGCCGTTGCTCAGGGCGCATATGAAGCGGGAGTTGTTGTGGTATCCTCATACCCCGGCACTCCCAGCACCGAAATAACCGAATGTATGGTCAAATATCCCGAGGTCGAGATTGAATGGTCGCCAAATGAAAAGGTGTCGGCAGAAGTCGCCATAGGCGCCTCGTTTGCCGGAGGACGCGCCATGTCCTGCTGCAAGCATGTGGGGCTCAACGTTATGGCCGACCCCGTATTTACCGCATCTTATACAGGAGTGAACGGAGGTCTCGTTTTTTGCGTAGCAGACGACCCCGGAATGCATTCGTCTCAAAACGAACAGGATTCAAGGCATTATGCAAAAGCCTCAAAAACTCTCATGCTTGAACCGAGCGACTCCCGCGAATGCAAAGAATTCACAAAGCTCGCCTTTGAGCTCTCGGAGGAATACGACGTTCCTGTCTTTATAAGGCTCACCACAAGGGTGGCTCATTCTCAGAGTACGGTCGAAATTTCCGAACGCGAGGAAATAAGTTTAAAGCCGTACGAAAAAGACATAAGCAAGCGCGTCATGATGCCCGCAAGCGCCATTAAAAGGCATGAGGTCGTCGAAGAACGGCAAAGAAAGCTTGTCGGATATGCAGAAAACACTCCGCTCAATTTTATTGAGAACAACAAAATGTCTGTCGGAGTGATAGCGTCAGGAATTACATACATGTATGCCAAAGAGGCGCTAGGAGACAGGGTAAACTATCTTAAACTCGGAATGGTATATCCTCTTCCCGAAAAGCTCATAACCGATTTTGCAAAGCTATGCGATACCGTGTACGTGATCGAAGAGCTCGACCCTTTTATTGAGGAGCATTGCAGAGCGCTCGGAGTGAATGTTATAGGTAAAGAAAAATTCACGTATCTCGGCGAGTATACATGCGCCATGATAAAGGACGCAGTGCTCGGTGAGCACGCTTTGCAATTTAAAGCTCCCCTTGAAAACATACCCGTGCGTCCTCCGGTGATGTGCGCGGGATGTCCGCACTGCGGCACCTTCTATGTTCTTAAAAAACTGGGATTGACAGTTTCGGGAGACATCGGCTGCTACACTTTAGGGGCTGTTACCCCGCTTGCCTCGGTAGACACCACTGTTTGCATGGGCGCATCGATAGGTATGGCATTTGGAATGTCAAAGGTCAGAGGAAAGGATTTTACAAAAAAGCTTGTTTCGGTGATAGGAGATTCGACATTTATACATTCAGGTATCACCGGGCTTATTGACATCGTGTATAACAAGGGCATTAACACCGTAATAATCCTTGACAATTCCATAACCGGAATGACGGGACATCAGGACAACCCCACGACCGGCAAGACAATAAGGGGAGAAGCTACAAAGCAGGTAGATCTTGTGAAGCTGTGTCATGCGGTGGGAGTCGATCACGTCGTTGTTGCCGACCCTTTTGATGTTAAGAACTTTGAAAAGACGGTGAAGGATGAAATCGAGCGAGAGGAACCTTCGGTCATAATCGCGCAGCGTCCCTGCGCTCTTCTTAAAACCGTAAAATACAGCGGAAACTGCGTAATTACCGACAAATGCAGAAACTGTAAAATGTGCACAAAGCTTGGCTGTCCCGCAATATTAAACAGCTCAAACTCGCCTAAGATAGACAAAACACAGTGCAATGGCTGCGGTCTTTGCATAAACGTATGTCCCTTTGGCGCTATTGAAAAATCTTAAGCTTTTAAAAGAGGATAATATATGAACGGTACGAAAAATATACTCATTGTCGGAGTTGGCGGCCAGGGTACTCTGCTTGCAAGCAGAATCCTCGGAAACGTAGTTATCAAGGAAGGGTACGACGTTAAAGTGTCGGAGGTACACGGCATGAGCCAGCGCGGGGGAAGCGTCGTCACATATGTAAAGTACGGCGACAAGGTCTTTTCTCCTATAATCGATAAGGGAGAGGCGGATATTATTCTTGCTTTCGAGTTGCTTGAAGCTTACAGAGCCCTTCCCTACCTAAAAATCGGAGGAAAGATGATAATCAACACTCAGAAGATTTCCCCCATGCCGGTGATAAGCGGTGCGGCAAAATATCCCTCGGATATTGAAAAAAAGCTTTCCGAAGCGGCGGATCTTACCGCGCTTGACGCGCTTGATATTGCCTTGAAAGTCGGCAATATCAAGACTCTGAACGTTGTGCTGATCGGTGTCATGGCAAAAAACACCGACATTCCTTACAAGTCGTGGTTGGACACGATAGAAAAAACCGTTCCACAAAAGCTGCTTGATGTAAATCTGAGGGCTTTTGATGCGGGATACAATCTAAATTAAGCTTTTTTACATTGTTATTTGATTATTTGGAGGAAGTTAAATGGAAAAAAGCGAAAACAGCCGGCTCAAAAAAGTTCTTTTGATAGCTTACATAATTTTTTCGGTGGCAGTCTTTGCCGTAGTACTTATAATCACTCCCACAAGGGAGATATTTATAAAAGTGACAAACGATCATCCGTACATTATGGGTTTTGTCAAGTTTGCGCTTTTGGCGACTGCGGGCGAGCTGCTTGCCGCCCGTCTCGGCACGGGAGAATGGGTACTTCCAAAATACATTACCGTTCGCTTTATCATATGGGGTATTATCGGCGTGTGGATAACCTATATGATGAAGATGTTCGGAGCCGGCGCGGCCGCTCTGATTGCAAGCGGTCTTATTCCGGGAGAAGGCACCTCGGCGTACACCTTCATTAAGGCGCTTACAATAAGTGTGACAATGAACACGGGATTTGGACCGACGTTTATGGCCCTGCACAAATGCAGCGATACCTACCTTGCGCTCAAAGCCGAAGGAAGAAAAAATATAAGGCTCAAAGATGTTATTAACAGCGTTGACTGGACGAGGTTTGTTTCCTTTACTTTGTTCAAGACTATTCCGCTTTTTTGGATTCCGATGCACACAATAACCTTTATGCTTCCCGAGGCATATACCGTCATGGTCGCCGCTTTCCTTTCAATGGCGCTGGGTATTATTTTGAATTTCAGAAAGGGCGCAAAGAAAAGCGCAAAGAAAGCTGCTTAAAAACTCAAGTAACAAATCATAAGAAAAGGAGGCGCAAGCTCGCTATATTATGACCGATTTGCCCAACGAAAGAAATAAAAAAGTATCTGATTCGCTTGCCGAACAGGTACACGTGCTCACAATGGAGACTCTCAACGGAAATCAAAGACTATCAGGCGCGAAGCTCATGTGCTGGATTGACGAGGTGGCGACCATAGTTGCAAGACGTCACGCCGAAAGCGACGTTACAACGGCGCGCATGAACAATCTTCGCTTCCTGCACCCCGCCATAAACAAAGATACTGTGGTCGTGAAAGGACATATAGTGTACGCGGGCAGGACCAGCATGAAAATAAAAGTCGAAGCCTTTATCGAAAGATTTTTTGGAGAAAACAAGCTGATTGCCGACGCGGAACTTTGGTTTGTCGCCCTTGATGAATCGGAAAAGCCGGTCTGCGTCCCTTCTCTTCTTCTTGAGACAGATGAAGAAAAAGAAGAGTTTGAAATTGCAAAAGAGGAAAAAAGCCGTATGACGCGCTGAACAAAAAATGCCGCAAGTGCTTATGGTACTTGCGGCGCGTTTTTATCTAAATTGCATATTATATATACAAAAATTGATGCATGTTTATTCATGTGACTGTTGGCATGTATTTTGTTTTTTTATTTTCCAAGTGATTGATACCTATCTTGCATTTCACTCCATAACACTTATTATAGTAGGAATCATACAAATAAAGGCGAGATAATTCGCCTCTTTAGTGCACTATGTCAAAAGTTGACTTTTTTCTTAAAAGCTCTTGACATTTGAAACACATGAGTGTATAATTATACAATCATACTGCTTATTATTTTTTTGCGCCGTGCAAGAGCGGGGCGCACGGTTTAAAAGACAAGGAAAAGATATGAAAAAAGTGTTTATTGACGGAGGCGCCGGTACCACCGGACTTCGCATAGTCGAAAGACTCGCAGACAGAAAAGATATAGAATCATTTACTCTCCCCGAAAAATTCAGAAAGAGTCCCGAGGCGAGAAAGGAAGCCATCAATTCTTCTGACGCGGTTTTTCTTTGTTTGCCCGACGACGCTTCAAGAGAAGCTCTCACCTTTGTCGACAATCCCGATGTCGTTATAATTGACGCGTCAACCGCGCACAGAACCGAAACGGGTTGGGCTTACGGTTTTCCCGAGCTTTCGCACGAGCTGGAGCAAAAAATAATAAATTCAAAGAGAATCGCCGTTCCGGGATGTCACGCAAGCGGATTTATCGCCTTAGTTTATCCTCTTGTAAAGCACGGCATAATAAAAAGCAGTTGCCTTCTCACATGTCATTCCCTGACCGGATACAGCGGCGGCGGCAAAAAAATGATAGCCGAATATGAAAACAAAAATTCAAACGCGCTGCTCGATGCGCCGAGACAGTACGGTCTCACGCAGCAGCACAAGCATTTAAAAGAGATGAAGGCCATGACTTGCCTTGACAACTACCCGCTGTTTTGCCCGATAGTTTCCGATTTTTACAGCGGAATGGAGGTTACGGTTCCGATTTTTTCATCACAACTGTCACCTTCCCTCACCGTAAACGACATTAAAGAGCTTTACGCTCAGATATACAAAGGTCCGATAGTATTTTATGGATCGGGATGCGACGAAGAAGGATTTCTTTCTTCAAACGCGCTTGCGGGCAAGGACTCAATGCAGATAAGCGTTTACGGAAACGACGAACGCATACTGCTTGTCGCAAGATACGACAATCTCGGAAAGGGCGCCTCGGGAGCCGCGATCGAGTGTTTGAATTTGGTTTTCGGATGTGACAGAACACAAGGACTTACGCTTTAAATCTATTTTGATAAAATACTTATACTACTTATAATTTTAATGTTAAAATGCGGAGATGTAATATGAAAATAATTGAAAACGGCGTATGCGCCGCAAAAGGTTTTACTGCGAACGGTATACATTGCGGGATACGCAAAAACAAAAATAAACGCGACCTTTCTCTTATATTCAGTGAAGTTCCGGCCTCTGTCGCCTGTGTTTACACTACCAATCTTGTGAAAGGAGCCCCAATTACCGTAACCAAAAGCAATGTCGCAAACGGCAAAGCTCAAGCGATAATCTGCAACAGCGGTAACGCCAACACATGTAATTCAGACGGAATAGAAGTCGCAAAACGCACCTGCTCGCTGCTTGCCGATGAACTGAAGATCGACCCGACCGACGTAGTGGTGGCCTCTACGGGCGTTATAGGGCAAAAGCTTGATATCACGCCGATAAAGAACGGGATAAGTGAGCTTGTGAACGGACTGGGAAACAACAGCGTCCTTGCAGCCGAAGGAATAATGACAACAGATACAAGAGTCAAGGAAATTGCCGTTAGCTTTGAGATCGGCGGCAAGGAATGCAGAATAGGCGGTATAGCAAAGGGTTCGGGCATGATACACCCCAATATGGCGACGATGCTTGTTTTTATCACTACCGACTGCGCGATAAGTACACAAATGCTTCAAAAGGCGCTTTCGGGGGACATACAAAACACTTTTAACATGGTCAGCGTTGACGGGGACACTTCTACAAACGACATGGTTACAATTCTTGCAAACCACATGGCACAAAACCCGATAATAGATTCAAATGGCGAAGATTTTAACATCTTCATGAAAGCGCTCAACACGGTAACGGTATATCTTTGCAGGTGTATTGCCGGAGACGGCGAGGGTGCGACAAAGCTTATCGAATGCGTTGTGAACAGTGCCGAAAGCGAAACGATTGCCAAAACCGTTGCAAAATCGATCATCTGCTCTTCTCTGACAAAGGCAGCGATGTTTGGAGCGGATGCCAATTGGGGAAGGATACTCTGCGCTATAGGATACAGCAAAGCCAAAGTGGATATAGACAGGATTGACGTTGAGTTTGCCTCTAAAAAAGGCAGGATAAAGGTTTGCGAAAACGGCGCTGGTATTCCCTTCTCGGAAGAGGAAGCCAAAAATATACTTCTTGAGAGCGAAATAAACATAATAGTCTCCCTTAATTGCGGCAGCTGCTCGGCAACCGCATGGGGGTGCGATCTGACATACGATTATGTAAAAATAAACGGCGACTATCGAACATGATTTTTAATTTTTATCGAAAGGACTGATAAAAAATGAATATTACCAATGCCGACCGCGCGCGCATACTTGTGCACGCCCTTCCCTATATAAGAAAGTACACGGGAAAGATTATTGTGATCAAATACGGTGGAAGCGCCATGCAGAGCGACAAGCTCAAGGACTCGGTGGTAAGAGACATAGTTTTGCTTTCTCTTGTCGGAATAAAAGTTGTGCTTGTACACGGCGGAGGTCCCGAGATAACCGACATGTTAAAGAAAATCGGCAAAGAATCCCGCTTTGTTAACGGCCTCAGGGTAACCGATAAGGAGACGGTGGACGTTGTTCAAATGGTGCTTGCTGGTAAAGTCAACAAGGGTCTTGTAAATATAATACAAAGCAACGGCGGAAAGGCTATGGGCCTTTCGGGAATCGACGGCCGCATGATTGAAGCGACATTTAAAGATGAAGCGCTGGGATATGTAGGTGAAATAACAAAGCTTAATGTACAGCCGATACTCGACGTTATCGACAAAGGTTACATACCCGTGATTTCAAGCGTCGGCTGCGACACATCGGGCAATATATACAATATAAATGCCGATACCGCCGCCTCAAAAATAGCCGCCGAGCTGTATGCCGAAACGCTTATCTCAATGACTGACACAAGCGGAATCCTTAAAGACAAGGACGACCCGACGACTCTTATTTCAAAAATCGATGTCAAAGACATTCCGAAGCTTATAGAAAGCGGTATTATTTCGGGAGGAATGATACCCAAAGTGGAATGCTGCTGCGAGGCAATCAGATACGGCGTCAAACAGGTGATAATTCTCGACGGAAGGACGCCGCACTCAATACTTATCGAGACTCTGACCGACGAGGGGATCGGAACAATGTTTACAAAAGGCTGACTTGCCTTATACCTTATAGAAGGAGTTTTTCATGAATATTTACGAAGCTGATAAAGAATATATAGCACACACATATGCGCGTTTTCCTTTGAACATCGTTTCGGGTAAGGGTTCCCTTGTTTACGATGAAAACGGAAAAGAATATATCGATCTTGGAAGCGGTATCGCCGTAAACACTTTTGGCTTGTCGGATGAAAGCTGGGTAAACGCCGTAAAAGCGCAGCTTGACGCTTTCCAGCACACTTCAAATCTTTACTACACTTCTCCCTGCGTTAAGCTTGCAAAGGAGCTTTGTATCCGCACGGGAATGAGCAAAGTCTTCTTTTCAAACTCGGGCGCGGAGGCAAACGAATGCGCTATCAAGGCGGCGAGAAAATATGCCGCCGATAAAAAAGGCGCGGATCATTACAAAATAATCACCCTTAAAAACAGTTTTCACGGCAGAACCATAACCACTCTTGCCGCAACGGGTCAGGAAGCTTTTCACGACAAATTTCTACCTCTCACCGACGGTTTTTTGTACGCAAGCGCAAATAATATAGACGATTTGAAAAACAAGGTAAGCACCGGAAATATTGCGGCCATTATGTTTGAAGTCGTTCAGGGCGAAGGAGGAGTTATACCCCTTGATAAATCTTTTGTAGAGGCGGCGAGCGAACTTGCCAAAGAAAATGATATTTTGCTTATTGCCGACGAGGTGCAAACGGGTAACGGAAGGTGCGGTAAGCTTTACGGATATATGAATTATGGCATAACTCCCGATATAATCAGCACGGCAAAAGGACTTGGCGGCGGCTTGCCGCTCGGAGCAACGCTTATTTCGAAAAAACTTGAGGACGTTTTTTCATACGGCGATCACGGCTCTACTTTCGGAGGAAACCCGGTGTGCTGCGCGGGAGCGCTCAATATTCTCTCTCGAATAGACGACCGTCTTCTTGAAGAGGTCAACAGAAAATCAAAGCTTATTATCGACACTCTCAGTAATTCAGACGGAATAATAAGCGTCACGGGTATGGGACTCATGCTTGGCATAGAGTGCGCCCGCTCCGCTTCGGACGTGATAGATGATTGCCGCAAAAACGGAGTACTTGTGCTGAAAGCAAAAAACAAGGTCCGTTTGCTCCCTGCGCTCAACATTCCAAATACGCTGCTCCTAAAGGCTCTTGACGTGATCAAAGACGCCTGCAAAATCAAATGAAAAGGAGAAATAATATGAACCTCAAAGGAAGAGATTTTCTTAAACTGCTTGACTTTACAAGCGAGGAAATTAATTATCTTTTGGAGCTTGCAAAAAGGCTCAAGGAAGAAAAGAAGGCCGGAACGCCTCATAGAATACACGAGGGAAAAAACATTGCGCTTATCTTTGAAAAAACAAGCACAAGGACGCGCTGTGCCTTTGAGATTGCCGCGCGCGACCTCGGCATGGGCGTTACATATCTTGATCCCAACGGATCTCAGATCGGCAAAAAGGAAAGCATAGCGGATACCGCGAGAGTTCTTGGCAGAATGTTTGACGGGATAGAATACCGCGGATACGGCCAGTCGATCGTCGAAGAGCTTGCAAAGTATTCCGACGTTCCTGTTTGGAACGGACTGACAGATGAATTTCACCCCACCCAAATACTTGCCGATTTTCTTACCATAAAGGAGCATTTCGGTTATCTTAAGGGTATAAATTTCGTATACATGGGCGACGCGCGCTTTAATATGGGCAATTCGCTTATGGTCGGCTGCGCCAAAATGGGGCTGAACTTTACTGCCTGCGCTCCGAAGCGGTTTTTCCCCTCTCCCGACCTGGTAGACGTTTGCAAAAGACTCGCCTTGCAAAGCGGTGCATCCATTAAATTTGAAGAGAACCCGCACGAGGCGGTAAAGGAAGCTGACGTCATTTACACGGACATATGGGTATCAATGGGCGAATCTGAGGATGTTTGGAAAGAGCGAATTGAACTGCTTTCCCCGTATCAGGTAAACTCGGCGCTTATGAAGGAAGCGAGAGAGAACGCTGTGTTTATGCATTGCCTTCCCTCATATCACGATCTAAACACCGAAATAGGACGCGCCATGGGTGAAAAATTCAAACGCGATTGTATGGAAGTGACCGACGAGGTATTTGAAAGTCCTGCTTCGATAGTTTTCGACGAGGCGGAAAATCGTATGCACACCATAAAGGCCGTTATGGCTGCGACACTTTGACAAGGTATAATTCAATAATTTCAATTATTTCAATAATTCAGTAATCGACACAATAAAAACAGCCGTGCAGCTGCGCTGCAAAAGTAAATAAAGCTCTGATCTTATAAAAAAACAGAGCTTTTTTCTATATTTTAACACCGATTTAATTTTTATTTGAAATAAATCCCAAGGTCTCTCTCCCTTAACAAGTTTGCTTCTTTCCCGTTTTTCATTCGGTCGCATTTTATAACTCTTTTTACGGTGTATCTCAAAATAATAAAATCGGAGGCAAAGCAGAGATTTTCCGCATATATCCTGTCAAGCTCCGCTTTTTCATTATCGCTTATGACCTCCCTTCCGCACACTTGTGCAAGGCCTGTTATTCCCGGTCTTAGCCTGTATACATTGTACTTGCGGCGAAGCTTGTTAAGAAGGAGCTCTTCCTTTATCACGGGCCGAGGGCCTACAAGGCTCATGTCCCCAAGCAAGACGTTAAAAAGTTGTAGTGTTTCGTCAAGCGAGGTCTTTCTCAGCAGTCTGCCCACGCGGGTCAGGTAATCCTTTTCAAATATAAAATCCTTTTTAGGAATATTGTGCGGCGCGTTTTTCCTCATTGTCCTAAACTTATAACATGTGAAGCTCCTTCCGAACCTTCCTATCCTCTTTTGACAAAAAACAGGCGAGCCCGGACTTTCAATTATAATAAAAAGAGAGATAAGTATAAAAAAAGGCATCCCGACCGTTATTAAAATAAGCGACAGTGAAAAATCAAGAAACCTTTTTAACTTTTCGTATCTTTTATTTGCGTACACCGAGCTTATATCCTTTCAAACACAATCAAATAATAAAATAATAAAATAATCAAATAATCGGATTTTGTATCTAAAATTATTCCCCAATTCATGATATTTTAATATATTTCGATTATAATTAGTGTAATACAAGCCGAAAGGACATATACCGTTAATGGCAAACAAAAAAACATCTATAGGCGGTCAGGCGCTTATTGAAGGAATAATGATGCGCGGACCGGAAACTACCGCAATGGCGGTGCGAAACGCGAGCGGAAAAATCATTCTTGAAAAAAGCGCGACCAAAACCAATATACCTAAGATCCTGAAGCTGCCGATAATACGCGGAGTATACGGGATGATATCCTCATTTACCACAGGTTACAAGTATCTTATGCGCTCGGCGGACATTTCTCTTGCCGACGCCGAGCAGGAATTGAAAAAAGACAGCGATGCCAAAAATGCGGGCGGTACTGATGCTATTTCTGTTTCAGAGTCGCCGGTATCCGAACCGGAACTTGCAGACAAGCCTGTATCCGAACCGGAACTTGCAGGTGAGAATGCTCGCGATACTCAAAGCGCCGAGCCCACTAAGACCGCGAGCGACACCGTCGCGACGCCCGAAAACACTTTAAACAGCATAGAGAAAAATGATAATACGCCGACCACATCCGAAAACAAGCTTCTGCTTACTATAACCATGGTTATAGGTGTTGTGCTCGGAGTAGGACTTATGATCTTTTTGTTTATACTAATACCCTCGTTTGTCGCAAAATTTTTTATTCCAGGTGAGCAGACATCGCTTACAGGCACACAATCAATACTGCGCAGTGCGATCGAGAGTATAATTAAAATATCACTTCTTGTGCTTTATATGTGGCTCGTTTCATTTATGAAGGATATTAAACGCACCTTTATGTACCACGGCGCCGAGCACAAAACGATATTTTGCTATGAGAAGGGTCTTCCTCTAACTGTTGAAAATGTGCGAAAACAAAAACGTTTTCACCCGAGATGCGGCACCTCATTTCTCATTCTCATGCTTCTTGTGGGATTTTTTATCGGTTTGTTCATTAGATTTGAAAACGTTTTTCTCAGATCGCTTTTAAAACTTGCTCTGCTGCCCATTACCGTCGGAATCGGTTATGAGCTTATAAAATTTGCGGGCAGACACGATAACATATTGACTAAAATAATTTCCGCTCCGGGCGTATGGCTTCAGCATATTACGACAAGAGAGCCCGATGACGGCATGATTGAATGCGCCATAGCGGCAATGAACGAAGTCATTCCCGAAGATAGCGAAAAGGACAATTGGTAAAACATAAAAACCGTTTAAGATTAAGAGCCGAACTCGTTTTTCGTTCGGCTCTTAAGTATTTTAATTTGTTTTTATCAGTAGAATGTGGCTACCTGTTGCTCCGGCGGCGTCGATTTTTCGACCGTCAAGGCGCTGAGCAAAGGTCCCTTCCCTTCGTACAAAGGATCGTACGCGAAGTTAAACCGCGCGGTGACTATCACCCAATCCTTGGTTTTTATCTTTTCGGCGTCTTTCCATTTGCAGACTATCCCGCAGTATGTTATATCCTCGACACAGCAGGTCATAATATGTCTGCCTACCGCGAATTTACCTTTTGGAATAGTCGCTTCTTTTGAACAAATGCCCTTGAAGCGCAGAGTTTTGCCTTCATATTTTCCGGGGTCCTCGCTCATGTCGCGATACCAAATTGCAAAATGTTTGTCGGCAATATCGACGATATCCGCGTCAATATCAAAAGGCAGCGGGTCTTCTATGTCGTCATAGACGAATTCGCCGTCAAGCATTTCATATGCTATCGTAACCTTTGCATTTACCGAACGTACTATTTTGTGAAACTCTTCCTTGTCGACGTCGTTTTTCGCCCTGTTGAAGATCACTATTTCACAGGTCGACAGCTTATCCACAACGAGCTGACGCATATTGGCATTGTACGATAGAAAGGTATTTGCATCGGCAAACATCATCTCTTGATAAACCATCCAGTTATCGGGCATATGCCTGTAGAGAGTATTGAGCATCCACATGCCATTGTACTCGATCATTATTCTCTCCGGTTTGTGTTTTCTCTCAAGAGCGGAAAGCTTTTTCGCGTTGAAATCCGACTCGTTTTCGATGTACTCTATCGCCACGTTACTCCCTTTAAATACAGAGACATCATACTCCTCAATTCCTTCCTCGCAAACGATAACAAGAAATTTTTCGCCTGTGTTGAAGTTGTCGTCAAGCAGAGTATCTACTATCATTTTGGTTTTACCGGATTCGAGAAATCCGGTAAAAAGATATACGGGCATCTCCATATCTAATATTTACCTTCTTCCTTTAGAGTGCTAAAGTGCGTTTTTTCAGATGTTGACGCCAAAAAGCTTTGCTATCTCCTTTTTGTTTATCTTTGATCCTATAACGCATACTCTGCCTATAAGCGATGCGCTGCCGTATCTGACGTTGGTTTCTTTTGGTATATAGTCGAAATGGATCCACCTTCCGTCGTCTCCCGAGACTATACCTTTGGCTCTTAGAACCGTTCCGAACCTTTCGGAGTCGTCAAGCGCCGTAAGAATATTTTTGATTTGTTCTTCGGTAAAGCTTGACGCGGTTTCGATGCCCCAGCTGTCAAATATCTCGTCGGCGTGATGATGGTGGTGGTGTTCGTGCTCATCCCCATCGTGATGGTGGTGGTGATGCTCATCCTCGTCCTCGTCCTCATCATGATGGTGATGATGCTCGTCCTCGTCCTCGTCCTCATCATGATGGTGATGATGCTCATGCTCATCTTCATCGTGATGGTGGTGATGTTCCTCCTCATCCTCATCATGATGATGGTGATGCTCGTCCTCATCCTCCATGCCCTCCTCAAGCAGCTTTGCAAGCTCGTTTGCAAGAGTGCTCTTTTGTTCAATCGCCTCAAGCAGCTGCGAGCCGGTGAGCTTATCCCAAGGGGTAGTCACGATCACGGCCTTGTCATTGTGCGCCCTTAAAAGCTCGACGCACTCGGATATCTTTTTTTCAGATGCGGTCTGAGTATGGCTGAGAATAACGGCGCTGGCGTTTTCTATCTGATCGATATAAAACTCGCCGAAATTTTTCAGATACATTTTGCATTTGTTTACATCCGCCACAGTTGTGAAACCGTTGAGCCTCACTTTGTCGGTCATGACCTTTTCCACGGCCTTTACCACATCGCTGAGCTTGCCGACGCCCGAGGGTTCTATGAGAATTCTGTCGGGCGTATATTCATCTATCACCTTGCGCAGAGCTTTTGTGAAATCGCCGACCAGCGAGCAGCATATGCAGCCAGAGTTCATTTCGTTTATAGTGATACCTGCATCCTGTAAAAAGCCTCCGTCGATCCCGATCTCTCCAAATTCGTTTTCAATCAGCACAATTTTTTCGCCCTTATAAGCTTCGGCAATCAGCTTTTTTATAAGCGTAGTTTTTCCGGCGCCAAGAAATCCGGAAAAAATATCTATTTTAACCATAAATCATTTCCTTTCGCTTTCACACAAAAATTATACTTATATTTTAGCACATTTTATTTTTTTGTCAAGCAATACGAACAAAATGTTTACTTTTGATTTTTGTTATGATATAATATCACCAAAGCGGCGCGAAGCCCGGCCTCAAATCATGTGCATTTTTACCGCAGGTACTGTAGGCTTCTTTGTTTGCTATCGTTTTTATATTACCGGCAAACTTTTTTATTATCAATTCTCAGGAGAATATTTTGTCAAATTTTTCAACACTAATTAAACCCGCTTCATCGCTTTGCAATATGCAGTGTTCATACTGCTTTTACGCTGATGAAAGCGCTATAAGAAGCATTCCCTCATACGGAGTGATGACATACGAGTGTGCAGAAAAGCTTATCGACCGCGCGTTTGAATTCACAGATGACGGCGTCGTATCCTTTGCTTTTCAGGGCGGAGAACCCACCCTTGCGAAAATCGATTTTTTTGAGCATTTTGTTTCTTATGCATCCGAAAAGAAGCCCAATAAGGTGAAAATAAATTATTCGATACAAACCAACGGGATTTTGCTTGACGATTTGTGGTGCGAGCTTTTTGCAAAAAATGATTTTCTTGTCGGTCTTTCCGTCGACGGTCCCGAATGGATAAACGATTTTTGCAGAAAGGACAAACAAAATACAGGATCCTTCAGGCGGATAATGAAGGCGGCAAGACTTCTTAAAAAGCACTCAGTGGAGTTCAACATTCTGACGGTGCTTACAAAGCAGGCTGCAAAGCATCCGCGTCAGCTGTGGAATTTTTACAGTCAAAACTCCTTTGATTACATACAGATAATTCCCTGCCTCGCGCCTCTTGAAAATCCCCGCGAGAGCTATCCCTTCACCCTGACACCGAGAGAATACGCCGATTTTTTAAAAAGCTTTTTTATGATTTGGTCAGACGAGCTTGCAAAAGGAAATTACATCAGCATGCGCCTGTTTGACAATATTGTTAGTATGGCGATGGGCCGTCCTCCCGAAATGTGCGGCATGCTCGGTTCATGCTCGGCTCAGTTTGTCGCCGAGGCGGACGGGAGCATATACCCGTGCGACTTTTATGTTCTTGACGAATATAAGCTTGGAAATGTATTTGACCTCTCGTTTGCGGAGCTCGCAAACGGCGATAAGGTCAAGCAATTCCTTTTCAAAGGTTTTCAAAAACCGTCAATGTGCGGAAAATGCGAGTTTTTCGGCATTTGCCGGGGAGGATGCCGACGATACCGAGACTTTTATACGCTTGAAAAGGATTTTTGTCCGTACGCGGATTTTCTAAAATCATCTTTAGTCAGAATATCAAACATAGCAAAAATATTAAACGATCAAAAAGGAGATTTTTTGAAATGAAAAAGAAACCGAATCTTGTTTTTATGTTCGCCGATCAGCTGCGACTTGCAAGCATGGGCTACTATGGGGACAAAAAGGCAAAGACTATGAACATTGACCGTCTTGAAAAAGACTCGTGCAACCTTATAAACGCCGTTTCCGGGCATCCGGTCTGCGCTCCGTACAGAGCGTCTCTGTTTACCGGAAAGTATACGACAAGCACCGGGATGGTGATAAACGAGATACGTATATCGCCGAACCACCGTTCGATCGCCCATATCATGAACGACAACGGCTACGAGACGGCTTACATTGGAAAATGGCACCTTTACGCAAATCAGCTGGGCAACCACTATGACCCGAAAAACTCATACATACCGAAAGGTCCGGACAGGCTCGGCTTTGACGATTATTTTGCGGGATACAATTTTCATCACGAAAACTACGGGGAGCACTCGTATTATCACCTTGACAGTCCCGAAAAGATCTCTTATGACGGATTTGAGCCGGACTGTCAGACCGACATGGCAATTGACAGGCTAAAACAGTTAAGCGCCTCGGATAAGCCTTTCGCGCTGTTTCTTTCAATCGGTATTCCACACGACCCTTGGGACGAGTGGAACTGTGACAAAGATGCGTATGCGAGATTTGCGGACACCGAGTTTACTTTGCCCGAAAACTATCTTCCCGAGAACGACCCTCACGCCGACGCATGGGCGAGACTTTCAAAAAAAGAGAGAGAGGCTCTTCCCTACTGGATGAAAGGGTACTATTCAATGGCCGCTAAGGTAGACGACAATGTGGGCAAAATGGTGTCGGCAATAGATGAGCTCGGTATCTCAAATGACACAATTTTTGTATTTACATCCGATCACGGAGAGCTTTTCGGCGCACACGGCAGACGAGCCAAAAACATTTTTTATGAGGAGGCAGTGAGAGTACCTTTCCTTATAAGATGGCCGGGCACACTTCCTGTCGGGGTCAATGATGTTTGCCTTAACACGGTTGATATTATGCCCACCCTTCTCTCTCTTATGGGTATGAAAGAGGACGTCCCCAGCGAGGTAGAAGGACGCGATCTGTCAGAGTGCATATTAGGAGTCGAGGGAGCACAAGGTCCCGACGGAGCGTTAATGATGGGCACGGGCGCGACCGCCGCATGGGAAGACGGTCACGAATGGCGTGCGTTTAGGACAAAAAGGTATACATATGCCACGTATCTCAGCGACAAAGAGGAGCTTTTCTTTGACAATATACTTGATCCGCTGCAAATGAACAATCTCGCGGGAGATGCCGAGTATGCGGATGAAATGGAAAAGGTCAAGGATCTTATGAAGGCCGAAATGAAGCGAGTAAACGACAAATTCCACCCGTCCTCCTACTACAGGGACAACTGGGTCGAAAACAGGATAATTTACAAAACAAAGGCAGACTGATCAACTGTTTAAAAAGGGGCTGTAAAAAAACAGCCGAAAAAAAACGACTGCAAGGCATCCGAAGGGATAGCCAAGCAGTCGTTTTTGTG
>CANPZU010000010.1 GCA_947588825.1 uncultured Clostridia bacterium
ACTCGGTGAAAGCTCGCTTTCCCCCGACGCCGTACCCTCCTGCCCTGACTCTGCACGCCCGAAGGGCGGCAGAGCGTTCGCCGCGCTAATGAAGATTCCGCTCTAAAGTTTATAAATCGAAGGGGCCGCACAAACGCGGCCGTCTTAGCAGTTTTGAAAGTTTTTGCAGGGGTTCGGGGAGGCTTTTTTCAAAAAGCTCCCCGAGAAGAGCGAAGAGGCCGCACAAACGCGGCCGTCTTAGCAGTTTTAAAGTTTTTGAAGGGGTTCGGGGAGGCTTTTTTCAAAAAGCTCCCCGTTCTTTGTTATTTATTGATTGTTATATTTATATACTTGCAGTTGATAGATGCGGCAGTGTTTGTCTCTTTCTGTTTCGGCGGGTTTTGTGATGTAAAGGCGGATATACCTTGCCTTTACGGGGGTAAATTCCCTGAGCGTCAGCTTTTCTTTGTTGTCCTTTACCTCATCCGCGTTTTTCCACTCATCGTTCTCGTTCTGCTTATACTGAAGCGCGAAGTCTGATGTGATGTAGTGGCGGCTTTCCATAGCCGCATGGGCCACCAGCCACTTATAAATTTGCACGGTCTTTCCGAGATCGACTTCAAGCCAGCATTCTCCGTTTTCGTTTTCGGGAGTACACCACTTTGTAAAGTTGCTTCCGTCAAGGGCCTTGTCGCCCGATTCGCTATCATTCATCTGTCCGCTTGCAGTGCAGGGCTTCTTGTAGACGACGTTTTCGCCGAAGTTTTCATAAACGGCCCTGAGGCTTACGTCCTTATTACCCATTTCAACAAGTGCTTCCGAACCGAATTTCCAAACTATCTCGGCATCTCCCTCAAAGCTCTTGAAGACTCCGCTTTCGTTTATTTCGGGAGCGCGAACGACCACACGGCTTCCCTCGTGATAGCTGCCGGAACCGAGCATTTTCACGGCGTTAAGCTTGTGGAAGGGCGTGTTTATCGGTGTCACCTTGTCGTATATGGGAGCGCACTCTACGACCTCGGGTCTGTCAAAGGCGGTTATTGCAAACAATATTATATCATTGTCATCGGGCAGTGTCAGCTCTGTAGCGCCGTTTGTTTCAATGACGTACTTAAACACATTTGCAAACATGTAAAGGCGGTTGCCGTCCTTGTCGTGGGTGTGGGTATAGTTTATGGCAATGGTGTCTCTCTTTATGAAGGCGGTGTCTCCTCTTGCGACAAGATCCCATGCGCCTACATTTTCAAAGGTATCCTGAATGCCGATCGTCACCTTTTTTCTTCCTACCTTGAAGGAAACGTCCTTATCGCCTTTTGTGCTTGCCGCAAGGATGGCGATCTTTTTTGTGCCTTCGGGAAGCTTTATTGTCTGAGCGGCGCATA
Source organism: uncultured Clostridia bacterium (assembly GCA_947588825.1). GTDB lineage: Bacteria > Bacillota > Clostridia > Oscillospirales > CAG-272 > CAKSQF01. Next base: position 1,362 of record CANPZU010000010.1, read on the forward strand.
CAAGGGCGTTGTTTGTTCCCTTGTCTCCGAGGACAAAATCAATTCCTCCGCAGCTTACATTCTTTTCAAAGAGTTCTTCGGGAATTGAAATACCCTTTGCCAGATCGATTGCTTCTCTGTCGTTGTCGGGAGTTGTAACTCTCTTGTTGAAGGGAAGGGCGACGGGAATATCGGTTGACGCGGCGAGCTTTTTGTTGTCAAGCGTAATTGCAAATGTCTTTACGCTGTAGGGAGTCATGTCAAAGGTGAGGGAGTTGTCATCAAAGGTAGCAGCCTTATCTCCTTCCTCATAGCCGTTTGTTTCAAGGGCGCAAAGTACCTTTCCGGCAAGGCTGAGCCTTACGTTGTGGATGGTCTTTCCGTTCGTTTCCTGAACGCGGACGATAAGTCTCTCTCCCTTTTCCTCCTGCTTGATGGCTCTGATTATAACCTCGTCGCTGCTTACCGATGCAAAGGAAAGTGAGGAACATTCGCCCTCGTGCTTTGAAACCTCAAATGCAAAGAGGGGCTGGTTGAAGGCTGCCGCCTCTGCCGCGACGCCGTCTCTTGTGCGAGCGTGGGAGGTTACGGCAAATTTGAAGAGGTTCTTGCCGTGATCCTGCCAGTCCTGAGCCGACTGATTCATGAACGCGCCCTTTGGTGTGTGAATAAGGGTGAGGCGCAGGGTGTTGTTGTCTGGTTTTTCCATACCGTACTTGCAGTCGTTGAGTACTGCCGCGCCGAATGTGCCGCCAATATCGGTGAGGTCAGCCCACTGATGTACGCAGTGCTGGAAATAAGGGAATGATGTGGTATTCTCGCCTTCCTCGGCGCCAAGCCCCAGGTCGAACACAGCCTTTTCGTTTGCGGCGGTGAAGGGGAACGCCGCAGAAAGCAGGGAGCAGCGCTCATGCCAATCCACGTCGTTTTCAATATCAACGCGGTTTGAAAGGCAGGTAAGGCTGATCGTCTGTTTGTATATACTCGCGCCCTCTTTTCTTGTCACCTTGAGGGAGACAAGCGCCGGACCGTTTTCCAAAACCTCGACCGAGCAGAGCCCGTTGATATCTTTAAATGGAAGCTTTGTGTCATCGTACTTGATTTCCCATGAGGGCCAAACGGTGTTGTTGTCCTCTCTTATGCCGAGGGTCATGGGAGCGCTGAGAATTTCTTTCTGAAGCTTTTTGTCAAATATGCTTTCGATGTACGCGCTGCCGTTCAGTCTGACCTTGTATCTCTCGTTTTCAAGGGTGGTCAGCGAAACGGAAAGACCTGTATTAAGCTCGCAGGGCTTTTCGGCGGGGCAGATATTGAAAACGGTAAAGCTTACCGGAGGAACGGTTGCCACAAATTTTACAACCTTTTTCTTTCCGAGCTTCGATATTTGTGAGGGAACCTCGTTTCCTTTGTCGTCGTACACTCTCGCATAGGCGCAGTCTTTGGGCAGGTCGGCCACGGCGATATCGCTTCGATATACCGAAACGGGGTTGTATACCACGACGGGAGTGCCGGAGACATTTGTGCAGAGCTTTGAGGAAACAGCGGATACGCTCCCCTTAAGCTCTTCGGCAAGTATGTTCTGAGCGATCACATAATCGTTGTGCGTAAAGGCATAAGCGTTCAGAATCGACGTTCCGGGGAGGTCGTCGTGGAACTGATGCCACAAAAACGTCTTCCACGCAATTTCAAGACGCTCTTTCGGATATTTTGCGCTGCCCAGCCACTTTGCCATGCACGCGGCGCGCTCGCAGGAGTCGGCAAGCAGTTCGCTCTTTCTGTTCCAGCGCTTTGATATGGTGTGCGATGTAAGAGCGCCGTATCCGTGAGGAATTAACAAATTGCCGTTGTACTCGGGCAGATTTGCTATTTCCTCGGGGGTCAGGTCGTTAAAAATATCGTCGGTTGAGCCGGCCACGACCTCAAACGCCTGGTCGGGAGAGTTCGCCTCTATCGCATCATTGACATACTTTACCGATTCCTCGGAGGGAGAGCCGCCGTAATCGCCGGTTCCGTAATACATCATGCGCACGGGCACTCCGGTGTACTTTTCGTTGTGCTCTATCTGATGTAAGTATTCCTCGCGGTCGTGTATGGGACGTTTTGCCTCGTCGTTTTCAAAATGAAGAGTATAGTTTCCGCCAAGAAATGAGGCAATGACATAGTTGCCGTCGGGTCCGACCCATTTGCCAAGGTCCATGCGGGGAACGCCTTTTTCGGGCATGGGCTTTCTCGCGCTGCCGTCCTCGTTGTATATCGGCGAGCCTACGCCCCAAACTAACTTTTGTGTAGAAAAGCCATTAAGTCCCATATGAGCGGCTATCGAAGGAAGGGAATAGCGAAATCCAAAGCAGTCGGTAAGGAATATGTCGCTGCTTTTTTTGCCGAATTCCTTTTCAAAGAAGCCGTTTCCGAGCAGTATTTGGCGCATGTACGCCTCGGAGGAAGGAACGTTGGCGTCGCACGCGTCCCACTGGCTTCCCGCCACATTCCATCTGCCCTGAGCGATATACTCTTTAAGCTTTTCATATAGGTCGGGATAGTATTCTTTTGCAAGCTTGTAACGGAAAGCGCCCTCAAAGTTCATGCGGTAATGAGGGTATTTTTCAAAAAGCTCGAAGTTTTGCTCAAGCGTGTTTTTAACACAGTCTCTTATGGTGTCCTGAATAGTCCAGTTCCATTGTGTATCCAAATGAGCGTTGGATACCGCATAGAGTTTTTTCTTTTTCGCCATAAAAACAGACCCGTGCCTTTGCCAAGGCAAAAGCGCCTTTCAGTATTAGTTTAATTTAAACAGCAAGATAAAGATTTATAATGCCGCTTATATATATGTAAGTTTATTGTACAACAAGAATTTTGAAATATCAAGTGCATATATCAAAATCAAGGCTTTTTTATAAAAGTCGTTGATTTTCTAAAGAAAAAGCCGTTTATCGCACAATATGCGAAGGTTGACAATCTTAGAAAAATGATATAAAATAATATAAAACAATAAAATAGCTATAAAACAGCAATAAAACAGCAATAAAACAGCACGGCGCGCAGGTCGCCGGAAGGGAGCGTATGTTTTGGCGGAAAACAGCTTGAGGACTTTGAAAATGTACATATGCGTATACGGCGCGGCAAGTTCCAATATCGACAGGGTGTATACCGACGAGGCGGAAAAACTCGGACACCTTATTGCCAAAAGAAATATCGGACTGATATTCGGGGGCGGCGCCACCGGGGTAATGGGCGCCCTCGCACAGGGCGCAAGTAAGGAAAACGGACATATTGTCGGCATCGCTCCCTCGTTTTTTGATACAGAGGGGGTTTTATACCGCCAATGTACCGAGTTCGTTTATCCCGAAAATATGAGACAAAGAAAAGAAATACTTGAGCAAAGAGCAGACCACTTTATCGCCTGCCCCGGCGGTGTGGGAACGCTTGACGAGTTTTTTGAGATTCTCACTCTTAAACAGCTCAAAAGACACAATAAAAAAATCGTCCTTCTTAACATAAACGAATATTACTCTCCGCTTTTGAAGCTTCTTTCCGATATGATAAAACAGGGCTTTGCGGCAGAAGACCTGCTTTCGCTTTTTAAAGTCTGCTCCTGCGCCGAGGATGCGCTTGATTATATTGAAAGCGACAGGTAAAATAAGTAAAACAGAAAATAATCGATAAAAGAAAGAATACCGCCGACCTTAACACATTTGCAACGCCGGAATAGTATGAAAGGGAAGGGCTCATCCCCCTTTAAAACTCAGTGTTAAAAACATTGCACAATTATATGCAATTGCAATAATTACAATAATCAAGAATCAAGGAAATTTTAATGAACGATCCAACATTCGGCGCACTCTGCATCCTTGTTCCCTTTCTCGGCACAACCCTTGGCGCGCTTACCGTGTTTTTCCTCGGCCGCGAGCCCTCAGCCTCGCTTTCAAAATTCCTTTTGGGCTTTGCTTCCGGCGTTATGGTGGCGGCTTCAATTTGGTCGCTCCTTATTCCCGCTCTCGAAATGGCAAATGAACAGGGAATATCACTTACGTGGCTTCCCGCCTCGCTCGGCTTCATCGCCGGAATGCTCTTTCTTATGGTGACCGACGCCGTTATACCTTGTTTTGACAGCGAAACGGTCAGCAGAAACTGTACCAGTCATATACAAAAACGCTCGGCTAAAATGTTCTTCGCCGTTACTATCCATAATATACCCGAGGGAATGGCTGTGGGCGTCGTGCTCGCGGGATACTTTGCAGGTAACGGCCTTGTGGAAAGGTCCGGCGTTATGGCACTCGCTATGGGCGTCGCTATACAAAACTTTCCCGAGGGCGCTATCGTGTCAATGCCCGGCGCGCTTTTCGGTCAAACGAAAAAAAAGGCCTTTTTTTATGCCTTTCTTTCGGGCGCCGTCGAACCTCTATTCGCCCTCTTGACCCTCGTCTTGACCTCAATCATATACCCCGCTCTGCCTTATTTCCTCGCTTTCGCCGCGGGCGCTATGGTTTATGTGGTGGTCGAAGAACTTATACCCGAGGCACACGAGGGTAAAAGAACCCAATTTACAAACTTCGGCGTCGCCCTTGGATTCGCCCTTATGATGATGCTCGACGTCGCGCTTTCATAATAACCCCGCCGCCTACGGCAATATGTGCGGCAAATACCTTTGTATAACCGTATAACCGTATAACCGTGCAAATATTAAAATCAAAGCTCATCTTAATGAATCAAAAAAGATGAGCTTTGATCTTTTTACGGCGTTCTGTCGCGCATGTCACTTGTTAAGGAGTGTTTCGCGCCTGCGGGCGATACGGGACGCCATTTTCGCACGGTGCTCTTTAATGGGCGTTTCGCGCCTGCGGGCGCGACAAGGGCTCCTCGCCCTTGACCGTCGCCGGCTTTTGAAAAGCCGGGGAAACAAAATAAAGAAACCGTAGTGCGGCGCGGCGGCCTTGCGTGGGCAAAGCCTACGCAAGGTCAGGGCAGGAGGGTACGGCGACTCGGTGAAAGCTCGCTTTCCCCCGACGCCGTACCCTCCTGCTCTGACTCTGCACGCCCGAAGGGCGGCAGAGCGTCCGCGCTAATGAAGATTCTGCTCTAAGGTTTATAAAGCAAGGAGCCGCACAAACGCGGCCGTCTTAGCAGTTTTAAAGTTTTTGAAGGGGTTCGGGGAGGCTTTTTTCAAAAAGCTCCCCGAAAAAAGCGACGATTTCTCAATTGTTTTATAACATTTTTGCCGCGATTAAAAAATTTAAAAAAAGGCTTGACAAAGCTCAAAACGAGTGATATAATGAACATATGAGCAAACATTCAATTGTTGCAAAATATATTGTGATGTAAGAGACGCTTTTTGACGTGGAGAGGAGAAGAGATGAGTGAATATTCCGACAAGGCGAGTACAGAGTTTACGAATGAAGAGCTTGAAGCGGAGTGTTGTGATTATTTATGTGTACACGAGGACGTGGTGAAGCAGGTGAAAGAGAATCTTCTGAATGAGGAAGCGGCCTCTGAGATGACGGATTTTTTCAAAGCTTTTGCTGACGTTACGCGCATAAAGATACTGCGTGCGCTTTGGGAGCACGAGTTGTGCGTATGTGACATAGCCAAGCTGCTTAACATGACTCAATCAGCGATATCGCACCAGCTTCGGTTTTTGAAGCAGAGCAAGCTGATAAAGAATCGCAGAGACGGAAAGACGGTTTTTTACAGTCTTGATGATGAGCACGTACAGCTGATAATCAACTGTGCATTTGAGCACATAAACGAATAATTTAATATAAATTGCAAAGGAGGCATTATTTAAAATGAGAAAAACGTACAAAATAGCGGAGATAGACTGTCCTGCGTGTGCCGCTAAGATAGAGAGCAAAATATCGAAGATAAAGGGGGTTGAGAGCGCGGTGATTTCCTTTTTATCCAAAAAATTGACGATTGAGTTTGAATGTGAGAATCCGGAATTGCTGATGCCCGAGATTCTCAAGGTTTGCCGCAAAGTCGAGCCCGACTGCACGCTTGTCGAGTGCTGATTTTTCAGTTTTTTTTGGCCGGAAGGGGCAAGACGCGCGTTTTGCCGAGGCTGAACAGGAGAGTAATATGAAAATGAGTAAATACAAAAAAGCGGCCCTGCTGCGCCTTTGCGTTTCGGCGGTCCTTACTCTTATCGCACTGATAATCACAAATACGGTACTTGCGGAAAAGGGGTGGTATATTAAGATTATAGCATACCTGCCGGCGTTTTTTGCGGTGGGGGCGCTCACGCTGAAAAAGGCGTTTTTGGGAATAATCAGAGGGCAGGTATTTGACGAGAATTTTCTCATGTCGCTTGCCGCTGTGTGCGCGCTTTGTCTTGGAGAATGTTTTGAGGCGGTTGCCATACTCTTTTTTTCGGGAGTAGGGGAGCTGTTTGAAAAGAGCGCGACGGATAAGGTGCGTCAATCGGTGGCGTCGCTTGCCTTACTTTGTCCTGACAGTGCGAGAGTCATAAGGGACGGCAAGGAGGTCGAGCTTCCTTCCTCGAAAGTGGAGGTAGGCGACATATGTCTTACCCGTGCGGGAGAGCGGATTGTTACCGACGGCATAGTTACGAAGGGTTTTGCCGCGCTTGACTGTTCTGCGATAACGGGCGAATCGACCCCGGTCGAGGTATCGGAAGGAGACGAGGTAACGGGCGGTTTTATAGACCTTGACGGCACTCTCATGATACGCGTTACAAGAAGGGCTGAAAACTCGGGAGCCGCGAGGATAATATCCATGGTGGAGGATTCCGCCATGAAAAAGACCTCGGCGGAGAAGTTTATAACCCGCTTTTCAGTGAAATACACACCGTGCGTCGTCGTTGCCGCGCTGCTTATTGCAATTTTACTTCCGCTTTTTTCCATAACCGATACAAGAAGCGCCGTATACAGCGCGCTGTGTTTTCTTGTCATTTCTTGTCCCTGTGCTCTTGTCATTTCGGTGCCTCTGGCATTTTTTGGGGCCATCGGCGGGTCGGCGAAAAAGGGCGTGCTTTTCAAATCCAATCAGGCGCTTGAGAGTATGGCGGATCTCGGCGTTGTGATTTTTGACAAAACGGGGACGCTTACAAAGGGCAGTTTCGGAATAGGAGAGGTAATACCGCACGGTATTTCAGCCACAAAAGAGGAGCTGTTGACTCTTGCATACGCGGCGGAGGAAAGTTCATCGCATCCCATTTCGAAGGCGCTCACCGAACATATAAAGGGGCTCGGAGTGCAGATATCAAAGCAGGATATAAGCGACATCCATGAGATACGCGGCATGGGCAGGGTGTGCGTATACAAAGGAGAAAGGGTGCTTGCCGGCAATGCAAAGCTGTTTGCAAGGTACGGCGTGAGCCTGCCCGAGAACGCGGAGCACGAGGGCATGAGCTGTGTTTATGTGGCGCGCGGGTCGGAATACGTCGGCTGTATCACGCTTTGGGACACTCCGAAAAGCGACAGCGCAAACGCGGTGAAGGTCCTTGCCGAGAAGGGAATAAAAACGGTTATGCTCACCGGCGACGGTCGGGAAAGCGCGAAAAAAATCGCGGACGTACTCGGCATTTCCGAATACAAATGCGAATTGCTGCCCGAGGATAAGGTAAAGCTCACAGAGAGCTATATAAAAGAAAAGGGCAAGCGCAAAAAAAGATATGTCGCTTTTGTCGGGGACGGGATAAACGACGCGCCCTCGCTTGCACGCGCGGATATAGGAATCGCCATGGGACAGCTCGGAAGCGACGCGGCGATAGAGGCTTCCGACGTGGTAATTGTAAACGACAGTTTGATGAAGGTGGCGCATTCGGTTGATACCGCAAAAAGAGCCATGAGGATAGCGAAAGAGAACATTATCTTTTCAATAGGGGTCAAATTTATATTTTTGATACTGAGCGCTTTTGGAATAACGGGCATGATAGCGGCTGTTTTTGCCGACGTGGGAGTGTCGGTCATAGCTATACTCAACGCCATGCGCACTCTCAGAGTTTAGCTTCGGTTATATCCAAGGCGAGTATCGGACAGTCAAAAGACAGAGGAAGATTGTTTTTATCAAGGGTAAGGGTTATATCGTCCTTGAAAAGCAGAACATTTCCTCTGTCTCCTTTTTTTGCGGATATCAGTTCTTCTTTTTTCAATGAAAAGAGGGAAAAGAGAGTATCGGGCAGAAGAAATTGGCCGTTTTCATACTCAAGACCCTGCCAAATAGCACGTGTCACGCCTTCTTTACTTTCATATGTCAGGTCTTTTATGTTTTCGGGCGAGGTAAACACGACGCTCATTTTGTCCTTTGAAAGCGTAAGGACAAGCTCAAATACCTCAGAGCTTTCTTTAACTGTCATTCGGGCGGTATATATTCCGTCTTTGTCCTGATATTTCAGATAATCTTTATCTTTTACACCTTTGCATCCTGTCAAAAGAAAGAGAGAAAGCGTCAGCGCGACAATGATTTTTCCAAGGCTTTTTATCTTTTTCAAGTTTTTCAATGGCGGACCCTCCGTTGTGAAAAAAGTCTCAAAGGCTCTTTTTCATTAATCATATTCTTCCGACAAGTAAATAATACTGTTCATACTGTACAAAAAAGGCCCTTACTTTTTTGTGCATTCCTACAAAAAAATAAATTTTATAAAAACAAAGCGCCGCTTTTGCATTTATGTATTATAATAAATAAAACAAACGGGATTTTAAATTCCTATATTTATATTATCGCATGTAATTTATCTTCTGTTAAGAAACAGGCATTGCAAAGCACGACTGTATATAATATAAATATAAAATAAAACGTAGCTTAAAACATTTGCCGGGACGGTACCCCGCCCATCCCCTTGCCCGAGCGATCTTTAAAGAACGGGCGGTATGAGTTTTTCGGGTTTTAAGATGTTTTAAGATGTTTTAAGATGTTTTAAGATGTTTTGAAATGTTTTGAAATAATGAAATAAAAATCACAGTGAGCAAGCGGGCGCTCACTGTGCCGAGGTGCTGTGAAAAAGATATGACCGAGCTGCTTAGAAAAATATTTATAAAAGACAGAAACAATACCGAAAATCCCAATGTGCGCGCCGCCCACGGCAAGCTTTCCTCGTCGGTCAGCATGGTGTGCAACATTCTTCTTGCGATCATGAAGACAGCGGCGGGAGCACTTTTTGGATCCGTGTCGATCAGCGCCGACGGGCTTAACAATCTTTCCGACGCCATGTCGGGCGCTATGCTTTTTGCGGGCTTCAAGCTTTCAAATAAAAAGGCGGATAAAGGGCATCCGCTCGGACACGGGAGAATAGAATATCTCAGCGGACTCGGCGTTTCATTTGTCATAATGCTTATGGGTTTTGAGTTGCTGAGGAGTTCGTTTTTCGGGATATTTAATGAGGATTCCCCGGAATTTTCTCCTCTTGTTTTCGGCGTTTTGGCATTTTCTCTTTGCGCAAAGCTGTGGCTTTGGGCGTTCAATCGCCGCATTGCGAAAATCATTGACTCACGGGCGCTGCTTGCCGGGGCCTGCGACAGTCTTTTTGATTGTATAAGCACCTTTGCCGTACTTTGCGGGGCGGCGTTTAATTACTTTTTTGATATCGATCTTGACGGTTATATCGGCTGCGGCGTTGCTCTTCTTATAATATTCGGCGGAGCGCGTTTTGCAAAGGACACCCTTTCCTCACTTCTCGGAAGGGCCCCCGATCCCGAGCTTGCCGCGAATATTGAGGATATTCTTCTTTCCTCAAGGATGGTTAGCGGCATTCACGATCTTATAGTTCACGAGTACGGGCCGACAAGGCTTTACGCCTCGGTGCACGTCGAGCTTCCCGGCGATATGAGCATACTTGAGGCACACGAATGCATAGATGCGTTGGAGATGCGGATAAAGGAAAAGCTCAGGGTTGATATTACCGTCCACCCCGACCCTGTTTGCGCGCGCGATCCTGAGTATGAGAGAATATCAAAGCTTGTAAGCAAGGTGATACGCGGCATAAACAAAGAATATATGTACCATGATCTGCATATTACCCGCGTCAGCGACGATGCGCCGCTTAATGTGAGCTTTGACGCGGTCATTCCTCCTGACGATCTTAAACACTCAAACGACATAGCCCGGGAAATTAAAGAGCGCCTTAGCGCGGAAGATCCCCACCTTGTGCTTTCGGTGAGGATCGAGACTAAGTATATGTGATTTTTGGGTTTTTGCAGCGAATTCTTTTTCGGGCATCTCAAACTGTCGGCCTTAAACGGCTCTCTACTTATGATTTTCGTCTTTAAGCATGTCAAGCAGCATTCTTTTGCCCCTGCTGAGTCTTGTGTAGACCGTCTTGTCGCTTACTCCCATAAAAGACGCTATATCCTTTATTTCCATTTCATAACCGTATCGGCAAATTAAAGTTATGCCGTATATTTCATCAAGCTTGTTTATCGCTTCAAGCGTATCGTTATAACGCTCCGATATGCGCAGTTGCTTTAAAAACTCCGCTTCGCAAATCTCCGCCTCGCGGTCGTCTATGTCCTCAAAGGCTCGGCTGCGTGAGAGCATGGTGTTCACTTCGTTTGACACTACGGTCAGCATGTAGGCTTTAAGGCTGTTGTAAGGCATATCGGTGTTTATGGCGTGTATGTATTTTGTAATCTTTAAAAATGCGTTTTGCACCGCGTCCTCGGCGTCCGTGCGGTAGCTTGTGGATCCTGCCGTATAAAAACGCAGCTTTGCAAGTTTGATCATATCGTCATGAAACGTATTGTATAAATATTCAATTTTGCTATGCTGTGCGTCAGCGGTCAGTGAAAATAATAAAGCGAGCACTGCCCTTATGTCTCCCGGATATGAATTTTGCCTGTAACAGACTCATTATACAGCAAAAAAGGACTGCCGTCAAGGCCTTGCGGTATCCGAGTGAAAAAAGTAAAAAATTGGCCGGATAACCCTCCCGCCGGGAGCGCTATCCGGCAAGTCTTTGGCATAAAAAACGGTATTGCGTCGCTTAAACTGCCGTATTTATCGCCAAACGGTCATCGCCGTGTCGAAAAAAGCATAAAAAAGTATCAATATCAGTATCAATATCCAATATCCAATATCCAATATCAAAGAGGGCGCCTTGCTTTGCCGCCCGGCACATAAAGAAGGGCAACGGCTATTGCCCGCAAAGGGGCAAAGCGGCTTTATCTTTATCAAGTTCTATTTTATCAGTCAATCGGGCTTGACATAAGATTTGAAAGGACGTCTCTCAGACAGGCGTTTTCCTTTTTTTGCAGAGCGGGGTCGCTTTCTATGAGCATTTTCGCTTCGGCAAAGGCCAAATCAAGCGTTTCGCTGTTGTCGCACAGCGAGGCAAAGCGAAAGCTCAGTCTGCCGTGCTGCCTTTCCTTGCCGAGGGCGGCGAAAAAGTCGCCCGGGCCGCGCAGACGAAGGTCGGCTTTTGCAATTTCGAATCCGTCGTTTGTCTTGCAGAAGGCGTTCAGCCTTTCATTTGCCTGATCCTTTTCGCTGTCGCTTACAAGTATGCACCAGGATTTGTATTTTCCTCTGCCTACCCGTCCGCGAAGCTGGTGAAGCTGGGAAAGACCGAAGCGTTCGGCGTTCTCGATCACCATAAGAGTGCTGTTTGGAACGTTGACTCCCACCTCGATGACTGTTGTTGAAATGAGAACCGATATTTTTCCCGCCACATAGTCGCTCATCACCCGGTCCTTTTCCTTCGGGTTCATTTTGCCGTGCAGATACGCGGCTTTTATTTCGGGAAAACGGGAGGTAAAATCGGCGTAGAAGTCAAGGGCGCTTTTCAGCTTCAGCTCTTCCTTTCTCGATATCAGTCTGCCGTCAAGAGAGAGCAGGTCGCAGTCCTCGTCCTCCTCCTCGCTGCTTTCTATCGCCGGACAGACCACATAAACCTGTCTGCCCTCCCTGCACTGTTTGCATATAAAGCCTTCAAGTCTTTGGCGGTAGCTCTCATTTACAAGAAAGGTAGATACCTTTTGCCTTCCCGGGGGAAGCTCGTCTATTATCGAAACGTCTATGTCGGAAAGGAGCGCAAGGGCGAGCGTGCGAGGGATGGGGGTGGCGCTCATTGCAAGGTTGTGCCCTTCGCGGTCGAATTCGCTTTTGCTTTTTGCCGAAAGAGCCGAGCGCTGAGCGACGCCGAACCGATGCTGCTCGTCGGTGATGATAAGTTCAAGATTCTTAAACTCGACTCCTTCGGAAATAAGGGCGTGCGTGCCGATTACAAGCTGCGCCTCACCGCCGCTTACGCGCCGCTGAGCTTCCTTCTTTTTTGCGGCGCTCATGCTTCCCACAAGCAGCTCGGTGCTTATGCCGAGCTCCTTGAAAAGGGGCGCAAGGTCGTTGTAATGCTGAGACGCGAGTATCTCCGTGGGTGCCATAAGCGCGCACTGATAACCGTTTTTTATGCATATGTAGGCAGCGGCGGCGGCGCAAACCGTTTTGCCGCTTCCCACGTCCCCCTGAACGAGCCTGCGCATGGGGACGTCCTTTTTCAGGTCCGCCGCTATCTCCGAAATGACCCGCCTTTGGGCGTTTGTAAGCTCAAACGGGAGTTTTTCAAAAAAGCGCTTCATATCCGATACCTTTACCGAAAGAGGCACGGCCTTTTTTTCGCTTATGCTTTGCTTTGAGAGCATAATCTCAGCGGCGAATATAAACAGCTCTTCGAATATAAAATATTCTCTCGCCTTTGCAAGCTCCGATATGTTTGAAGGACGGTGAATGCCGTAAAGCGCCTTTTCAAGGGTGCATATTTTGGCTCTTTTTCTTATTTCCTCGGGAATGGGGTCCGAGGGAGGAAGGCTGAGCCCCGCAAGCGCCGTACCTATTATGTTTTGCATTATTTTTTGAGAAACGCCGTTTGTGAGGGGGTAAATAGGGTAAAGATCGCTTAGGGGACGAATGCCGTTTACCGGCTCAAAGTCGGGGGAGCTTATCTGCCAGGTACTGCGGTAACGCTCCACCCTGCCGAAAAATCTGAATATATCTCCTACATGGAAAACGGTTTTTATGTAGCTTTGATTGAAAAATGTAACGGTGCAGCTTCCCGTCTCGTCAAAGGCGGTAAACTTTGTCAGAATCTTGTGGTTTTGCAGCGCGGCTGCCTGAGGAGCGCTTCCCACAGTGAGTATAACGGCGCACTTTTGGCCGTACAGCGCCGCCTCGCACAGGGTTTTGGCATCCCCTCGGTTTTGATACGCTCTCGGGAAATGCCGCAGAAGATCGTGCACGCTTCTTATTCCCAACGCCCCGAGGTATTTTGCTTTTTGCGGTCCGACTCCCGCAACCGCGCTTATTTGCGAGTTCATATCAAGAGGCATTTTAAATCTTCCTTTCCCGTTTGTATTTATTTTGAATTTATATTATCATACAAAAAAAAGTTTGTCAAGCGGTTGAATAAGATGCCTTTGTATGATATATTATAAATAGTGAAGTCATGTTGATACGGCTTTGACTATATTCCCATGCTTGTGTGCTTTCTCAAAATCGCAGTGAAAGGCAAACACACAAAATGAAGCTTGAAATTGTATGCGACGCCGTGAAAAAGACGTGCGAGGACCTGCCCACGCTTTTTTGCGAGTACTCTATGAATAATTATGTACGCTGTAAAAAACAGGGGAAAAAGCTTGCGCAGATGTCGAGCGAGGGATTTTTCGAAATACCGCTGCTTCATCTGATCTTGGCCGCCGCCGTCTTAGCTTTAGCGGCAAAATGCTGCTGCAGCGCGCGTCTTTTAAAAAAGGACAAGCGCGATCGGTGCAAGGATAAAAAACGGTAAGCAAAGGACAGCCGCGCCGCAAAATCGGCGGGTGCGGCTGTCTTTTATCGTTTAAATTTTTTTAACAAAGAAAGGACAACGACGATGGAGGAAGAAAGAAAAATCAAGGTGTCAAAAGGAGATACGTCCGATAACGAAGATTATGTTGATTTTATTAATTACGTGTTTGGCTTTAACGGATATGACAGCTCGTTTTACAAGCTTCTCCCAAAGCTGTTCGGGCGCGGGAACGATCCCGCAAAGGATACATATTTCGTAAAGGACGGCACGGGCAGGATACTTGCCTGCGTCGGCGCTTTTCTGCTTGAAATGAGTGTTTGCGATAAAAAAATTAAGGCATGCGGTATAGGCAACGTCGCGGTTCATCCCCGCCATCGGGGAAAGGGTTACATGAAGGCGGCGATGCACAGCGCCTGCGACGGGGCGATAAAGCAGGGGTGCTCCATGCTCGTCCTCAGCGGCAAAAGAACAAGGTACGACCATTTCGGATTTGAAAAGTGCGGGACGGAGGCGTGCTATACCGTCACTGAAAAGACATTAAAGGACAGGGATCCCGACGCGCGTCCGACGCTGCTTATGAAAAGGCTCGAAAGGGAAGACGCCATAGGGCTTGACAATATATACTCTCTTCATAATTCAAGCGCCCGACCGTTCAGATACGAAAGACCGCGCGAGAAGCTTTACGACATACTCACCTCATGGCAGAGCGTCCCTTATGTGTTTTATGACAAAGAAGCTTTTGCGGGCTGGGCGGTTGTCAAGAGAAACGACGTTAACGAGGCGGTTTTCAGCGACGTCAAATACCTGAAGGACATGATATACCTTTTGGCAAAAGACAAAAGTCATCTCTGCTTTCATATTCCCGAGTGCGACGTGACATGCGCGGATGTACTGTATCATTACGCCGAGACGGTATACGTTGGAGCCGATTTGTGTTTTAATATTTTAAGCTACGAAAAAACGCTTTTACCGCTTATGGAACTTAAGAACGGTTATGAAAAGCTTATTGACGCAAGCGCGGTTTTTGACATAGACGGCTTTGCGGGCAGGGAAAAGCTGATGATACGGGTAAGCGGCGGCAAAATATCGGTTGCCTTTACCGATTTGCCGGCCGATATCGAGCTTTCTCACCTTGAGGCTATGCAGCTTTTTTTCACTCACAAGGCGCCCGCAAGAGCGCGGTTGAAAAACAGGGAAGCTCTTACATGGTTCCCGCTGCCGCTGTACATATATTCGCCGGATAACGTCTGAAAAAGGCGATAAAATCCGCTTTCGCTTTTAAGGACGGCTTTAATAGCTTTGAAAGTTTTGAAAGCTTCTTTGATAGGGCGGAAAATATCGCAAAAATACGGGGGCTGATTTTTCAGCCCCCCGAAATTATTGTAAGGTTATTCTTCTTAGGACGCGGAATTCAAAGGATTTAGAGAGTTTATGGCGCTTGCATAATCAGAGGTGGAATTGGGCGAGCGCAGATTTTGCATGTCGTCGTACAGCCACATAAATCCGCCCGTGATATTGTCGATGCAGCTGCTGAGTTTTTTTGAAACGGTATCCGCGCTGTCTGTACCGCCTCCCGCCATGCACCAATAGCCGGGAATTACCTTCGTGTTCAGTTGATGCGCCCAGGTGTCCGGGTTGTTTCCCGCGCCGCCCGCGTAGCACTGAACATATACTCTGTCGACAATATCGCCGAGATTGCTTTTGAGCGTTTTCCAGAAATTAATCTGAGTGTAGGGACAAAGGGCGATCTTTACGCCCATCGCGTCACACATTTGCCCGAATTTGGTTGCGGAAATCACGTCATAACAGCTCTCGTCGTCATAATTGACCGCGTCCGCCTTTGTGGCGTCTATAAGCGCCTTGAAGTTTTTATAAAGGATGGTGTCCTCTCCGACTCCGTCCGCTTCTATGCGCTTTTTGATGCCCTCAAAGTCAGCGCAGTCCCATCCGCCGATACTTATTTCCACTCTTTTGATTCCCGAGCCCTCTTCTTTAAGGTTGGCCCAAGTCTCTTTTATTGAGTCGCTCACGACGCATTTGCCGTCTTTGCAGACCAAAACGTCGTTGAGATAGAGCGTGCCGTCCTCATGTACGTGGACCGACCATATTATCATGGTGTTGAATCCCGACTCCTTTACGCGCTTTGCGACGTTCTCTCCGCCATGTACGAAGGGACCTCCGCCGAATATCGCCGATACCCACTTATCCGCATCCTTCTCGGGAGCTTTATCGACGTCTTGCGAGGCGGATGTCGTCGTGTCTTTTGAATCGTCTTTGTTGCCCGCGCAGCCGCCTGACAGGCAGACCGACACGATAAGCAGCAGCGCAAAAGCAATTTTTAATATGTTTTTAGCCGACATTTTTCTTTCTCCTTACTATGTTTGTTCATTTATCGCTTTTTCTGTATAAATGATACTATAAAACATCGCAAATTGCAAGATGTTTTTTCATTTGCATTTTTTCATTTTGCAAAAGCGCGTGAAGTTTGCAGCCGCGTTTACCTTTCATTCCATTGCAAGGGTGATAAGGCGGTCGATTATCTCTGTGTAGCTCATACCGCCGTGCATGAAGAGCTTTGGAAACATGCTTATGGAAGTGAAACCGGGAAGGGTGTTTATCTCATTGAAAATTATCCTGTCCCCGACAAAGAAATCGACTCTTGAAAGGCCGCGGCAGCCGAGTATCTTATATATTTCAACGGCGTACTCGCGCACCTTTTTCGCGCTAATTTCGTCTATCCTTGCGGGGATGTAATAACCGGCGCTGTCGGAGACGTATTTTGTGTTATAGTCGTAAAATTCGCTTCCTGGGTCGATCTCGCCGCACACCGACGCTATGGGGTCCTCGTTTCCCATGACTGCCACTTCTATTTCGCTTCCTCTTATATATTCCTCAATAAGCACGGTTTTGTCAAAAACGCATGCTTCGTAAAGCGCGTCGGCAAGCTCGAGGCTGTTTTTTACCTTAAAGACTCCTATTGAAGAACCCGACCTTGAAGGCTTTACAAAAAGGGGATAGTCCATTTCCTCGCAGCGCGCCACAACCTGTTTTATATCGCTCTTTATCTGCGTTCTTGTGGTTGTCACCGCCTTTGCCTGAGGTATGCCGTGTGCACTTAGTATGATCTTTGTCGCGGCTTTATCCATGCAGATTGCCGAGGCCTCGCAGTCCGGACCCACATACGGTATGCCCGAGAGGGTGAGAAGACCCTGTAAAGTGCCGTCCTCGCAGCCCGCGCCGTGCATCACCGGAAAAACCACGTCGATATGAAGCTTTCTGCCGTCGGCGGTATAAATGCATTTTTCGACTCTTGACGGAGATATCCACGCGTCGGTCAGGTGTTCGCCGTTTCGCTCCCATTCGCCGGAGGCTATTTTTTCGATCGGCCCTTCGTAAAGCAGCCATCTTCCGCTCATGGTTATGCCCAGCATTATGGGGTCGTATTTTTCACGGTCTATGTTTTTTAGCACCGAGGTCACCGAAGAAAGAGAGACCTTGTGTTCTGTCGAAACGCCGCCGAACAGGCAGCAAACGCTGATTTTGTTCACTTATATCAACCAAACCTTTCAAAATGGTATTTATTTTTATATTTATTAATTATATGTGTGTGTTTTGCGGACGGGTTTTACTTTTTTTATTTTTTTAAGTCTTTGCGCTCCTTAAGCCCTATATACGAGCAGACTGCAATATAAACCCACGAGGCGGCGCAGGATAAAATAAGAGAGCAAAGCAGTATGACAAAAAATGATATTATCACCGGGATCAGTGTGTTCACATATCTGAAAACGAAAAATATAAAAACAAGTATGTTGATCCCGACAAACACCGAGAACGCCCAACTGAAGGTCAATTTTTTTGCGTTTTCCCGCTTTATGTGATCGATGGGCAGAGTTGTTGCCCTGTCCGAGTAAAAGCGGCCCCAAAGTACGTTGAACCACTGATATAAAAAAGCTTCTTTTAATATTTCGGAAATTTTCATTTTGACTTTGACTCTCCTATAACCGCCACTCGGTAGTTTCCGCCGTAATCCTTTGTCACCTCGCAGCAAAGTCCGCGGCTGCCGGCAAGGCGTTCTATATCGTCTTTTTGAGAGTATCCGATCTCAAATACGAAAACGCCGCCCTTTTTAAGGCAAATATCAAAGGCGCTTATTATCCTTTTGTAAAAGACGAGGGTGTCCTCTCCCGCGTCAAGAGCAATGCGCGGCTCCGCTTTAAGATCGGGGTAAAGATCAAGCTCTCCGCTTTTAAGGTACGGGGGATTTGAAACTATTATGTCAAATTTTTTTCCCATAACGGGATTTGTTCGCAGTATATCCGATCTTGAAAATGCGACTCTGTCACGGCATCCGAGCGCCGCGGCGTTTTCCTTTGCTTTTTTGAGCGCGCCGCCGCTTATATCGACAAGATGCGCAAAGCAGTCCTTTCTCACATCGAGAATCGAAAGAGCGATGCAGCCGCAGCCGCAGCAAAGGTCGGCTATATTTGCGCTGCAAGAGGGCAGCAGTGACAGCGCCTTTTCGACCACTCGCTCGGTGTCCGGGCGAGGTATCAGGCAGGAGGAATTTATGGCGAAATAGTTTTTGAAAAAGTACTTTTTTCCGAATACATAGGGTGAAAGCTCGCCGGACGCCAAACGCTCGAGCGCTTTCTTTTTTTGCGTTTCGTTCAAAAGTGAAAAGAGTTCTCTTTCCTCAACCGAAAAGTTTTTAACTATTGCTTCTTTTGTTTTTTTTTCATTGTTTGAGCCCGATATGTTCATAGCGGTCCTCTTCTTCACAGTATGCGAGGTTCAGGACATTGAGTCCCCGTAATTTAGCGTAATTTTCTGTATAAAAGGAACCGCCCGACTTTTTTTTGACGTAACTGATGCAAAAAGCGCTGTTATCCACCATAAATCGGTTGCGCACGCTCATGCAGCGGTTATTGTAACTGTCAAAAAGCGTAATCACCTCGTCTGCCTCCGAAAGTATGGTTCGGTAGAGGGCGCGGTCGGCGGCGTTCCACCTGTCCGACTGACCTTTAAAAGGGACGGCGACTGTCATCTTTATTTTGGGGTATTTGTTTCTTTTGAGAGTAAGCACGCTTATCTCGGCGATTGTGTCAAAGCCAAGCGCTCCGCCGGTTATAAAGTTTGTCACTCCCGTGAGTATAAGCTTTTCCACCGAACGGTTAAGGCGGTTAAGGCACAGCCTTTTTTCCTCGTCGGTAAGGGAGCGGTGTCCGGTAAAGCAGCAGGTATTTTTTCTGTCTGAGAGGCCGTAAAGTTCCACAATTTATAACCCTTTCACGTAAGCTCAAATAAATCAAAGGCACTATTTACCGTATACGGCTACTATTATAGCAGATATCAAAGGCGATTTCAATTACTATCATAAAATTTTCCGCTTTATCCTTCAGGTTTCGGGCTTTGACGTTTTACCGTTCGGAATCGGGCATGAGAAAACGCCGCCGGCAATACCAATAAATAATATATGCAATCAGGAGGGGCGGGAAAGGATAAAATAAGTCCTTTATGTAAAATTAATGAAAAATTCTTAAAATCCTTACCCTTTGTATTTGAAAAGTTATTCAAAATATGACAAAATAAAAGCGCGGTACAATTCATAACAAAGGCGTACCCGAATAAATTAATTTGAAATTAATTTATTGTTCCGATCAATTACCATTTAACTTAACGCTCGTATGCCGCCGCTCATTTTGCCGATAAATCCCGCAGCGCTGAAAAATAAAAAAATATAATGAAATAAAACGACATTTGCTTTGACAAGAGGCCGCTTGTATGTTATAATATAATGACTTATAATATTCGCTGAATTGTGAATGGGGGGATGACATACGGTAATACTCGGAATAGACCCGGGACTCGCTATAGTCGGGTACGGAATTATCGATTACGTCGACATGCGTTTTAAGACTGTCGCCTACGGCGCGATAACCACTCCCGCTCACACCCCGATCGAAAAAAGACTTAACAAAATACACGGCGAGCTTGACGCGCTGATAAAAAAGTACCGTCCCGACGAGATAGCCGTGGAGGAGCTCTTTTTCAACACGAACATAACAACGGGAATAAGCGTCGCCGAGGCGCGCGGAGTGATACTTCTTGCGGCGGCTCAAAACGGACTTGAGATAAACGAGTATACCCCTCTTCAGGTAAAGCAGTCGGTGGTCGGTTACGGCAAGGCCGAAAAAAATCAGGTGATCCTTATGGTAAAAACCCTGCTTGGTCTTGAAAAGGCGCCGAAGCTGGACGACACCTGCGACGCTCTTGCAATCGCCATATGCCACGCCCACACGGGAAAATCAAGACTGAAAAGTTATTACAACCTGAATTGATTTTCAAAAAAGAAAACGGGAAACAGTAAGGCGCAAAGTTCGGCGCAAAAGCCGACATCTTGACAGATAAAGCCGGCAGCGCGGCTAAACGGAGGAAATCATGTATTATTATTTTTCAGGCGTTCTTGCCGCGGTGGAGAGCGATTATGCGGTTATTGAATGTGCGGGAGTGGGATACAAGCTTACAATAAGCTCCAATACTCTCGGACAGCTTTCGGGCAAGGTCGGAGAGAAGGTTAAGCTTTATTCGTATTATTCGGTGAGAGAGGACGCGCAGGAGCTTTACGGCTTTTTTACCGAGGATGAAAAGACGGTCTTTAGTTTGCTTATCACCGTCTCCGGAGTAGGACCGAAGGCGGCTATGGCCATATGCTCCGTGCTGACGCCCGAAAAGCTCGGTATGGCGATATCGACCGGGGACACGCGGGCGATAAGCGCCGCAAACGGAGTCGGCAAAAAGATTGCCGAGAGAGTGATTCTCGAGCTTAAGGATAAGTTTGCAAAGAGCATTGGTTCAAGTTCTTCTTCAGATACCGATCCTTTTGCCGAGGGCGAGGTTGAAAACGGAGCTCCAAGCGCCGTTAGCGACGCTTTGGCGGTACTTATGAGTCTCGGCTACACAAGGGCGGAGGCAAGTCGTGCCTTAAGGGGCCTTTCCGCCGATCTTGATTGCGATACTCTTATCAGACAGGCTCTTAACGCGCTGATGCAGTGACGATACAGTTATATGTTATATAAGGTTTAGGAAAGCTTATGGACAGTTACGAAGAATATAACACGGAAAACAGAATAATCGACGGCAGGGAAAGCGAGGAGGACTTTGACGCCGAGCAGACCCTTCGCCCCAAAACGCTTGATGAATACGTAGGGCAGGTCAAGGCGAAGCAAAATTTGGCAATATACATCGAGGCGGCAAGGCAGCGGGGCGAAATGCTCGATCATGTGCTACTTTACGGGCCTCCCGGGCTTGGAAAGACCACTCTTTCAAACATAATAGCAAACGAAATGGGAGTGAACATCAGGGTGACGTCCGGCCCCGCTATAGAAAAATCGGGCGATCTTATGGCCCTGTTGACCAATTTGGCGCCGAACGACATACTGTTCATCGACGAGATACACCGTCTTCCGCGTTTTGTGGAGGAGGTGCTTTATCCCGCCATGGAGGACTTTAAAATAGATTTTATAATCGGCAAAGGGCCGGCGGCAAGGTCGATACGAATAAATTTGCCTCATTTCACTCTTATAGGGGCGACAACAAGGGCAGGTCAGCTTTCCACTCCCTTAAGGGACCGTTTCGGAGTGCTTTTGAAACTTGAGCTTTACACTCCCGAGGAGCTTTCACGCATCGTCACACGAAGCGCGAGGATACTCGGAATAGACATACTGCAAGACGGCGCGTACAAAATAGCCTGCTGCTCCCGGGGAACGCCGAGAGTCGCCAACCGTCTTCTCAAAAGAGTGCGGGATTTTGCGCAAATAAAGGGAAGCGGCGTCATTGACAAACAGATAGCCGAGTATGCTTTGGACGCGCTTGAAATAGACGAGCTGGGGCTTGACAACATAGACAGAAAAATGCTCGGCACGATAATAAAGATATACAAGGGCGGCCCCGTCGGACTTGACACTCTTGCCGCCACTATCGGCGAGGAGTCGGTAACTATCGAGGATGTTTACGAGCCCTACCTTTTGCAGATAGGCTTTCTTTCACGAACTCCGAGGGGAAGATGCGCCACAAGGCTCGCGTACGAACACCTTCATCTCCCCTTTGACGGGACGGGCGACGCGGAAAAGAGCCGAGGCTTTGAGCAGACCGTATTTGATGTCGACGCATAAAGCATAAAACGATAAATAAAGTTAAAGCAGAATGAAAGTAGTGAAATACTGTGTATACATCAGACAAATGGCAAGATTATGAGTATGAGCTTATAGACGCAAGAGAGGGCAAACGGCTTGAAAGATGGGGAGAGTATCTGCTGATACGGCCAGACCCTCAGATCATATGGCGGCCGGAGCAAAAGTCGGGACTGTGGGAAAAAGCAAACGCCGAATACCTTCGTTCTCATTCGGGCGGCGGCTATTGGGAAAAAAGATCAAGTCTTCCCGATGAGTGGAGGATAAGTTACCGCTCGCTCGGACTTGAATTCAAAGTGAAGCCGATGGGCTTTAAGCACACCGGCATTTTTCCCGAGCAGGCGGCAAACTGGGAATGGATGTCAAAGCTTATAAGGGGGGCGAACCGTCCTATAAAGCTGCTTAATATGTTCGCGTATACCGGCGGGGCGACTCTTGCCGCCGCAAAGGCGGGAGCGTCGGTGACGCATGTGGACGCCTCCAAGGGAATGGTGTCCGCCGCGCGGGAGAACGCCTCTTTGTCCGGGCTTTCAAATTCTCCGATAAGGTGGATTGTTGACGACTGCAAAAAATTTGCGGAAAGGGAGATACGAAGGGGCGGCAGATACGACGCCGTGATAATGGATCCGCCCTCTTACGGCAGAGGGCCGTCGGGGGAAGTGTGGAAGTTTGAGGAATGTATCTTCGAGCTTATCTGCATGTGTGAGCGGCTGCTTTCCGATACTCCGCTGTTTTTCCTTGTCAACAGCTACACTGCGGGGCTTTCCCCCTCAAGCGTGGGATATATACTCTCGCTGGCGCTTTCAAAGCGTCGCCCCGGCAGGGCGGAATGCGGCGAAATAGGAATACCCGTCAGCTTTTCGGGTTTGACCTTACCGTGCGGAAGCGTCGCGCGATTTATATTCGACAATGACAATAATTAGACAACAATTACAACAATTAAAAGAAGGAAGATCAAGTGTCATTTATTGAAATAAAGGATCTGAAGTTCAGCTATCTCGATGAAGATGATAAGCGCGCCGCCGTGATAAACGGAATAAATCTGAATATCGAAAAGGGAGAGTTTGTGGCGATCCTCGGCAGAAACGGTTCCGGCAAATCTACCCTTGCAAAGCTTATCAATATGATTCTTGAGCCCGAGTCGGGAAGCATCACGGTGAACGGAATAACCTTTGGCGAGAATATGAGCGAAGAAGAGATACTTAACGTAAGAAAAAATGTGGGCATGGTATTCCAAAATCCCGACAATCAGCTGGTCGCCACAGTGGTTGAGGAGGATATAGCCTTCGGCCCTGAAAATCTCGGCCTTGAGAGCGAGGAAATACGCAATCGGGTAAAAAACGCGCTTAGGACGGTTGGCATGTCGGAGTATGCAAAGCACGCTCCTTCAAGGCTCTCGGGAGGGCAAAAGCAGAGAATCGCCATAGCGGGCGTGCTTGCCATGATGCCCGAATGCATCATTTTCGACGAGGCCACGGCGATGCTCGACCCGGCGGGACGGGACGAAGTGATGAACACCATATGCTCTCTAAACAGGGAACACGGTATAACCGTGATACACATAACGCACAACATGAACGAGGCGGTCCTTGCCGACAGAGTGATCGTAATGGATAAAGGCGAGCTCATAATGCAGGGAAAGCCGTCTGAAATATTTTCTCAGGCGGATAAAATGTTTAAAATAGGACTTGCGCTTCCGCAGGTGACGGAGCTTTGCCACATTTTAAAAAGTCAGGGCGCCGAACTGAGCGAAGGAATAGTGACCGAGGAGGAAGCGGCAAACGCAATAATGAGAATTGCCTCGGGTGTGAAAGGGCGGAAAGGAAACTAAGTTTGGAAACAGCGATAGAGCTCAGGAACGTCAGCTATGTTTACGGAGACGGA
Source organism: uncultured Clostridia bacterium (assembly GCA_947588825.1). Taxonomy (GTDB): domain Bacteria; phylum Bacillota; class Clostridia; order Oscillospirales; family CAG-272; genus CAKSQF01. The sequence continues at coordinate 25,143 of CANPZU010000010.1, forward strand.
ACGGTCTTTCGCACAGACGCGCTGGACTGTGTGAGCGTTAAAATAGAAAAAGGAAAGATGACCGGTATCATCGGGCATACCGGAAGCGGCAAATCGACAATGGTGCAGATGATGAACGGCCTTATTAAGCCGACAAGCGGAAGCGTTTATCTCTTTGGCGAGGACATATTTGCCGATAAAAAGAAGCTGCGGGATGTAAGGTTCAGAGTGGGACTTGTTTTTCAGTACCCCGAATATCAGCTCTTTGAGGAGAGCGTCTACAAGGACATAGCCTTTGGTCCTGCAAACATGAAGCTTGATACGAATGAAATAGACCGCCGCGTGCGAAAGGCGGCCATGCTTGTGGGACTTGAGGAAGAGCTGTTTTCGAAATCTCCCTTCGAGCTTTCGGGCGGCCAAAAGAGAAGGGTGGCCATAGCGGGCGTTATGGCGATGGAGCCCGAGGTTCTCGTGCTTGACGAGCCCGCCTCGGGGCTTGACCCGGTCGGCAGAAATGAGATTTTCAAGGCTATCTGCTCATTTCGTGATGTTACAAAAGGCACGGTTGTGATAGTCAGCCACAGCATGGAGGATATGGCAAAGTACGCCGATAACATAATAGTCATGAATCACGGCGAATGCTTTGCAAGCGGCAGCAAGGACGAGGTCTTTCAAAGGGCAGGCGAGCTATGCACGATGGGACTTGACGTGCCTCAGATAACCTCTCTGATTACAAGGCTTAAAAGCATGGGAATGGAGCTTCCCGACAATATATACACGGTTGAGGCCGCCGTAAAGGCGCTGTCTCCTCTTGTATGCGGCAGGCGGGGAGGTGAGTGCTGATGCTTTCGGACATTACGCTCGGTCAGTTCTTTCCGGGAAATTCGCCTCTGCACAGAATAGACCCGCGCATGAAGCTTATACTTACGATTTTGTATATCGTAGTCGTCTTTTTGGCGGACACGCTCAGCGGCGTGGCGACGGTGCTGGCGCTTTCCGTTATTATGATACCCTTAGGAAGCATTCCGTTTCGCACCGTTTTAAAATCGCTTAAACCCTTGAGATTTATCATGATATTCACCGGAATATTAAACCTGTTTTGGACAAAGGGAGGCAGGCTGCTCTGCTCATTTTGGATAATCGAGATATACAGCTCCGGAATTGTGCAGTCTGTTTTCATAATAATTCGGATAGTCGCCCTTCTCATAGGTTCGACCATGCTGATATCCTACACCACGTCTCCGATAGCTCTCACAGACGGCATGGAGCAGCTTCTTTCGCCGCTGGCTAAAATAAAGATTCCGGTGCACGACTTTGCGATGATGATGACGATCGCTTTGCGCTTTATTCCCACCCTTATAGAGGAGACCGATAAGATAATGTCGGCGCAGAAAGCCAGAGGAGCCGACTTTTCCACGGGATCCGTCATAAGCCGCGCGAAGGCGCTGATCCCCGTCTTCATTCCGCTGTTTCTCTCGTGCATAAGAAGGGCGGACGAGCTTGCCGTCGCAATGGAGTGCCGATGCTACAACGGGGGCAAGGGAAAGACGCGAATGAACGTCCTGCATTATAAGCCGATCGATTTTATAGCTCTTTTATGCGTGATCGCCGCCGGCGCGCTTGTCTTTTTCGCAGACAGGATACCCCTGCCGTCCATCCTTTACTAATATATTGATACATTGATACTTTATTGATAATCGGATAGATAATTGATATAAAAACATAAAAGACGCCCCGCGTTCGGCTGAGATACAGAGTATACAGAGTATTAGGATAAAAAAAGCAAAAGATCAAAGAAAGCAAGTGCTGCGTCAATGAAATTACTTCTTGAAATTTCCTATCTCGGGACAGGCTATCACGGATATCAGGTGCAGAAAAACGCCGTGACGGTGGAGGGAAGACTGCAAAGCGCCCTCGAGAAATTTTACAAATGTCCGCTTATGCTTGTGGGCTGCTCCCGCACAGACGCCGGGGTCCACGCGGAAAGCTTTTTTCTGACTGTAGAGGGCGACCTTTATGAAAACATGTCTCCAAAAAAGCTTCCTTTTGCAATAACCCAGTTTCTGCCCGAGGATATTTCGGTAAATCGCGCGTGGCGGGTCGAGGACGGCTTTCACGCAAGATACGACGTTATGTATAAAGAATATAAGTATCTTATATGGAACGAGCCGATAATGTCCCCCTTCTTTTGCAAACGGGCATGGCACTGTCCACTGCGGCTTGATATTGAGCTCATGAACGAGTGCGCCGCATCCTTTGTCGGAGCGCATGATTTTTCCGCCTTTATGGCTCAGGGAGGCTCGGCCAAAAACACCGTAAGGGATATAAAATATCTTGAAGTGGAAAGGGAGGGCTCTCTTGTCACAATCAAAGTGGCCTCAAACGGATTTTTATACAACATGGTCAGGATAATCGCGGGTACTCTCGTCGACGTCGGCATGAAAAGGATACCGCTCGGCGATATCGAAAATATAATCGCTTCGAGGGACAGAAAGCGCGCGGGCCCAACCCTGCCTCCCGACGGGCTGTATCTGAGCCGCGTCGTTTATAAAAACGATAAATTTTTCAAAAATTAACTGTTAATAAAGCGCGTATTTACAAACGGCTTTTGCAGAAAACTTAATGAAAGGAGCATAATTACGTGGGTTTGTCAAACTTATTTGATAAAACGGGTAAAAAAAGCGGGCAAAGCAGGCACCTTGTAGAAAAGAAAAATCCCAATTTACCCGATAAGCCGGGAAAAGATGAAAAAAAATCGCTGACGGATGTGCAAAGGCGTCAAAATGAGCTTGAAAAAAGGCAAAACCCGGTGTATAATGAGGCATATGTTCCTTATCGCGACCCGGTGGAGACCGAAGAAAACGTTGTAAAGAACAGACACTACGAAAGAGTGTCAAAATTCTACCGTATCGCTAAATGGTGCGCGCTCGCCGTGTTTTTTGTGTATGCCGCCGCTATGCTCCTAATATTCAGGGATGAAATAACAATCGAAAATTTCAGGTATCTCATGAGAAATGTGGATTTCGGAATGGATACGGCGGTTGTGCTTGAAAACGATATAATTTACAGTGCGTCCGAGCAAAACCGCTTTACGGATTTTCGGGACTACCTCGCCCTTTACAACGGCAAACAGCTGCTCGTTTACGACACGGGCGGCAAGGTCGCGCTCTCCGAGGAGCTGAACTACGCTTCGCCCGCCGCCGCCGCATCCAAAAAATATCTGCTAATGTACGATAAAAGCTCGGGAGCTTACTCGGTGTACAGCTATTTTACAAAGGAAATGTCGGAAACTCTCGAATATCCGATAACTCACGCGTCAATGAGCGATTCGGGCGTATACGCCATAGCCACAAGAAGCAGGGACTATTCGGGCGTCGTTTACATCTATAACAGCGGCTTTGATCTTATAAACAGAATTATGAAAAACAAAAGCATAAGCGCCATGGATCTTAATGACGACGGAAGCGAGCTGCTTGTATGCTCGTACTACATCGACGACCTTGGAAGAAATATGACCGAACTCACAATTTTGCCCACTCGCTCAAACGAAAGCAAGCTTAATTTAAGTCTTGAGGATACGGCGGTGTACAGTTGTTCCTACCTTGAGGGAGGCGGCTTTGTACTTGTCTGCGCGGAAGGCTTGAGATTTTACAATTCAGACGGCAATTTAATAAACCGTTTCGCATATAATGGCATGAATGTGATAAAGTACATGATCGGCGACAGCGGCGCCGCCGTCATATACTTGCGGGAGTATGACGATTCAGCTTGCTTTGTCGAGCAGTTTGACGCTAAAGGAAACAGCCTGTTTAAAAACGAGGCGTCCTCCGATATAAAAGACGCAATACTGAGCAAGGATAGCGTATATCTGCTTTACGGTGATAAGCTTGTTATAACAAACTCAAAGGGCAGCAGCCAAATATCAGTCGCCGCTTCCCCCGAGCCGGTAAAGGTGATATGCACCGAAAAGGATATTTTCGTATGCACGACCACATCGGCGATCATTTTGAAATCGGAAGACAGCTCTTCCAAATGACGGAAAAATCGAGAAAGGAGGATTTATCGGCATGAGTATGATTCTTGATATAATTGTTCTCGCCCTCGCCTTCTTATGTATATACGGCGGCTGGAGAGGCGGGTTTGCCAAATCGGTCATAACCTTTTTCGGGTTTTTCATCGCTTTGTTCGGCGGATATCTCCTTGCGCCGCAGCTCGGGAAATATCTGCTTCCCGTCATCGAAGAACACTTTTTAAGCGAGGCCAACGGTACTCTTTCGGGCACCATAAAGAATTTTGACGTGAGCGCGGAGGTCGCAGCCGATGTTTTGGCCTTTGGCATAATATTTATTTGCATAAATTTGCTCATCCACCTTATAAAGATACTGATCAAGGTAGTTTTCAGTTTTCCCATACTGAAGCAGGCGGATAAGTTAATGGGACTTGTTTTCGGTGTCGTCACCGCTTATCTTTTCATAAACGTTGTAAGCCTTATCATGTTCACCTTCTCGGAGGTACTTATTCGCGCTTTTGACAATATCGGGGTCGAAATGTTTGAGGGCTCCGTGATCGCAAGATGGTTTTACGAAAACAACATATTTTATTTTATTATGACTTCAAAGTAGACAAACTCTATTTTTAATAACATATACAAAAAACATTAAAACCGAAGGTATTAGCCGTAATTTACAGCAATTTACAATAAAACAGAAAGGTCACAGCAAAAAATCAAGGCTGAAAGGGTAAAAAATATGGAACTGTGTGCAAGATGCAAAAAACGTGTTGCAATGATATATATAACGAGAATAGACGGAGATAAAACCGTCAACGAGGGTATTTGCATAAAATGCGCCAAGGAACTCGGCATAAAGCCGGTAAACGATATAATCGAGAATATGGGGATATCGGAGGAGGACCTTGACCGCATGGAAATGGAGGCCGAGGATATGATGAACATTCAGGAGAGCGGGGACGGAAGCGACAGCGACGCGCCGATAAGTCAAACGCCTCCAATGGACCTGAGAAAGCTTTTCGGAAATCTCGGCTATCCCGAAAAGGCCGGAGATCCCGCAAGAAGGAATCAGGCGCCAAGAACAAAGGGACAAAAGGCGAACGCCAAGAGCCGCAAGTTTCTTGATATGTACTGCACCGATCTTACCGCTTCCGCAAAGGCGGGAAAGCTTGATCGGATCGTCGGAAGGGAAAGAGAGCTCGGACGCCTTATGCAGATTCTTTGCAGAAGGCAGAAAAACAACCCCTGTCTCATCGGCGAGCCCGGAGTCGGAAAGACGGCCATCGCAGAAGCGCTCGCTCAAAGGATAGTCGAGGGAAACGTGCCGTATAAGCTTGCCGACAAGGAAGTGCAGCTTGTCGATCTTACGGCGTTGGTCGCCGGAACGCAGTTTCGCGGCCAGTTTGAGGCAAGAATAAAGGGACTTATCGAAGAGGTAAAAAACCTTGGAAACGTCATTCTTGTCATAGACGAGGTGCACAGCATCGTCGGGGCGGGCGAATCGGAAGGCAGCATGAACGCCGCAAATATTTTAAAGCCGGCGCTTTCAAGAGGCGAGATACAGCTTATCGGAGCCACGACTCTTGCCGAATACCGTAAATATATAGAAAAGGACAGCGCGCTGGAGCGTCGCTTCCAGCCGATTATAGTTGAAGAATCCTCGGTCGCGGACAGCATCGAGATACTGAAGGGTATCAAGGGATACTATGAAAATTTCCATGGCATAAAGATTCCCGACGAGACGGTAAGCCGTGCGGTTATCCTTTCGGAGCGTTATATAACCGACCGCTTCCTGCCGGACAAGGCGATAGATCTGCTCGATGAAGCCTCGGCGTATCTTGCTCTGCATTCGCCCGAAATAGACAGAGCGGAAAGGGCAGCCGCCAGCCTCAAAAGTATACGCGCTCAGCGCGAGAGCGCCGAGAACGAGTTTCCCGAAAACGAGACTCCCGAGCAGGAGAACGCGAGATATCAGCGTATCGCCGAATTAAAGTCCAAAGAGTACGCGGCGCAGGAGGAGTTCAATGTCGCCTCCGAGGCAAGGGATAAGGTGAGCCTTTCCACAAAGGATCTCGCGCAGGTGATCGAAATATGGACGGGTATTCCCGCAAGCAATATAACCGAAAACGAGTATAAAAGGATCGAGAATCTGGCCGAAAGGCTGAAGACGCGCATTATCGGACAGGATAAGGCGGTCGACGCGGTGGCAAGGGCAATAAAGCGCTCAAGGGCAGGTGTGTCATATAAGAGAAAGCCGGTGTCCTTTATTTTCGCGGGTCCCACGGGAGTGGGAAAGACCGAGCTCGTTAAGACATTGGCTATGGATCTTTTCGATTCGCCGGAAACGCTTATAAGGCTTGATATGTCCGAGTTTATGGAAAAGCACAGCGTTTCAAGGATAATAGGAGCGCCTCCCGGATACGTCGGATACGACGAGGCGGGACAGCTTACTGAAAAAATACGCCGCAAGCCATATTCGGTGGTCCTCTTTGACGAGATAGAAAAAGCCCATCCCGATGTTATGAACATCCTGCTTCAGATACTTGACGACGGCATTATCACCGACGCCTCGGGCAGAAAGGTGAATTTTGAAAACACCGTTATTGTTATGACGACGAACGCCGGAGCGGTGGGAGTCGAAAGCAGGGCGGGATTTTCGGTAAGCGCCCAGTCGGCGGAGGAGAGCAAGACGCAAAAAGCGCTTGAAGCTTTTCTCAGACCCGAGTTTCTCAACAGGGTGGACGAAATAATAACCTTCCGTTCTCTTGACGAAGAAGACTTTGTAAAAATAGCGCAAATTATGCTTTCCGATCTCGGAAAGGCGCTTGAGGAAAAGGGCATCACCCTTAAGTGGACGGATAACGCGGTGTCTCTTATTGCAAAGAAGGCGTTTTCCCGCAAATACGGCGCGAGAAACTTAAGGCGCACAATTCAAAGGGAGATAGAGGACGTGCTTGCCACAAAGCTGATAGGAAGCTATGACAAAGGCGTCACCAAAGCTTATGTGGACGCGGATGCGGAAAATATGGTGATATACTGCGACTGAGCGCGCCGCGGCGCATAAAACAAGAAAAGCAAGGAAAAAGGCAAAAAATCATGTCGGAAAATTTAAGAAGATGGTATACCATGCCCGCCGAGGACGTCCTATCCCACTTTTCTGTAAACGCCGAAACGGGGCTGACGGAAAAGGAGGCGCGGGCAAGGCTGAGGGCTCTCGGCGAAAACGAAATATTCAGGATCCCGCATGAGAGCTTTGGCAGGTACATGCGCCGCGTTGCGATAAATCCTCTTTCGGTGCTCCTTCTCATACTCACGGCGCTCGACGCTCTGCTTGGAAATGTCGCCTCCTTTGTCGTTACAGCGTTGACCCTTGTTATTGCCTTTATTATAAAAAGCTTTACTTTTGTAAAATCAAACAGGATACTTGAGAACATGGGGCAGTACTCTCTGCCGCTTGCGACCGTCCTTCGAAACGGCAAAATGGTGACTCTTGCCCAAAACGCGGTGGTTCCGGGTGATATTATCGTGATAAGAGCGGGGCAAATAATTCCCGCCGACGCGAGGCTGATCGAGTCTGACCGGCTCACGGTTATAGAAACGGGAATAACCGACGCTGCGGGAAGCGTCATAAAGAACGCCGAGGATTGCGACGCGAGAATCAAGCAGCCGCACGAACGCACAAACATGGTGTACGCTTCAACGATTGTCATCTCGGGCAGCGGAAAGGCCGTGGTGACCGAGACCGGGGCGGATACGATAGTCGGCAAAACCGGCAAGAACGCGCCGCTTATAACCTATGAGAAAATGGGACTTTTCGGCAAGCTCCGCAGCATATCCTATTTTGCCGGGCTGATACTGATTTTGTTTACCGCTTTTTTGACGGTGATAAACATACTGCTTCCGGGACAGATGTCGGCGCTTGACGGACTTATTTTGGTCCTCGCTTTTTGCAGCGGCGCTATGACCGAGAGTCTTACCGTTTTCGGATACCTCACCGTGGCTGTCGGTGTGTACGGCACTCTTGACACAAAAAGAAGTGTGAACGCGGGAACTCTGATAAGAAAGATCGAGCGCCTTGAAACGCTCAAGGACGTCACGGCGCTAATGATACCGACCGAAAGCCTTTGCGATGTAAACAGCATGCAGCTTGATAAAATGTATGTATATGACAGACTGCTTGACATTGATCCCTCGGAGCCAATTTCCAAGGAGGCGGGGCAGCTTCTTGTCAAAGCGGTGATATCGACGGGCAAATATACCGCCGCGCGTCTTATGGCAAAGAACACACGCCGGGACAGCACAAATACATACGAGGAGGACGCGATAATAAACTGCGCCGCCTCTCACGGTCTTTACAACGTAGAGCTTGATGAAAAGTACCCCATAATAGGGCACACAGGAATTGACGAGGCGCCCTTTGAGACTACACTTATACGTTGGTACGGCGAAAACAGGATTATTCTGCGCGGAGAGATAACACAGGTGCTGAAGTGCTGCGCATACTGTAAGCCGGAGGGCTCCAACGCGCTTGCTCCCATGACGCCCCTGTCAAAAAGGGCGATAGAGACCACCGCAAAACAAATGATGAGGCAGTCTCACAAGGTGGTTGCCATAGCGTCGGGCGTTTCAAAATACAATACGCTGCGAAAATACTCGCAGCTTTACACCGATCTGACCTTTGAAGGGATAATCGGATTCAACGAGCCGATCCTGTCGGGGGCCGCCCGCAGCGTTTCAAAATGCCGTGAAGCCGGGATAAAGGTTCTGCTTTTTACAAATGACGTCAGCGAGAAAAACGAATATTTTGCCGCAACAATGGGAATTGCGGATATAGACGGCGACTTTTCGATGTCCGCCGACGAATACGCAAGCGTGGGGGATGACGCTTTCCTTGAAAAATTCGAGCGCGCAAGGCTGTTTCAGGGCTTTTCGATCTTTGAAAGGAGAAAGATAATAAGGCTGCTTAAGGACAGAGGGGAAAAGGTCGCCTACTACGCAAGAAGCACAAGCGAGATAATCCTTGGTCAGGAGGCGGATATAAGCATAACCGACGCTCTGACCGTGTCGCAAAAGACGCCTTTGAGGGATCTTGGAGACAAAGGCTATTTTGTAAGCACGGGAGACGCGATGCGTTTTTGCTCGGACGTCATAGTTTCCCCCGTTTCAAGCGACAAAAAGGGAGGCTTTAACGCCCTTGTGCGTTCGCTGATTTTTGCAAAGTCTATTTTTATAACCATGAAGCGCATCCTCTCGTACCTTACGAGCGTAAATATAATGAGGCTGCTGCTGCTTTTGGCGACGGTGATAGGTCAGATTGGAGGTTTAACTCTTGTTTCCCCCGTTTTGACCGTTATATCGGGTTTGGTTTTTGATCTTATTATGGTCTTTGCTATAGCCTTTTCGAGAAGCGAGCGGGATGTGCTAAAAAGAAAGGTTTCCTCGGGCGTCTTTGTAATTGACAAAGACGAGTTGGCAACCGCCTGTTTAAACGGCGCCGCAGCCGCGCTGTTTATTCTGCTCGGATGCGTGATACTGAAGATCGTGTATGGCTTCGATGAGAGCAGTTTGGTCTGCTCCGCCTTTATTGCAGCGCTGCTTTGCTCGATTGTCATATTCTTTGAGCAGAGATACAAGACAACCGTTATCGGAAAACCGTTTGAAATCGGCTCGGTGTTTGCGTTTGATATCGCGCTCTTTGTTCTGCTTATCGCGCTTTCGATGCTGTTTCCCGGCCTTTCGCGCGTTACCGGCATAGTGAAGCTGACTTCTCTTGCGGGATGGATTATCATAATAGCGACGCCTGTCTGCGTTTTCGGAGCGGCCGAGGCGGCAAAGTCGGTTAAAGCGGCGGGGCGCGCCTATTTTAAGCGTAAGAAAAAGGACAAGTAGAATAAAACAATATATTTATTAATCATTAAAGACAGGTTTATTTATGAGTTTGACGTTTGCCGTATACACGCTCGGATGTAAGGTCAATTACTATGAAAGCACCGCGATAGCGGAAGCGCTTGTGAAAGAGGGGCTTATTGAGCTTGGCTTTTCACAAATCTGCGACATATATATAATCAACACCTGCGCGGTCACAGGGGAAAGCGAGAGAAAGGCGCGTCAGATAATAAGGCGGGCGAGAAACAAAAATCCCGACGCTTATATCGTCGTGACGGGCTGCATGGCGCAGATATCCCCCGAAAGCGCGTTTAAGGCGGGCGCGGATTATGTCTGCGGGAACAGAGAAAAAATGAGAGCGGCGCGCGCCGCGCTCGATTACGCGAGGGGCGTTTCAGGTCGGCGTCCGGAGAGAGTAATGCTTTTAAAGGACCTTGAAGGGGCCGCCTTTGAGCAAATGACGGTTCACCGCAGCGAGCGCACAAGGGCGTATATAAAAATAGGGGACGGCTGCGACGGACGCTGCGCATACTGCATAATAAACAGGGCGCGCGGACCGATAAGATCAAAACCCCTGTCAGAGGCGGTAAAAGAGGCGCGGGAGCTCGTTTGCGCGGGATACCGTGAAATAGTGCTGACGGCGATAGAAATATCGACATACGGCAAAGATCTTGAGAACACGACCCTTTTGGATTTGATAGAGGCGTTTGAGGAAATACCGGGACTTTGCCGCGTGCGGCTCGGCTCGCTCGACCCTGCGATGCTCGGCGAGAAATTTATAAGCGGCATCTCAAAATGTAAAAAACTCTGCCCGCACTTTCACATATCCCTGCAGAGCGGATGCGACAGGACGCTTGCGGCCATGAGGAGAAAATACAACATCGCAGCGGTTGAAAAATCGATATCGCAATTAAGGGCTGAATTTGCCGACGCCTCTTTTTCGGCGGATGTCATAGTCGGTTTTCCCGGCGAGAGCGAGGAGGATTTTCTCGAATCGGCGGAGTTTATTGCCTCGCTTGAGCTTCTCCATGCTCACATTTTCCCTTTTTCGGCAAGGCCGGGAACGCCGGCGTACTTTATGCCGAATCAGATAAAAAAAGAGGAAAAGGACCGTCGGCTCGCCTATCTTTTCTCTCTTTGCGATCTCTCGCGCGATCGGTATCTTGATAGGTATGTGGGCAAGGTCAGGCAGGTGCTTTTTGAGGAAAATCGGGACGGGTACGCCTTCGGCCACACGTCAAATTTTATAAAAACGGCGATAGCCGGCCAAAGGGATCTTCATTATCAGATGAGAAACGTAAGCTTTACCGGCCATTGCAACGGCGTAATGCTTGGCAATATTGTGCCAAATGACGGCTGCGTCATATAATAAAATATAACCACAGATAATAACAAGGATATTTTTAAGATATGAAGGACTATTCACTTTATCGCGCTTATGCCAAGGTCGACCTCGGCGCGATCAAAAACAATCTCATTAGCGTTAGGTCCGCACTTTCCGGGACTTCAAATATAATAGGGGTAGTGAAGGCGGACGCGTACGGTCACGGAGCGGCAAAGGTGGCGTGCGCCGTGCGGGAGCATGTGGGCGCCTTTGCGGTGGCCACCCCGGAGGAGGCGCTCGAGCTGAGAGAGATAATAAACGATAAGCCGATATATGTTTTGGGTTACTCTCACCCCGACGCGTACGCCGACCTCATCGAGAAGGATATCGTCATTGCAATTTTCAGATACTCGGACGCCCTTTTGCTTTCCGACTGCGCCAAAAAACTTAAAAAGAAGGCAAAAGTCAATATAAAGATCGATACCGGGATGGGAAGGATAGGCTTTACGGCAAAGGAGGCACTTGGTGAAACACTTAAGATATCAAAGCTGCCCGAAATTCTGATATGCACGTCCTTTATGCATTTTTCGGTCTCTGACAGCAAGCTGAAGGAAGATATCGATTTTACGAAAGAACAGCAGAGTAAATTCACAAATTACATAAAGGGATGCGAAGAAAACTCTCTGACATTTTCTCATGTTTCCTCGGCGAGCAGCGCCGCCTGCATAGAAATGCCGTTTACTCACGCGACCGACGTGCGGGTGGGAATACTTATGTACGGGTATTACCCGTCAAAGAGCGTCAGCCGCGACAAAGTCAAGGTGACTCCCGCTCTTTCTCTGCACAGCCATGCGGTTCAGGTCAAAGAAATAGAGGCGGGCGACTCCGTGGGGTATGGCAGGACCTTTGTCGCAAAGGAAAAAATGCGGGTCGCGACAATACCGCTTGGATACGGAGACGGATATCCGAGACTGCTTTCAAATAAAGGCAGAGTGCTGATTCGGGGGAAGTTTGCGCCTATAATAGGCAGGATTTGTATGGATATGTTCATGGTCGACGTCAGCGCCATTCCCGAGGCCGAGTACGGAGATGAGGTGGTCCTCATAGGCCGACAGGGCGAGAACACGATAGACGCCGACGAGCTTGCCTCTCTCACCGATACGATAAGCTACGAGATACTGTGTGACATAGGCAAAAGGGTGCCGAGAATCTATATTCAGTAAATTTACTCGGCGCCATTACACATTTGATAAGCTCTCAAAAAAGGGGCTGTAAAAAACAGCCGAAAAAACGACTGCAAGGCATCCGAAAAGATAGCCAAGCAGTCGTTTTGACCTATTTTTTTACAGCCCCTTTTTGTATTAAGGTTAAGAATGGATAATAAAAGCACGTTATATTGTCTGCGGCTGGGAAAACCGTACAAAGACAAAGGATTCTTTAATTTGGCCGTGCGATGCGCACTTGGTTTTTTGTGAAAAGCCGCAAAAAGTCAATAACGGTATTTTACTGTCCGAACGGCGATTTAATGTAGTTTCTGCGGCCGCAGCTTTGTAAATTACGGCGAAACCGTCTTTGCAAGTCGGAATTTTGCAAAGAAAGAAGGAAGGGTTTAATGACAAATAAGGCGCGTTTTAATTTCCCAAAATGCCTTCTTTATTCGGATCGTACAACTTAGAAAATTTTTCGAGGGCGTCGAGCGCCTGCTTGTGCGCGAGATTGTAATTTTTGAAGTTTATGCCGTTGTTGTCTTTTTCAAGTTCGTCTGAGTGTCGGCACAGCTCTGCGAGAAGAGCGTCCTTTGCCTGCGCGCGAACGTCCTCGTCGCAGTCGCTCACATACAGCTCGTACAGCGCGGGAATGGCGCCGTCTGAAAGTCTGCTTATATCGCTGACGTCAAGGTTTTCGATTTTATTGTTTTCAAACATGGCGATGTTGTAGTTTGCGATGATACGGTCGACGTCCGCGACGCAATACGCGCAAAGGATTAGAGCGCAGACGGTGACCGACACGGCGATATACTTGAAATTCGGCTTTATAAGTCTTATTACAAGACTTATTGTAACGCACGCAAGAGCCGCCATGAAAACCGTGACCGCCACCCGCTTTTGCGTAAGGCCGAAGCGGTTTATATATATGCCCATTTTTGCAAATGCCGTGGATATCATGAAAAGGTCGAAAAAGCACAGAAAGCCCGAGAAAATTTTTATGGCAAGGGGAACATCCGAATCCTCATTTTTTCGTTTACAGACGGCAAAGGACGTAAATATTATGAAAAGGTTTATTACCGTTACCGTGCACATTTCAAAAAATCCCTGTCTTGCGTAGTTTGCCGAACTCCACCCCTCGGGCAGGATACCCAAAAAGGAATTAAACAGATATGCAAACTGTGCGATAATGTAAATCGTATAAACAAGAGATATCATGATGAACACGCCGCAAAGCAGCGATATATTTACTGCCCCGGAGCTTTTATGAGCGTATCGCAGCTTTTCTGCGCCGTTATGATGTCTGAGCTTATGGAGCATACCGAAAAGAAAAGGCAGAAAAATAAGCGTTAGAATGACGCATACTATATACTCGCCCGCTCTCACAAGTATTTGCCCCATTACAATGTCAAAGGCGGTATCTGAACGCAGCAGCGGAATTACAACTGCAAGTATGGGAATGGAAATGGCAAGTCCCGAAAGCAGGTATATAAGGTTGAATCCCGATTTGCCCTCCGTCTTGCCGCTTTTTCTGCTTGAGAGCGACTTGGCGCCTTCCGAGATACCAATACATGACATAAAGACGGGAATGTAAAAAAGATTGAGCAGCGCCTTAAAGGATGTAAGATCGTATATCAGCGCGTCGCTCATTCCCCCGCAGAAAAGAAAGTAAAGGCAGAGAATCGCAGCAAATGCGAGCGCTTTTACGACCGGGTTTGCATTGAGAGAAAAGGAGACCGAAATCAAAAGCGAAATCGCGCCGCATATCAGGCTGAAGGCGGCGTTTGCTCTCGGGGGATAGAGGTAAATAAAGGTCAGGACAAAGATGAGAAAATAGGACGCTGTAAATCCTATGTTCATACCGCCGTAAGCGCCAAGCTCAAAAAAAGCAAAAAGTCCTATGGCAGTAAAAATAAAAAATATCCTTTCGCGCGAAGCGCTGAGTTTTGCGGATGTTAAAGCATTCATACACACATTTTTGCGCCTTTGCATTGTTTTCAAAGGCTTCCTTTCCGCCGATTACGGCGACTGATTTTATTGTTATTGCCTGTAACAGGTAAAGGTCCGTTCTATTGTTTATTGTTTGTCGCCTTTTCGGGCACATATGACACGATGTCCCCTACCGAGCATTCCAGCTCTCTGCAAAGGGCTTCGAGCGTTGAAAAGCGTATAGCCCTTGCTTTGTTGTTTTTGAGAATAGACAAATTGGCCATTGATATACCGACCCGCTGCGAAAGCTCTCCGAGCGATATTTTACGTTGAGCCATAATTACATCAAGATTTATTTCAATACTCATTTTTTACGCTCACTTTAAAGTTGAAAAATAAATAAAAACACAAGAGGAAAAAAATATTTCTCGGGCGCTCACAATATGCCAAAAGGTGTAATCTAAAACGTACGGCGACAGGCGTATTGCAAAAAACAACATCTGATCGCACGGCTCAAATTTGTGAACGCCATGGAAAATGGAAAAGAGAAGAACAATATTAAAATCTATTATACCTATACCGTATAATCGTTTTCGGTCTTTATAAGTATCGCTTCGCCGAGAACGTTTTTGACTACTCGAAGCGCCATGCCCAGCATGAATGCGGCGATAAAAATAAAACACGCGAAGAAGTTGAACGGGAAAAGAAGCAAAAATAAGAAGGCTTCCGCAAATACCGACCACGAAACGAACCGTATATATGAAATGCTTTTGTCGCAGAATACAAGTCCTTCTCTCACTTTAAGCAGCAGAGCAAATAAAAAGGCGTCCGCTATTGCCGCTACTATCAATATAAGGTAGACGACAAAAATTAGATACAGGTATGAAAGCTTTGAAAGCTGCCGTGCGGGAAAGGTCATTTCTTCAAAACGGGGTATTAAAAAGGGCACCAGCACTGACATGATTATAACCGAGGCCATAAATACTCCCGAAAAAACAAGCGAAAGATTTGTCGAGGCTTTATTTGATATTTTAAGCATGAGTTCATCTCCTTTATTCGGCTGTAGACATTGTAGCACATATTTTTGCCTTTGTCAATAATTTTTTATTGAAAAACGATAATTTTTTAGGATAATCGATATATGTATTTTAACATTGACGAATAGGACCTGCAAGGGCGTGTCCGTTCAAATTCGCTCAAATTGTCAACTTTCAGCTTTTGCTATTGACAAATGTTTGACCAAGCTGTAAAATATATTAATATAAGCGTCTGAAAACGATAGGCTAAGCATGGAGGATATCATTCAATGTGGGATGGAAATAAAATACAAGATCTGGTAAAAAGGCGCGAAAAGGCGCATGCGGGCGGCGGAGCCGACAGAGTCGCAAAGCAGCATGAGAGCGGGAAAATGACCGCGAGAGAGCGCCTTGAGTTTCTTTTTGACGATCAAAAATTCACCGAAATAAACACTCTCGTTCAGTCTAAGGCAACCGATTTCGGAATGGATAAAAAGAAGCTACCCGGAGACGGCGTTATCGTGGGATACGGATATATTCACGGCAGACTCGCATTTGCTTCCTCACAGGATTTCACGGTCAACGGCGGTTCTCTCGGTCAGGCGCATGCCGAAAAGATATGTCGGGCCATGGATATGGCAATGCAGATGAAGGCGCCTTTTATATCGCTCAACGACAGCGGAGGAGCGAGAATCGAGGAGGGTATCGACGCTCTTTGCGGGTACGGCGATATATTTTACAGAAACACTATGGCATCCGGCGTTATACCGCAGATTTCGGTAATCCTCGGGCCGTGCGCGGGGGGCGCGTGTTACTCGCCCGCGATATGCGACTTCATTTTTATGACCGAGAAAAACAGCTATATGTTCATAACGGGTCCTGCCGTTGTTAAGACGGTCACCGGAGAGGAGATAACGACCGATGATTTGGGGAGCGCCGCCGTGCACTCTCAAAAAAGCGGCGTCGCGCATTTTGTTTATCCCGACGAACGGGAATGCCTGAACGGCGTCAGACGTCTGCTCAGCTATCTTCCTCAAAACAACGGCGAGGTTCCTCCCACCGTAAGGGCGCAAAGCTACGACGGTTCTTCAAAGCTTGAGGAAATAGTCCCTCAAAACACCAAAAAGGTGTACGACATGCACGAGGTCATAAATCAGATTGTCGATACCGGTTCGCTGCTTGAGGTACAGCCCGCGTTTGCAAAAAACATCATCACCGCTTTTGCCCGTTTTGACGGTAAGCCCTGCGGCATTGTCGCAAACCAGCCCTCAAGTCTTGCCGGCTCGCTCGACTGCAACAGCTCAGACAAGGCGGCAAGGTTCATCCGCTTTTGCGATTGCTTTAATATTCCTCTTCTTTCGCTTGTGGACGTTCCCGCCTATATGCCCGGAAGCGCGCAAGAGCACAGCGGTATAATCAGGCACGGCGCAAAGCTGCTTTACGCTTTTTCCGAAGCTACGGTCGGAAAGGTCTGTCTTATTATGAGAAAGGCGTACGGCGGAGCGTACATTGCAATGAACAGTAAAACGATCGGAGCCGACGTGGTATACGCGTGGCCTATAGCCGAGATAGCCGTCATGGGCGCGGAAGGAGCCGTCAATATAATCGGCAGAAAGGCGATTGCCGCCGCCGAGGACAAGGAAGCGCAGAGGGCGAAGCTTGTAAGCGAGTACAACGACAAGTTTATGACCCCATATATCGCCGCCGAGAACGGATTTGTAGACGAAGTGATACTTCCGGGCGAAACAAGAGAAAAAATCATTTCCGCTTTTGCCATGCTCGAGAAAAAAGAGAAAAAAACGCCCTCTAAAAAGCACGGGAACATTCCTCTTTGATTATATTATATAAATAATGCAATATTGCAAAAAAAATTATTGGTTTTTATTGCAATATTGTATTTTTTATTATATAATATATTTGTATGCCGTTTGAAATACCAGCAAAAGCAATGAAAAATGAAAATGCGATAGAGGCGTTTTATGCCGAATCGGCGCGCCCTTGCGGCGAGCGCCAAGGCCTCGGCATACAAAGCGGCCTGCGCAAGACGGCTTGATATTATGTTATATATATTATGATGATATAAAGGAGAAATATCGTAATGGGCAAATACTTCGGCACAGACGGATTTCGCGGAGAGGCAAACTGCAATCTGACCGCTTTGCACGCTTTTAAAATAGGAAGATACATGGGTTATCTGTTCGGAAAGGACAAAAAAGCGAGGGTCGTTATAGGCAAGGATACAAGGCGCAGCAGCTACATGCTCGAATACGCGCTTACGGCGGGGCTCACCTCATCGGGAGCGGACGTATACCTTCTTCACGTGACCACCACTCCGTCTGTGGCATATGTCGTGAGGACCGAGGGCTTTGACTGCGGCGTCATGATCAGCGCAAGTCACAACCCCTTTTACGACAACGGGATAAAGCTTATCGGATCCGAGGGCGAAAAAATAGGAGAGAATATTACCGACGAGATTGAAAAATATATAGACGGCCTTTTAGATGAGCCTCCTCTTGCCCAAAAGGAGAATATCGGAATAACATACGATTACGCCATCGGAAGAAACAGGTATATTGGTTTTCTCATATCGCTTGCGACAAGGTCGTACAAGGGCGTGCGAGTCGGATTGGACTGCGCGAACGGGAGCGCTTGGAGCATTGCAAAGTCGGTCTTTGACGCTCTCGGAGCGGTGACATACGTTATAAACAACCGACCCGACGGCCTGAATATCAACAAAAACGCGGGCTCAACGCACATAGAGGAGCTTGCGCGTTTCGTAAAAGAAAACTCGCTGGATATAGGTTTTGCTTACGACGGGGACGCTGACAGATGTCTGGCGGTTGACGACAAGGGCGATATAGTCACGGGAGATCATATACTGTACGTTTGCGCAAAGTACATGAAGGAGATAAACTCTCTTGACAAGAACACGGTAGTGACCACAATAATGAGCAATCTCGGACTTTACAAGGCGCTTGACCGAGAGAATATAGCCTATGAAAAAACGGCGGTTGGCGACCGATTTGTATACGAATGTATGTGCGAGAACGGATATCGGCTGGGCGGAGAACAGTCGGGGCATATCATCTTTTCAAAATTTGCCACGACGGGAGACGGAATTCTTACCTCGATAAAGCTGATGGAGGTTATGCTCGAAATGAAAAAGCCGCTTTCCGAGCTTACAAGGGGCCTTGAAATATACCCTCAAAGCTTAATTAATGTCAAAACGGCGGACAAGGAAGCTTATCTTAGAAACCCTGAGGTCACCGAGGCCATCAAAAATATCGAAAGAGAGCTTGGAGAAAACGGGCGGCTGATAGTGCGTCCCAGCGGGACCGAGCCTGTTATTCGCGTCATGGCCGAGGCAAAAACAAAGCAAATGTGCGACGATGTAGTCGCCAAAGTGGCGTCGTTGATCGAAAACGCCTGATATAAGGTATAACGGTATAAAAAACGGTATAAAGGAGAAAAAATATGTGCGGAATCACGGGTTATATAGGATGGGAACAGGCGGCTCCCATACTGCTTGAAGGACTGTCAAAGCTCGAATACAGGGGCTATGACAGCGCGGGAATCGCCGTTTACGGAAACGGGAAAATAAACATAGCGAAGGCAAAGGGGCGTTTGCAGGTACTTTCAAATCTTGTGAAGGCCGATTCCTCAATACAGGGCAGCTTGGGTATAGGGCATACCCGCTGGGCGACTCACGGAGAGCCGAGCGTTCCCAATTCACACCCTCATTACAACAAGGACAGGACCATAGCGGTGGTGCATAACGGGATAATCGAAAACTACCGTCCGCTTAAGGAAAGACTTTTAAGGCACGGATACACCTTTGAGTCCGAGACGGATACCGAGGTGGTGGCTCATCTGCTCGATTATTACCGCAAAAAATACAACACTTCCCCTGTTGAAACGATAACAAAGCTTATAACGCGAGTAGAGGGCTCCTACGCGCTTGGAATAATCTTCGCGGATCACCCGGACACTCTGTACGCCACAAGAAAGGACAGTCCGCTTGCCGTCGGAATCGGAAACGGATGCAACTATATCGCCTCGGATGCTCCCGCCATTCTGAAAAGGACAAGAGACGTCATATACATCGATAATCTCGAAGTGGCTGAAATAAAAGCCGACGCGGTGAATATATACAATCTTGACGGCGAGACGGTCGAAAAAGAGATTCAGCATATCGACTGGGATATCGAGGCCGCCGAGAAAAACGGCTTTGAGCATTTTATGCTCAAGGAGATATACGAGCAGCCGAGAGCTATTGCCGATACCGTTTCCCCGAGAATAAAAGAGGGAAAGATAGTACTTGACGAGCTCGGCATGAGCGAGGAGGAGATAAAGGACCTCTCGCGCATATACATTGTCGCCTGCGGCTCTGCGTATCACGTGGGCGTTTGCGGAAGATATGTTATTGAAAAGCTTGCAAGGATACCGGTGGAGGTGGATATCGCCTCGGAATTCAGATATAGAAACCCCATTTTTGAAAAGAATTCGGTGTGTATTATCATCAGTCAATCGGGGGAGACTGCCGATTCGCTTGCCGCTCTCAGAGAGGCGAAGAAAAACGGCGTAAAAACGATAGGAGTAGTAAACGTTTTGGGCAGTTCGATAGCAAGGGAGAGCGACAGCGTAGTTTATACTTGGGCGGGGCCCGAGATCGCGGTCGCCACGACCAAGGCGTACAGCACTCAGCTTTCCGTCATGTACCTTATCGCCGCATACTTTGCAAGAGTACGCGGCATGATAGACGGCGCGCGGGAGAGCGAGCTTGTAGAGGGTATACTCGCCCTGCCTGAGAAGATTTCGGCAATGCTTGGCGATAAGGAGATCGTCCAGCAGTACGCCTCCAAATGCTACAACAACAAGGACGTGTTCTTTATAGGGCGCGGACTTGACTATGCGGCGGCCCTTGAGGGCTCTCTCAAGCTGAAGGAAATATCGTACATCCACTCCGAGACATACGCCGCGGGAGAGCTCAAGCACGGTACGATATCTCTTATCGAGGACGGGACTCTCGTCATCACCTGCGCGACGCAGCCTGACCTTTACGACAAAATGACAAGCAACATGGTCGAGGTAAAATCAAGGGGAGCGGAAATATTTGCAATAACGCACGAATCAAATAAGGCGCTTGTGAGCTCGGCGGACACATGTATAGTTATCCCCGAGACCGATCCGCTCTTTGCAGTGTCGCTTGAAGTGATACCGCTTCAGCTGCTTGCATATTACGTCTCGCTTGCAAAGGGACTCGACGTCGACAAGCCGAGAAACCTTGCAAAGTCGGTCACAGTGGAATAAGCGAACAGGCAGGGGCGTTTTGAAGGAGTAAGGAGGGTAAAGAGCGTTGAATATCGTAAGTCTTATAGGATACCAGGTGAACGAGTACGTCTTTAAAAACCGTATGCCTTCGGGCAGCAAGATATCTCTTGGGACAAAATACTCCTACAATGTGAAATTTGCAAAGGAAAATCGCTGCAAAGGAGAGCTGGTGTGCGAGGTGTGCGACAGGGAAAACCCGGACAGCTTCGCTCTCAAGCTTGTAATGTGCGCCTTTTTCACATATAAAGAGGACGCCGAAAAGGCGCGGGTGCACGTCGCGTCGTTTCAAGCCCTGTTTCCCTATGCAAGATCGTATGTCTCCATGGTAAGCGCGGCCGCGGGTATTACGCCGATAATGCTTCCCGAGGCGAACATTGAGTCGCAAAACATATACAGCTTTGAAAAGCCGGAGCCGCGCGACAATAACAATAAGTAAAGCAAAAGTAAAACAAAAAAATATTTTAAAAATTTTATAAGCTTCAAAAGCTTCAAAAGCGCGTACAGGTGTTATTTGGGCATGCGCTTTTGCGGGAAAGGCGGTTACCGACATGAAATATACAGATATAGGCAAAGTGATGAGAGCCTCAAGGCTTGCTCTCGGGTGCATGAGGATATCGGGTAAGAGCGAGAAGGAGATTGACGAGCTTATCTTTACCGCTCTTGAGGAAGGAATAAATTATTTTGACCACGCCGATATATACGGCGGCGGAAAATCTGAGGAGATATTCGGAGAATTTCTCAAGAGGCATCCCGAAACAAGGGACAAAATGTTCATTCAGACAAAATGCGCGATACGCCCGGGGATGTACGATTTTTCAAAGGAACATATTCTGAACGCGGTCGATTCTTCTCTGAAAAGACTTAAGATTGACTGTGTGGATACTCTTTTGCTCCACCGTCCCGACACGCTTATGGAGCCCGAGGAAGTGGCAAACAGCTTTGAAATTCTTGAAAAATCGGGCAAGGTAAAACATTTCGGCGTTTCAAATCACAACATGTGGCAGATAGAGCTTTTAAAAACCTGTGTAAAGCAGCCCCTCATTATAAACCAGCTGCAATTTTCCATACCCGAAGCGGGCATGGTGACTTCGGGAATGAATGTCAATATGAAAAACAGCGAGTCGGTGATGCACGACGGCGGCATTCTTGAGTATTCAAGAATAAAAAACATGACTATCCAGGCGTGGTCGCCTTTCCAGTACGGCTTTTTCGGTGGGATATTCGTGGGCAGCGACAAATATCCGGCGCTTAACAAAAAACTTGACGAGCTTGCCGAAAAGTACGGTATCACTCCGAGCGCCGTCGCCGAAGCATGGATACTGCGCCATCCGGCGGGCATACAGGTGATTGCCGGTACCACAAATCCCTCACGCTTAAGGGAACTTAGTAAGGGCGCGGACATAGTTCTTGACCGAAGCGAGTGGTACGAAATCTACAGGGCCGCCGGACACTGTCTGCCCTGAAGCTGACGCTCGGTTTTTAAAGGGAAAAAATCGGAATAAAAAATAAAAGAGCCGTCATACCTGCTCTTTTCGCGCTTTCGGAAAGAGAGGGCATGGCGGTTCTTTTACAATTTTTATGTTATATATTTTCAGGATTTACTCATCCCGAAAACCTTTCTGAGTATGAAGCCGAGAAATCTCGGGGCCTTCACTGAAACGATTTTCACTGTGGTTACGACCTTTCTTGATTATAGGTAAACTGTCCGTCAGGAAATCTGCTTATTCCCATTTTCAGTTTATGTCAAAAAGGTCAAAGGGTGACAGACTGTCATTGTTTTTTGGTCCAAGGATGCTTTTTATTTAATATCTCGCGAAGGGCTATATAGCTCTGATGGCGCGAGGGGGGAATTTCCCCTCTTTTGACCGCGTCGATGACGGCGCAGCCTTCCTCTTTTGTGTGAGTGCATTTGGTGTACTTGCAAGAGGTTATATACGGCTCAAGCTCTGCGAACGCTCCCGTAAGGTCGTCAAGTTCAAAAAAGTCGAATTTTTCAAAGTCGAGCAGGGTGAATCCCGGAGTATCCGCTATAAAGGCGCCGTTTTCCGTTTCAAACAGCTCGACGTTCCGAGTGGTATGCCGGCCCCTTCCCGTCTTTTCGCTTACCGACGCGGTAGCCCTTGCCGTATCTTTGAAAATCAGGTTCATAAGAGTGGACTTGCCGACTCCCGAGGCGCCTGCAAAGGCCGATATTTCCCCGCGGCAGCCGTTTTTGATATATTTGCCGAGTTCTCTCACGCCGATATTTTCCGCGCCGTCGGTTACAAACACCTTAAAATTTGCCTTGTTGTAAATGCTTGCGATCTGAGCCGCCTTCTCGAGGTCAAGCGCGCATTTTGAGATTACTATCGCCGTTTTTATGCCGTTGTGCCTTGCAATGGCGGAAAGCTTGTCGGCGGTAAACAGATCGGGGTCGGGACGCGCGGCGGGTATGACTATAAAAAGTCTGTCAAGATTTGCAAGACTGGGACGTATGAGCAGATTTTTTCTCTCCTTTATACCGCAAATAACATGACCGTCTTTGTCGCTTGAATCAAGTATCACTCTGTCGCCGACGGTGGGAGAGATATTTTCATGCCTGAATATGCCCTTTGCGCGGCAGGCTGTTTTTTGCCCGTCTTTGCAAAGCACATAATAAAGTCCGCCGCTTTCCTTGACTATCAGTCCTTCTGAATATTCCATAAGCTCTCCGTTTATGACATTCTGTTTACATTATAGTATAAAAGATTTAAATCTTCAAGTATTTTATCGCCGAGATATTGCAAAAAATTCGCGGATGGTGTAAAATCTTATTTGAAGCATAGCTGATGTGTATTTGAATTTGAAAGGAAATTGTTTATGAAAATAGATCTTCATGTCCATACGAGCGAAATATCCCTGTGCGGAAAGGTAAGAGGATGCGACGCGGTCAAAATGTACAAGGACGCGGGCTATGACGCCATAGTCATAACCAACCACTTTAACTCCGACGGCGTGTACCATTTTTCCCATCAAGGCAGGCAGGATTATCTTGAGGCATATATCGAAGGGTACGAGCTTGCAAGGCGGGCGGGGTGTGAAATCGGGCTTACCGTGCTTTTAGGGTATGAACTGCGTTTTGACGGCAGCAACAACGACTATCTTGTGTACGGCATGCCTTACGACGTGGCGTCCGATTACAAGAGAATATTTGCCATGAACCCGCGCGAATTCTCACAAATTGCAAATGAGCGGGGCTTTCTGTTCTATCAGGCGCACCCGTTCAGAAATTCGATGAATATAATAAAACCTTCGTATCTTTTCGGCATCGAGGTATACAACGGCAACCCAAGACATGACAGCAGAAACGATATAGCGCAGATGTGGGCGGATAAATTCTCCCTTCGCCAGATAAGCGGTTCCGATTTTCATCAGCCGGAGGATATTGCAATCGGCGGCATTCAAACCGAATGCGATGTAAGCACGTTGGACGACCTTATTAAGATACTAAAGGATGGCAGCTACACACTGATAAAAAATTGACATCAGAAGGATCAGAAGGAAATCATTTTCATGCAGGAGTATCGTGAGCTTTTTTGCGCCGTTATAGAGGAGAGCATTGATTCGATTAGAAAAATAGTGCTCAGCAAGGCGTTTGACAAATCGATAATAAGATGCGAGGCTCGGCCGGTGATGATCGGCGGGGAGAGACGGTTTATTATCGAGACCTTTGACAGGGGCGGGAAGGCCGTTCAAAAAAAACATAAGCGATAAGGAGCTTGTTTTACTTATTTGCCGCATGGCCTTTGAGGAGTACAGGCAAACAAACATCATAACCTCAGACGGCGAGTGCTCGCTTATGATATCCAAAAAGAAAAAAATCGCGCTTATAAACAACATAAATAAAAACGCCCCCGCAATAAAGGCCGAAGAGCATAACAGAAAAAAGAATTATATAATAGACGTCAGCGAACACGCAGACTTTCTTTCGGCGCTGGGGATATGCGACAAACAGGGAAGGATATATGATAAAAAGCAGCCCAAATACCGGCAAATCAACCGCTTTGTCGAACTGCTGCTTGACATTTATCCGAGTTTACCAAAACAAGGACAACTCACCGTCTGCGATCTTTGCTGCGGTAAAAGCTATCTGACCTTCGCGATTTACTACTTTCTGACAAAGCTTAAAGGAAGGCAGATCCAAATGTTCGGAGTCGATTTGAAGGCGGATGTCGTTGAGTATTGTACAAATGTGGCAAGGGACCTCGGCTGTGAGGGACTTAGCTTTATCTGCGCGGATATTTCCGCCTTTAAGAGCGAGCGCGCTCCCGACCTTGTGGTTTCGCTTCACGCCTGCGATACTGCAACCGACGTTGTGCTCTCTTACGCCATAAAAAATCGCGCCAAGGTCGTGATGTCGACCCCGTGCTGCCACCATGAGATGAACCGTACCATGAAATGCAGCTCTCTTTCCTTTATCGAAAGACATTCTATATTAAAGCAAAAGCTGTGCGACGCGGCGACCGACGCCCTAAGAGCGCTCAGACTTGAAAGCGAGGGATACGAGGTCGAGGTGATGGAACTTATCGACCCGGAGGAAACTCCCAAAAACGTCATGATAAGAGCCGTGAAAAGCGAACGGATACGTCCGGGAAAAACGCAGGCGGCTCTTGAAGAGTATAACAGAGCCTGCAATCTTTTGGGAGTGTCTCCTACGCTTGATAAGCTCTTAAGGGACGGGCAGCCGAGTTAATGTGATCAAAATGAATGAGGTAAAACAATGGAAATAATGTCTGACAGTCAAAAAATCGAACAGGTGCTTCTTTCAAGGTTATCAAAAAGCGAGATAAAGGAGTGGATAAAGACATATTCGGCACCGTATAAGGAGCTTATGGCTTATTATCGCTGCGCTATTATGGAGATTGAGACCAAGTTTCGGGTGCTGAGCGAAGAGCTTTCGATGCAGTATGACAGAAATCCCATCGAAACGGTGAAAACACGTCTTAAATCTCCCGAGGCAATACTTGATAAGCTCACCAGACGTTCTTTGCCCATAACCGTAAAGAGCATTGAGGAAAATATAAACGACGTCGCGGGCATTAGGGTTATCGGAACCTTTTTGTCCGATATCTACATGCTTTCAAACGCGCTGCTCAAGCAGGACGACATTTCTCTTATTAAGAAAAAAGATTATATAAGCGAGCCGAAGGAGAACGGCTATCGCAGTCTGCATCTCATCATCGAAACTCCCATTTTTCTTCACAACAGCAAAAAGTATATGAAGGTGGAGGTGCAGTTTCGAACAATTTCCATGGACTGGTGGGCAAGCGCCGAGCATAAAATCAGGTATAAAAAGGATATTGTAGTACCCGACGATATCGACAGAGAGCTTTTTGAATGCGCAAGGCTTGCAAGCGAGCTTGATATGCGCATGGAGCGTATCCAAAAGGCGGCCATGCAGCGTCCAAAACCGATATGATTAACCCAAAAACGGCTTCACACGGGTAAGGCCCGTGAAAAATAAAATAAAAATTGAAAGGAAAAACAAGATGAAAACACTTAAAGAAAACTTCGGAACGATCATCGTCTGTCTGCTTGAGATAATCGTGGGAATACTTTTGCTTATCGATCCGGTCGGCT
Organism: uncultured Clostridia bacterium; assembly: GCA_947588825.1. GTDB lineage: Bacteria > Bacillota > Clostridia > Oscillospirales > CAG-272 > CAKSQF01. The sequence goes on from CANPZU010000010.1 coordinate 51,420, forward strand.
TTACCTCAACGATAATCACGGCGATTGGCGCGGTGCTTTTTATCAGAGGAATTTTCAGCATAATCAGCTATTTTCGCAAAAACGTCAAGATCGCTTCAGCCGAACAGAGCATGGCAAAGGGACTTATAGCGATCATGGGCGGACTTTTCTGTATATTGAAAAACGGCGTGATAATCGATGTTTTTTCAATTCTCACCCTTCTTTACGGAATCGGCGTCCTGCTGCTCGGAACATTTAAGGTGCAGTTTACGTTCGACCTCATCAGGACCAAAAAACGCTGGGCGCTCTCTGCCATCAGCGCGCTGCTGACGCTGGGTTTTGCGGTGCTTATTATATTTAATCCCTTTGAGTCGACCAAAATGCTTTGGATATTTATCGCAGTCACCCTTATTTTCGAAGCGCTGCTTGATATCATCTCCGTCTTTATATCGGACGGCAAAAAGAGAACTCCGTCTCAAAACAACGCTTGAGTGCGGAGCGTTTTGCCATAAACACAAATGTCGCTTCGCTTAAAAGCGCGCTTAAAAAATCAAACAAAAAAGGGGCTGCTTGGGGCGTCCTTTGCAGGGAAGAAGCCTCAATCCCAAATATTCGTGAAGTCCGCACCTTGAAAAAGATGCGGACTTTGGACTGTGGCGCCATAATACGATGCTCGTTGTCCTTGCGGACGGGTTATTGTGTTTCAATCGACCAATTGCTTGTCAACGGAGAATAAGAAGTCAAGAATTCTTTGATTCAGCTCCTTTGCCTGTTCACTAACAAAATGGGGACGGTGACCGCCGCCCTTCACTTCATAAATTTCTCCGTGCGGTACTTTATTCTGCAATTCGATACAACTGCCAAAGGGGTCATGCTCTCCGTTTATAAATAAAGCAGGACATTTAATTGCTGCCCATTCTTCATCCGTAAGGTTTGGATGAGATTTCCAGTCAGCCACGGTGTTTTTCAGATAGGTCTGCCAATCACCGCGGTGCGCCTCATAATGCCGCATTTTCATATCTTCCATAAATTTCGTATCATTCTTGGCAATCAGGTTTTCCGGCAAAAAATCCTCTGCGCCTTCAGGTCTGGGATAAGCGCCGCCGCCAATTGTCACGAGGCTTTTCACTTTGTCAGGATATTTTGCCGCAATGTAACATCCGACATATGCACCACAGCTATATCCGATTAAATGAGCGTGCTTTATTTCCATGGCATCGAGGAAACTTGCCATATCATCCGCTATCTTACGGCTGTTCCAGTTTAGGCTTTCGCAGATTGTCCGTCCGTGTCCTCGAAAATCGGGATAAAAGCAACGATAATATTCTTGAAAGGGAAGAATTTGTCCTGAGAATGCAAGCAAGCCACGGCTAAAATGGCTGTGGAGAAACAGCAGAGCTTCTCCTCTTCCGAATTCCTCGTAAAACAAATTTAAATCATTTAATTTTATATAAGGCATGTAGTTCACCGTACTTCAACATAAAACAAAAGAGGAGCACCTTCCTTACGGAGTACATCTTTTTTTAGGCCCCTTATTGTTTTATAGCTATTTGTCATATGCTTTTAACGCGATGCTGCTCGTACCTTTTCTTTATCATGTTGAAAATGATAAAATATGCTGCAAGCTGCACGAGAAAGCTGATTATCCATGAGATGGGATATGAGATATAGAGTATAAACTGCGTGTGAAATTTAGCAAAGATCGTGTATATCCACAGTATTCTTATACCGCAGACGCCAAGCACGGTTATCGCCATTGGGACGATCGAATTGCCCAGTCCTCTTATGGCTCCCGTCAGGACGTCCATAATTCCGCAGGTGAAATAGGTGACGGTTATCACCGCCATACGGGATATCCCGTATTCAATGCGTTTTGTTTCGCCGGGCAGGTAGATGTTAAGCAAAGGATATCTGAGAATATACGCGATTATACCCATGCCGAAACCGACGATGAAAACCATAATGAGGTTTGTAAACAGGGTTTTTTTGATTTTTTCGTACCGACCGGCCCCCATAAATTGACCGGTGAAGGTGAGAGCTGACTGATGAAAGGCATTCATTGAGATCCATATAAATCCCTCGATGTTGGAAGCGGCGGTATTGCCCGCCATAACTGCGCTTCCGAAGGAGTTGACCGAGGACTGTATTATGACGTTTGAAAACGAGAAAAGAAAACCCTGGAGCCCCGAGGGGATGCCTATTTTAAGTATTGAAACAAGCTTTGATTTGTATATTCGCATCTGCCTCAGGCTGAGTTTTACGCATTCGGTGCTTCTCATAAGGTGGAGCACCACAAGCAAAGCCGACACCACTTGAGAGGCGACGGTCGCTATTGCGACTCCCGCCACGTCCATTTCAAATACTATAACCGTTATTAAATTAAGTATAACGTTCACTATTCCGGCGATGACAAGAAAAATGAGGGGGTTTTTTGTATCGCCCACCGCGCGGAGTATCGAAGCGCCGAAGTTGTATATAAGGGAAGCTATGCTGCCCAAGAAGTAAATTTGCATATAAGTTGTGGAAAGGTCGATAACGTCGGAAGGGGTTTCCATAAAGGTCAGAAAGGCCCTTGAGAAAAGAACTCCGATCACCGTGATTATCGCTCCCACAACAACGCTTACCGGAAAAGCGGTATGTACCGTTTCATAAACCGCCCTTTTGTCGTTTGCGCCGTAGTTGTGAGCGACTATAACGCTGACGCCCACGGCAATTCCCTGAGAAAGGCTGATAATCAGATTTATAAGCGCGCTGGTAGCCCCCACCGCGGCAAGAGAAGTGGGACTTGCAAAGTTTCCGACAACCACAATGTCGGCGGCGTTAAAAAGAAGCTGGAGGATACCTGTTGCAATCAAAGGCAGCGCAAAAAGAATTGTGCTTTTAACGATCGAACGGCTGTTCAATATTTTACTGTCGCTGTTCATATGTATGCTATATAATGACCCCTTTCAAAAGAAAAACCATAACAATATAATAGTAGCACCTTAAATAAATAAAATCAAGTCTTTTATGGTATGTTGTTTAAAAATAAATTCTTATTGGTTTTTTTGCAAAGCTTTGTAAAAATTTTATAAAAGAACGGCGCTTCATTGTTGACTTTTTAACAAACGCATGGTATAATAAAAAGGTAAGTATTCACGGTGCCGCCAAAGCGCGCGGCGCCCTATGAAAGGAAAATGCGATATGAAAAGAACTCTTGCTTTTTTGCTGACATTTTCGTTTTTAACGGGGATTTTGTACGGTCATACGTTTATAAGCTTCTGCGCGTCCGAGACAAATGACACAAATGACATTGAAAACATTGAAAGCGAGGAGCTTTTCTTCACCTCGTTTGAGGACGGCGAAAACAACGATCTTCTTCTTTCCGAGCTTGACCGAGACTATGCCTTCGGACTTGTTCTTGCGCAGGAGGAAAGCGGCAGTGACGGACTGCCCGTATTGCTCGCTTCTGTCGGCGGAAGCAATGATTTTAACGGCAGCGAGGGTAAGACAAACCTGTTTGACGGAAATACGAACACCAAGTTTCTTACCGAAAGCACTACCTCCGAGGTGTACTTTAAGCTTGTAAAGGGCGCTATAATCGATTCCTTCAAGATCGCCTCGGCAAACGACGAGCCCGCAAGGGATCCGCGCGATATAACTCTTTACGGCTCGAACGACGGCTCAGGCTGGGAGGAGATATACAGCGTCTCTGATATCGGTTTTTCTAAAAGATACGAGGAAATAACATATAATATTCCAAACAACACGCAAATCTACCAGTGGTACAGGCTGTCTGTCACAAAGAATAACGGAAGCGGCAATATGACTCAGTATTCCGAGCTCGCACTCTATGGAGAGTCAAAAGACACGCAGCCTCAGGATACGCCCAAGGTAGGCGATTCTCCGATGTCGACTCTCAGGGCCGCCGGGCCGGGCAGCACATGGGGAAGTTATTCTTCCGTCGGCTGGACGGGGTTTGGCGCGCTTTCTGCGACGTCTCAGAAAAACAGCCAAAAAGCATACGCCCGAAATGTGATCTTTGATAACCTTAATATCGCGGTGAGCGACTTAACGCGGCTAAGTTATGTCATTTTCCCCGCTCTTAAGGACTCTTCGTACGATTATTATTATACCTCAATGCATTTTGTGGTGGATCTTAAATTCAGCGACGGTACATACTTATCTGACCTTGGAGCGAAGGATCAAAACAAAATGGAGTACACTCCGGAGGGACAGGCCCATGGAGAGGCGCTCTACACTCAGCAATGGAATTATGTCGAGGTCGACCTGTCCTTAGTTGCGCAGGGCAAGACAATCGAGCAGATACTCATATATTTCAACATGGAGGAGGGCTCAAGCAGGACGGCGTTTAGCGCCTATTTTGACGACATAAGGATTGAGAACAAAGCGGACCCGACCTACGCGCATCTTTCCGACTATATTGACATAAGGCGCGGAAGCAACAACACCAGCACTTTTTCAAGAGGGCTCACCACCCCGGGAGTGACGACTCCCAACGGATTCAATTTCTATACACCCGTCACAAATCCCAATGACAAACAGCTTCCCTATATGTATCAGCTTGCGGGAAACAACAATACCTTTGACAGCATGTCAGTTATGCACGTTCCCTCAAACTGGATAGGCAGCTGGGGAACATGGCAGTTCATGGTCAATACAAGTATAGATACAAGCGACGGTATGGCTCTTGTGGGCAGTGATGACATAGGTCCCGATTCCCGCAAAGCGCGCTTTAGCCATGACAATGAGACGGCAAATGCCCACTATTACAGCGTGACCTTTGACAAGGGAAGCGCCGCTTCAAATGTCCGATTTGAGATAACGCCCACCTCCCACGGGGCATTGGCGCGCTTTACCTTCCCAAAGGACAGTGAAAACGTCAATTTGATATTTGACTGCCTGTGGGGTTCCTCCACGGTGAGTATAAATGACGACGGCACGTTTATCGCCACTTCAAACCACACAAGCGGCGGCTCCTCAAAAATGTATGTTTACGGTGTGATCGAAAACGATATCGAATCTTATAAAACGTTTAATGACGGCGGGGCTATCATCTCATTTCCCAAAGGGACCGTCACGGTGAACATGCAAATTGCAACGTCATATCTGAGCAGTGCACAGGCAAAACACAGCCTTGAGCTTGAGACACAGGGCAAGAATTTTGATGAGGTACGCGACTTGGCACAGAAGGCTTGGGATGATATATGTAACAGAATAGAGATTGAGGGCGCTTCATATACCGAGCTTGTCACCTTTTATTCCTCAATATACAGGCTTTATGCTTATCCGACCCTGTATTCGGAGAACGAGGGCACAAATGAAAGCGAAAAATGGGTGTACGCGAGCCCCTATAAAAACGGCAGAAAAACCGAAGGCAAAATGTATGTAAACAACGGCTTTTGGGACACCTACAGGACCGCGTGGGCGGCATACGGGCTCCTGACGCCCTCCCTTGACGGCGAGCTGCTGTCCGGTCTTGTTCAGCACTATATCGATCAGGGATGGGTTCCCAGATGGATCGCTCCCGGCGGACAAAACAGCATGGTGGGCACGTCAAGCGATATCATATTTGCCGACGCATATGTCAAGGGCCTTGACTTCGACTTTGAAAATGCGTACAAGTCAATGCTCAGAAACGCTTCCACGGTGTCGAGCGATCTCACAAACGGCGGACGCGAGGAAAACGCGACGTCCGTCTTTAAAGGATACGTTTCAAATTCGGTAAACAACGGCTTTTCATGGACGATGGAAGGCTTTATAAACGATTTTGGACTGTATGTTATGTCCCAAAAATTAGGAAAGAGCGACGAGGCCGAGTACTATTACAATCGCTGCCTCAGATACGTCGATCTTTACAACAGCGACGCGGGCTTCTTCATGGGCAAAAATCAGGAAGGGCAGTGGTCGACAAACGCCGCCTCGTATAATCCCGCGGGATGGTGGGGCGATTACACCGAAGCTTCCGGATGGATAATGGCGTTTACGGCGGTTTACGACGGAAACGGACTTGCAAATGTCTTTGGAGGCAAGAAGGCGCTTGAGGACAAACTTGACAAGTTTTTTGACGACAGCGTCGACGCCATGAAGCGGGTCACAACGGGAAGCATACATGAGGAAAGAGAAGCAAGAGAGGTTAGAATGGGCCAATACGCCCATAACAACCAGCCCTCGCACCATATTATCTATATGTACAACTTTACCGAAAGCCCGAGCAAGGCGCAGCTTCTTGTCAGAACGGCGCTGCAAAAGCTTTATGTCGGCAGCGAGATCGGCCAGGGGTACTGCGGAGACGAGGATAACGGCGAGATGTCCGCATGGTATATATTCTCCTCGATCGGTTTTTATCCTCTCTCTATGGGAAGCGGCGAGTACGCCATAGGTTCACCGCTATTTGATAAGGTCACAATACATCTGGAAAACGGCAATACGATAACCGTTACCGCAAATAACAACGGCGACGAAAATCCTTATATCAAATCATGTACCGTGAATTCTAATGATTACAATAAGCTCTCCATTTCTCATGAAGAATTGCTCAAAGGCGCTGATATCGTCTTTGAAATGAGCTTAGAGCCGTCCGACTGGGGCACAAAGGCGTATGAGGAAAGAACGGGCGCCGAGTTTGGCGCACTCTCTTCCCTTACCGAGGGCGACGCTTTTCCGACACACGTGTCCGATATCGTGACCAAGAGCACAAGGATCCTTTCCTCCCTTCCCGATAAACCGACAAACGCCGGAAGTTTGGCGGGAGAGGGCATAAAGGACCTTGCAAAGCTGTTTGACGACACAAGCGAAAGCTATGCGTCTTTTAAATCGGGGTCGAGCATCATCTTTGCTTCTTCGAAGCCGAGGAGGGTTTCAATGCTGACTCTCACAAGCGCACAAAGCGGAAAAAGCCCGACGGGCGTGCGTATCGACGCTTCCAACGACGGACAAAACTGGATAACCGTAGAGGAAAGAAACGGACTTGACTTTGAATGGAAACAGTATACGATGCCGATTGCCGTTAAAGAGGAAAATCGCGGAATGTACTGCTATTACCGCGTGATATTAAACGGCGGTGAGGGAAACATCAGCCTTGCGGAGGTCGAACTTCTCGGTATTGAGGGCAATGAGGAGGATATCACTCCCATTGAAGTGGTACAGCCTAATAATAAATACCAAAGCGTCATCAGCGCTATAGCGATCTTTATAATCGTCGGCGCGGCGGCACTCGCCGCACTCGTTGGCGTTAGCGCGCTCTTGATAATTAAGAGAAAACGCTCGGCGTAAGCTTTTTTCCAAATTGCTGTCCGCGCCCGACTGTTAAAACCGTTATAAAAGCTATAAAATAAATAAAGCTCATCCGAAAGGACGAACTCTGCTGTAATTATTATATCAGGGGGCTTGCCATTATTGAAGCAGTTACGCCGAAAAAGACGGGCGACGGAGATTTTTATTACGGTCGGGACAATATAAAGTATTAATAAAAAAAGGCGAAAAAGAAAAAGCGGAAAAACAAACTGTCCTTTCATGCTGTATTTGGATGTAAGAAGAAATTATTATTATTTTACAAAAAAGCTCTTTTGTCACTCAGACAAAAGAGCTTTTTTGTGGAGCAGACGATGGGAGTCGAACCCACCTCTAAAGCTTGGGAAGCTTTCATTCTACCGATGAACTACGCCTGCAAATTTTTTCTTATCTTGTATGCAACACAGATAATTATATCACATATCTTATAAAATTTCCAGTACTTTTTTAAAATTTTTATTTCTTTATATATACTGTCGCAGACGTTAAGAAAATAAGGAAGATGAAGCGAAAAATATTGCAAAGCGTTTTTGTAAAAGGTGATAAAACAGTGTAATCAAACCTGCAAATACGAAAAAATCATGTGCGCTGTCTTTTTCCGAGCGGCCTTTTGTCGTCGGTCGACGGTCCGTCAAGCAGCGTGCCGTCCGGCGAAAAGCGCGAGCCGTGGCAAGGGCAATCCCATGTGCCCTCCTCTTTATTGAATTTGAGAGCGCATCCCATGTGCGGGCAACGGGGCACGGTGGGAGTTATGAGGTTTATTGATGCTTCAAGCGCGTTTACAAGCAGCTTCGGGTGCAGCATATTCCGTGAGGGAGAGAAAACCGAGATATACGGATTGTCCTTTTTGAGCATCATGTCGCACAAAATATTGGCGGCGACCATAGCAGAGCTCATGCCCCATTTGTTAAAGCCCGTGGCTACATAAAGGTTGGGAGTGTTTTTGCCGTATTGTCCGATATACGGCATACCGTCAAGCGTCATGCAGTCTTGAGTCGCGAAGCGATAGACCTCTTTTGACTGCGGATAGAGCTTTTTGACAAGTGAAGCAAGAGAATCAAAACCGCCGCCCTTTTTTCCCGTACGGTGTCCCATACCTCCGAGCAGTAGCAATTCTTTGTAATTTCTGAAAGACAGGTCGTTTTCATCCTCGTCGACGTACATTCCGTAAGGAAGGCTCGCGCCTTTAAGGGCGATAACATATGAACGGTGTTGGTACATCTTCAGAAAGTAACCCCCGTGCTTGTTGATAATCGGGAAGTGGGTCGCGACTATTATTTTTTCGGCGTGAATTATACCGCGCTCGGTGCGCGCTCCCCGCTTGCCTATTTCAAGAACCTTGGTGTTTTCGAGGATATTCAGTCCTTTTGAAATATGCGCGGCAAATTTCAACGGATTAAATTGAGCCTGAGAACTCACTTTTACGGCTCCGCACACGGACAAAGGAAGCGGTATGTCTTTTACAAGCTGTGCTTGTTGTCCTATTTTTTCTAAGGCGCTTACCTCTTTTTCGAGTTTTGACAAATTTTTGGTCGAGTATATGAACAAATCGCGCTCCTCAAAATCGCAGTCGACGTTTTTGCAGATTTCACGGTACCGTTCAAGCGATGTGCAGTTTGCCTCAAGGTACAGCCTTGCCTTTTCGACGCCGAATTTTCTTATAAGTTTATCGTATATGAGTCCGTGCTGAAAGGTTATTTTGGCAGTTGTGTTCTGAGTGATTCCCTGGCATATACCGCCTTTTTCAACAAGTATATACGGTATCCTTGCATTGTTTAGCTTATACGCGCAGAGCAGTCCCGTCAGACCCCCGCCGATTATCAAAACGTCGGTTTCGATATCGCCGCTGAGGCTCTCAAAATGCGGCGCGTTTCCCGCTTGCCATACTTTATTAAAATTATATCCCTCGCCTTTATGCATAACAAAGCCTTCTTTCATACTGTTTGCGCGCCCATGGCGGCGCACTGTAACGAATTTATTATGCACAGGCGAGGAGAATATAAAACGTTTAATTTTGCACCGGAGGCGGCGTTCTTTATTTTTTATTTGCGCGCTCCTTCTATGTGAATAAACCGGGCTTGGTCATAGATGTACGTGTCGAGCGGACGGTCGAGCGCGTCATAGGTATGCGCCGCCACCAGTATAATCGGATGTGTGGCGGTGATCACGGGAGAGTGATAAAATACGCCGTCCGATTTTCCGAGCTGAACGATATCGCCGGGCTCGGCTTCCTGCCGTGAAACGACACGCGCATACGGGCCCTGCGCCTTGTTTCCTATAAGAAAATTGTAAAGATACTGAACGCTCGTCCACGCGGGCGCGCGGCTTGAGAGCGAATTGTAGTACCATCCGCTGACGGGAGTGTAATTCATCACACGCGCTCCCGCGTAAATACACTGTGATGCGAAATTGGTGCAGTCGCCTCCTATTTTCTCAAAATTATAGTAAGCCGGGTTACGGGAGAGCGCCCAGCGCCGCGCATATTCGATCGCCGCCTCTCTGTCATAGGGTATTACCTGCATACGACCTCCTTTGTTATTATCATATGCGCAATCTGTTAAACCGTTCCGCGCACGGAGAAACAGGAACACAAAGTAGAAATTTTGATATATAAGATATTTAACTTATAATATTAAAAAAGCGCATAAAATGCCCTCTGCCGTCGGTCAAACATTTTTACATCGCACAGCAAATTTTTTTATTTATCTATTGACAAACTGATGATTTTTGGATATAATACTATCTGCGAGCGACTGAAACGGCAGCTCGCAGAGTACTAAAATACGGAGAAGTACTCAAGAGGCCGAAGAGGCGCCCCTGCTAAGGGTGTAGGTCGTGTATAACGGCGCGAGAGTTCAAATCTCTCCTTCTCCGCCAAAAAGGGTGCATAAAATAGATGCACACACGAAAAACCTCGATTTTATCGGGGTTTTCGCCATTTTATCGGTAAATTTTTCAATAGTCAAAATCGTAGATGTAAAAAGACCTTTTTCCCTTTCCGTGTTGATTTGAACCCTCGTAACAACCGAATATAGAACAAAACCAGCAGACAGAGAAAAAACTCCGTCTGCTTTTTTGTTACATCCGAGCCAATCGTTAAATGACGGTTGGCTCTTTTTTATTCACAGAAATTAGTCCTCGCAATGCCACAAGAAACAAACCTAAATCATGTAAAGACGGTTGCCGGTGCCCTGCTTCTGTCTGATATAAACTTAACTGAATTCTCACCGGCGATTGTTCAGCATCCGTTCACTTCATCAGGGATCACAGCTGTGCAAAGAAACCGCGGGATGATTACGCTGAATATTGCTCAGAGCAGCGACGATTTGCGTATATGGAGAGCCTTCATGACTGAACGAATCAGAAGCGCGGAAAGCGCTTTTGAAATTTACAGTATGATCAATAAGCCCTATGCCCTTACTTTTCTGAAATTCGCATCGCCTTATTTATCAAAGACGGATTTTTCAGAACTCCTTGCAACGCATGGATACGGTCAGAAAATCCCAACAACGACCTGAATCTGAGCAAAAGCAAATTACTTTCCATGTTCAAAGAAGCAGACCACACTGTTCTTATGGATGATAGCGAGCACAATGAGCTTCAAGAATTAGACGATCCCGTAACCGTATACAGAGGCATAACCTCCTACAACGCAAAGAACATCCGAGCATTATCGTGGACGCCGGATTATGATATCCGAGTGGTTTTCAAAACGGTTTAACGAGGACGGTACGGTATATGAAGCGCAGATCAGTTCGGACTTGATTTGAGTGTAAGGGTGAATATGATGAGCGTTGTCCATGCGGCAACTACGGCGGTAAATCTTACCTGCTCCGTGGCAAGAGCCTTTGGCAAATAAGCAGGAATGCAAATTTTCTGTGAAATTTCCGAATAACCTATTGCATTTGCACAAAAACAGGTTATAATATAAAATAAAGATATTACTACGGGAACGGAGAAACACAGGTGTCAGAGATATCGGAGCGGATTAGAGAAATCGAGGCAGAGCTTTCGGGGCTTCCTACGGGATATATATCCAAAAAGTGTATCAATGGGAAAGACAGATTCTATCTGCAGTGGACGGAAAACGGCAAGTTGAAAAGCCGATATATCAAGGAGAGTGAATATGGTGTTATATCCGCACAGGTAGATAAGCGCAAGAAATTACAGGACGAGCTAAAATCTATTAAAGAAACGCCCGAGGGAATTCGGGAACAAAATCTGAAACGAAAGGCGATGAGAAATATGCTGAACATTACCGGGACGATCCTGTCGGAAGATCAAGCGGTTGCCACCGTGAAAAACGGCGAGATTACCGAATGCGACGAAGCGCTCCTTCCACTGTATTTGAAGCGGACAAAGGATGTGGAAGGATGGCTTGCCTCCCGCGCCATTGACGCGCACCGTACAAATTCAAGGCTGCTCAAGCGTGCGCTCAGACTTCGCGGGGCGGATGACGCTGGGACCGCACTTGCGGTCAATGCGGCGACGGTGACCGACCGATATTGGTTTCGCCCAGAGGGTTCGTCTGCCCGATATGAGGACGTGCGGTTCAAGGAAAACTACTTTGATACTCTCGCCCTTCGCGGTGATCCGGGCGGGTTTTCGCACAAACCGTCACGGACGCCAGAGCTTACAAACACCGGCAGTTATGAGAAATGTTGGCGACTGATCGACGGAAAGTGGTGGATGTACAAAAGCGGAAATAAAAACGAGTATTTTTCGGAGCTGTTCATCGGGATTCTCGGAGAGCGGCTCGGACTGGATATTGCCCACTATGAGATGGACGGCGAATATATCCGTACAAAGGATTTTACGAATGGAGCATCCGTGAATTTCGAGCCAATCTCCGCCCTCATGGACGGAAACGACGATTACAGCGATTGCTTTAATGTGATAAACGACATTTCTCCTGAGCTTGCAAAACAGTATCTTAAAATCGTATGGTTCGATACGGTCGTATATAACATGGATCGGCATACGGCGAACTTCGGCTTCCTTCGGGATGTGAAAAGTGGAGAGATCCTGTCGATGGCACCGAACTTTGATAACAATATTGCGCTGATCTCAAATGGACCTCCGTCTGACAAGACCCGCGAGAAGGACGGACTCATTCGGTTCTTCCGAGAATTTCTTGCGGAAAACAATGCCGCACGCCAAATGCTTCGTGAGATGGAATTACCCGAAATAACGGAAGAGATGTTGGATGCTTGTCTGAACGCCGTGCCGATTGAGCCGGACAGGGAGTTCGTCAAGGCCTTTATCCTAAACGGTCAGGCAATCGTGGAAGAACTGATCCATTCGGAAGATATTACAGAAGACGAGGATCCGTCTATGGGATTGACACTGTGATGAATATTCATATACGAATAGGAAAAGCCATAGTTGTATAGGCTTATGAATTATTGCTAATCGCTAAAAACTCTTTTTCTTCAGATTTTGATGCAAATTTGAATATTGTCTTCAACCAAATGGCCAACTGTTTATCTGGCATGATTGGAAATCTGTTCATGTTCGAACCCATCAGTCTATCTGCACGCGCCTCATAAATCCGTTAATTTCAAGGCATATTCCTCTTCCTTCACAATCGGTATGAAAGATCAAACTTTGAATCAAGCCGACGTGCTTTATATGCAGAAAGGTTGATTTTATAAGTTGCGTGCTGTTTGTCTTGCCGATTTTATTTAATGCATTGAAACAATTTTACGATATTTTCTTTAGGAATTTAAGAAATGCAGAAATATGATATAATAAAATAATAATTTCTAAACCATCTTAACCGTTTGGGCTTTCAAACGACTATATGTATGAAGGCGCCTGAAAACGGAAACGGAGAAACAAATGGATAGTATAAAACTTGAGCAACTGATTACCGAGAATATGAAATCTATCTTCGGCTTTGCTCTGACAAGGATCGGCAATGTAGCTGATGCCGAATATCTTGCAAGCGATATTCTCTATGAGATCATAAGATCTGCGAAAAACCTAAAGGAGGAAGAACGCTTTTACGGCTTTATGTGGAAGATTGCAGAGAATGTCTATATGGATTTTCTTCGCAAAAGATCTATAAGCGCGAATCGGACTGCGGAGCTCGACGAAAATATTGCTGACGAAAATGAGTCCGCTTTAGAAAAAATCATCAAAAAAGAAGATCTGAATCTGCTCCGCAGAGAACTGTCTTTATTATCAAGGCAATACCGCGATGCAACAGTTTTATACTACATTGAAAACCTCTCCTGCTCCGAAGTAGCAGACAAATTACAGATCAGTACGGAAATGGTGAAATACTATTTGTTCCGTGCACGAAAAATTATCAGAGAGGGTATAAACATGGAAAGATTATACGGGAAAAAAAGCTATTGTCCTAATAACTTTGAAATTGATTTTTGGGGAACAAAAGCGGGAGATGACAACGAATATTGTGATTTTCAAAATCGAAAGATAAAAGGAAATATTTTGCTTGCGGCATATTACAGCCCTGTAACAATTCAAGAGATCGGTATTGAACTTGGCGTTGCGCTCCCTTATCTTGAAGACGAGATCAAACTGCTCATTGACCGACAGTATCTTGTCTGCAACAACGGGAAGTATCTGACGAACATTCCGATCTTCACACTTGATTGCACGAAAACCATTGACAAAAAAAAGCTGAAAGAGCTTACCGAAAAGACTGCTAAAAAATTCATCTCGGTGGCGGATGAATTTGAGGCACAGTTCGGAGAACGCTTTTCTGATGATAATCTTGCTTGTTGGCAAAAGATTCTCTTGTGTATTCATTGGTCTTTGATTGATACCGAAAATGATTTAGCAACAAGCTATGGGGAGCTTCCGAATGACGGGCCTTATTCTCTTGTAAACGGCGGCAAAGGAAGCGGCATTATTTGGGGCAGAAGTACGGAGAATTCTGTATGCGATAAGCTTCCAATAGGAATTCAGGGTATTTATAACGGCGTACCCTCCGATGACGGTCGCGGCAGCGTTATTGCAATGAATTTTAGACAAACGCTGAACGCTCAACACTTTGAAGGTCGTATGACCGACCCGGTAGTTTGTGTAGCAGTGGATTGCTATGAGTATTTGCCAAAGGATTGGAAGGACCGTCTTGCTAAGCTCGGATACACTGATAACGGCAAAGCAAATTTCGCTGTGTGGACAGCCGAAGAATACGATAAACTCCGTGAGATTCTTGGCGAATGTACTTCTATTGTATCGGAACTTAACCGCAAAACTTCTGAAATTGCCGCAAATGTAACAGCAGATCTTGCCCCTGCACACATTCGCAAAACAGCAGAGTATGTCGGTGCGTTTGTATACCGCTTTAATTCTATTGAAAACTTGGTGAACACATTATTTGATATGGGTTGGCTGAAAGTTACCCGCGATAAAGAAAAGCCTGCTGTTTGCGTTGTAAAGAGTTAAAGATGCATGCTCATCTCAAAGAGATAATTATCCGCGTTGTGTATATTTCGTATTTTTGAGAGTTCGAATTCATACGAAAACTGCTGAAAAAATCTTTTTTGTAGTCCACAGACACGATTCGGGGCTGTCGCACGAGCGATAAAAACGCAAGTAGCGGCAGCCCCGCCGACTATGTAAGACGAAAACGAAAGAAAAAA
>CANPZU010000011.1 GCA_947588825.1 uncultured Clostridia bacterium
CTTTTTCCGTGCTCCATACCGAAGCGAGCGTAAATCTTATGAAAGGGTATGATATGGGGGTAACTATATCATACAAGTTTACATTATGAAAAAGAAAATCTTCAGCAAAGGCCTGTATTTGGATGGCCTTCGCCAGCTTCGTATGGTTGGGATCATCACGACGGCGATCCTCACAGTGCTTGCCATTCTGATTCCCGCCGCGGGCGGAATTTACCAGCTGATCCGTCATGATAATATTAGTTATGAAGACCAAGTAATTAACCATGACCAAGAAGCAATTAACAGAGATATTATCTCCGGAGTGGGTGCCAATCCCTTTCTCTTTGCGATCTTTCTGTTGATTGCGCCTCTGATGGCAATCATGCTCTTCTCCTTCCTGACCAAGCGGCGCACCTCCGACTTCTACCACTCCATCCCCCACACCCGAATCTGCATCTTTCTGAGCTTCTCGGCTTCGATTATGACTTGGATTGCCATTGAGATTCTGGTCACCTCCGCGGGCGCCGCGCTGACCTATCTGATCTTTAGCAAATTTTTCGAGCTTCTCTTCTCCGAGCTGCTGATTCTCATGGTCTCCACCTTTGCGGCGTCGGTTTTGGCAGTGGGCGCGGTATCGATCGCAATCAGCCTGACCGGAACCACAGGCTCCAACGTTCTGCTCTCGTTGATGATCCTCTTTATCCCCCGCATCCTGATCTTTGCCTTTAGCAGCACCATACTGAGTCAGACCCCCATCCTCGTAAAATCGAACGTTTTTCCACTCTTTGCCAACGACTACAACCTCTACACTGCTATCCTTTTCCAAATTTTTGATTGGCATTTTTCCTACAATGCCTATTTACAGCTTCACGGCATCATCTACTCGCTGATTTTGGGGCTGATCTATTTGGGCCTCGGTCTGCTCTTCTTTGTCCGAAGAAGAAGCGAGAGCGCCGAGCGTTCCGCGCCCAGCAGAGCTCTCCAAACCGTCTACCGAACGCTGCTGACCTGCACATTCTGCCTGATTCCCTGCATTTACTTTTTCGTAACCGTAACCGACGGATACGGCGGGGTGGACGGCGATACCGTCCTGTCCATGGCGGTTCTCTACATTCTGTCGCTTATCATCTACTTCAGCTATGAGATTCTCACCACCCGCAAGTGGAAGAACCTGCTCCGCGCCATCCCCGGTCTTGCCATCGTCGTGGCGGTCAATTTGGCCGTGATCGGCGGCTTGTTCGGCATCCGCGCCTACCACCTCTCCTTCACCCCCGATGCGGACGAGATTACCGGAATTTCGGTCATACTCGACGATGGATCGCGCTACTCCTATAACCTCTCCTTCGAGGATTATGTGAACACCCAAATGGACGAGATCGTTCTTAATTCCGACGAGGTCATCAATACCGTTTCCAAGGCGCTGTCCGTGAATACGTCCGCGCTCAAGGAAAGCTTGAACGACTGGGATAGCTACGGAGTAGGCTACGAAGACAAAGGCGGCTACCTCGAATACTCCTACGAGGAAATGACCTTCCGAATCCACACGAAGTTCGGCAGTAAAGTGCGCCGTCTGAAGATTGCCGCGGAGGATGCCGATCGGATCAAGAAGCTGCTGATCGAGAACGAGCAGTATTTCGACCTTTGGACGAACTTACCCAAGCCCGCCGCAAACTCGCTCCACTACAGTTACGGCTACATCTACAAGCCCTACTTGGAGATATCGAAAAAATGGGTCAAGGAATTCACCGAAACCATGCAGCAGGAAATCAACGGAATGGACGCAGAAACTTTGATAAACATTGTGAGAAACGGTCAGTTTGGAGGTGACTACGACCGGATCGCCACCGTCAACTACCCCATCCGGGTCGGAACGTCGGTCAATGTTTACACCATACCGATCAGTTATCGGTATATGCCCAAAACGGCCGCGCTCATCCTGAGGATGAACAGCAGCGATAAGTATGCGCAAAAGCGCGTACTGGATCAGATTAAGAATATGCTGGATGATTGGCCGGATGGCTGCAGCGTCTACGGCGGAATCGGATTCCTCCGGCCCGACTCGGACGGAGTCCTTTACATCAATCATAGCAATGATATTTATATAGAAACGTTACAAACCAAATATGCGATGTTGGCACTCCTGCTTGAAAAAGCCGAATGCCGCCCCGTGGAATACGGTGAACCCTTCGTGGAATTGGATTTAGATATGTTATTTAACATTAACGAGGCTGATGCAGTCGACGTATCCTACCGTGGCTTCATCCCACTGTCCTCCCTGACCGACGAGGATTTGGAGAATTTGGGGATCACACTTACCCCGGGTCCGGTCGAAATCTACCCCCGCAACAACTGAACCTTTACAGACCGTTCACGGATCAAGCGAAAATAGCGTCGCTTCTTGGGTAAAAAAAGCAAATCGGAAAGCGAAAACAAAAGCGGGAAACGGTAACTTTGCGTATACTGCGCCATATCCTCAACTTTATTAAAAAGCTTTTAAGCCGCAAGTAAAGCGACAAACGCTGTTCAAAAACGCTGCGCATACAACGTTTTCACAATTTTTTCGGGACGACGGGAACATTCCCGCCGTCCCGATTTGTCTTTTGCCGCCCGGCATATTGGAAAACGCAGTTAAAGCAGTTAAATGTTTTTTATTTATATAAAACGCTTGATTAAGCAATAAAGATGTGGTATACTCAATAAACTGTGCTGTTAACGACTCTTTTTTTCGACAATTTCTCGGAGGATTATTTATATGCTTTTCGGCAGGCAAATAAATCGATATTACATAAAATACGCGCCCATGCTGCTTTTGGGTCTTGCGGCTCTACTGGCGGTCGACTATTTTCAGCTTGTGGTGCCCGAGCTGTACAAGCTCGTAATAAACGGAATAAATTACGGTTATATTGAGACAGAGGAAGGCGTGCGCGCTTTTGACATGACATTTCTGCTCGACAGTATTTGCCGTCCCCTTTTGTTTACCATTCTTGCCATCGTCGCCGGCCGTTTTCTTTGGCGTATATGCTTTTTCGGTTCGGGAGTTCGTATGGAAACCGACCTTCGCGGCAGAATGTTCGACCGATGCAAGGATCTTTCACAGCAGTATTATCAGTTCAACAAGGTCGGCAATCTCATGTCCCTTTTTACCAACGATCTTGAAACGGTGCAGGACTGCTTCGGCTCAGGAGTACTTATGTTCTGTGACGCTCTTTTTCTCGGTGTGCTCGCGCTTGGCAAAATGGCGCGCATGAGTCTCATACTCACTCTGCTTTCGCTTATTCCAATGTCCTTTCTGCTTGTCGTCGGAACCATTGTCGGAAAAAGAATGAGGCAAAAATGGCAGGTAAGACAGGAGGCGTTCTCCGCTCTTTCTGATTTTTCACAGGAAAGCTTTTCGGGAATTGCCGTAATCAAGGCTTTTGTTAAAGAGACCGCAGAGCTTATGGCCTTTCACAAGGTAAACAGACAAAACGAGGATGCGAACGTAAACTACACACGCATTTCAACTCTGCTAAACATATTTGTGACCCTTTTTGTAGAATCGGTAATATGCGTCATACTCGGATACGGCGGATATCTTGTCTACAAGGATATATTTACTCCCGGCGAGCTTATGGAGTTTATCGGATACTTCAACTCAATAGTGTGGCCGATAATGGCAATATCACAGCTTATTGAAATGCAGTCCCGCGGCAAGGCTTCTCTTTGCCGCATAACCGAGCTGCTTGAGGCAAACCCCGACGTAAAGGATTCTCCCGATGTTGAGGATATTTCAAGCATCAAAGGGGAAATAGTGTTTTCACACCTTACCTTCCGTTATCCAAAGAGCGGTTTTGACGCGCTGGAGGACGTCTCATTCACCATAAAGGCGGGCGAAAACGTAGGAATTATCGGCAAAACGGGCGCGGGCAAGACAACTCTCGTCGATCTAATCCTGCGTACCTACAATGTTCCAAACGGCACCGTCTTTCTTGACGGTATCGACATAAACAAAATTCCCATTCGCACGGTGCGGGAGAACGTCGCATACGTTCCGCAGGACAATTTTCTCTTTTCCGATACGATAGCCGCGAATATTGCGTTTGCGTGCGACAATAAAGATCGCCACCTTATACAGAACGCGGCGGAGCTTTCGGATGTTCACGACAATATTAAAGACTTTAAAAACGGCTATGACACCGTATTAGGGGAACGCGGAGTGACCGTGTCGGGCGGGCAAAAGCAGAGAATATCGATAGCTCGCGCCCTTATGAAAAACGCTTCAATACTTATACTTGACGATTCGGTCTCGGCTGTGGACGTTAAAACCGAAAAACGTATACTTGAAAATTTACGCAGTATAAGACAGGGAAAAACCACGATACTCATTGCCCATAGGATAAGCACGGTTGAAAAAATGGATAAACTTTTGTTCATAGATGAAGGAAAAATTGCCGCGATCGGTACGCATGAAGAACTCTGCGAAAGCTGTCCGGCCTATCGCACAATGGTCGACCTGCAAAGGCTGGACGACGCCAAAAACGAATTTGAAAGAATGGGGTGACTTTTATGTATGAATGGTATCCGCTCATCCTTGTCGGCGCAATAATCGGACTTTTTTCTCTCGTCTTTTACATAGCATACCTCACGATACGTAATCAAAAAGAATCGATAGGCTTTGAACGCAGCATGAAGGACGCCGAGATAATAAAGCGCCTTCTTAAATATATAAAGCCACATATTTTTTCCCTCCTTACGGTTCTTGTCGTCATGTTATTTTCAATCGCTTACGATATACTTTCGCCAATGATAATAGGGCAAATAGAGAAAATAATCAAAAACGACTTTCCCATGCGCAGTCTTTTGACTTTGGTGGCTGTTTACGCCTCAATACTGATTGTCTCGCTGATATGCACCTATATTCAGGCGATACTTCTCCAAAAGGTCGGGCAGAAGATACTCTCAAAGCTGCGCGAGGATCTGTTTATTCACATCGAGTCTCTTTCACAGGCTCAGCTAAACGAAATACCTGTCGGCAAGCTCGTTACCCGTGTGACAAACGACACAAACGCCATATCGATGATGTTTACCAACGTCCTTGTGAATTTAGTTAAAAACAGCTTTGTCATCATCGGAGTGCTTGCGGCGATGATGGCGCTTAACTATCTGCTAACGCTCATGGTGCTTTGCTTTGTTCCTTTTATCGTGCTTTTTACCGTCGTATTCCGCAAGTTCAGCCGCAAAGCATACCGCAAGGTTAAGGACGGCACAACAGATATAAACACATTTCTTTCCGAAAATCTTTCCGGCATGAAAATAATACAGATATTTAACCGGGAAAAAGAGAAAAAAGCGGAGTTTGACAAGAAAAATCTCGCTCTCGGCAAAGCCAAAAGAGAGCAGATATTCGTATTCGGAATTTTCCGTCCCCTTGTATATATGCTTTATATCTCCTCGGTTCTCTGCCTGCTGTACCTTGGCGGACGCGGTTATATCAAAGACTTTCGTTTTCTCGGACAGGTGATTGACAGCGGCACGGTGGTCGCCTTTTACATGTACATATCAAAGTTTTTCAACCCGATACAAAGTCTTGCCGAACAGTTCAACTGGCTTCAATCAGCGCTCGCCTCAGCAGAAAAAATATTCACCATTTTCGATCTTATCCCCACCGTTCAGGATGCGCCCGACGCAATCGAGCTCCCTGAGATAAAAGGAGATATAGAGTTTAAACACGTTTGGTTTTCCTACATTCCAAACGAGTGGGTGCTTAAGGACGTGTCCTTCAAGGTAAAAGCCGGACAAATGGCGGCATTTGTTGGCTCCACAGGCTCGGGCAAGACGACGATTCTTTCTCTGATATGCCGAAATTACGACATACAAAAGGGAGAGATACTGATCGACGGGATAGATATACGGACCGTTCGCATAGCCTCTTTGAGAGGGCGGCTCGGTCAAATGCTTCAGGATGTGTTTCTATTCTCGGGAACCATTCGTTCCAATATCCTGCTGCGCAAAGAAGGAATATCAGATGATGAGATAATGGAAGCCTGCCGCTATGTAAACGCTCATCATTTTATAGAAAAGCTTCCTTACGGACTTGACGAAGAGGTACGTGAGAGGGGCAACAATTTTTCTGCGGGTCAGCGTCAGCTTCTTTCCTTTGCACGCACCATAATTCACCATCCGGCCGTTATGATACTTGATGAGGCTACGGCAAATATAGATACCGAAACCGAAGTGCTTATTCAGGAATCGCTTGAACGTATGGCGAGCATCGGCACGATGCTGATTGTCGCACACCGTCTTTCAACGATACAGCACGCCGACTGCATATTCATGCTCTCTCACGGAAAGATAATCGAACAGGGCACACACGAAGAACTGCTTATGAAAAAAGGCAGGTATTATGAGCTTTATAAGCTGCAATACAGTAAAAACGACACAAAATTTTATAAAGTTTAAATAAAATTTGCAGACACGGTTGAAAAAACGATTAAATGATGTTATAATAAAAACGAACAAATATTCTGATACCGAAACTGTATGAAGGACGGTGGAAAAGATCAAAAACGATAGCGACCTTAAGCTTGACGGGATAACGGATCTTATCAACATCGAATTAAAAAAGAAAAGTGACAACGAAAGAATCTACACCGACGAACCGATAATACGTCCCGCCTCTACTCTTATACCCAATATGCCGAACGAGTACAAAAGGATGCGGGATATTGAAAAAGCAAAAAGAAGTGAACACCGGTCAGAGGAATGGCTGTTCTATCGTCAGGGCAAACTGATGGAAAATTTTCGGGAAGATTATGAATATGATTATGAAGGTTCAAAAGAGAAAAAATTATACTCATATTTATATTTGACCTATCAGGACTTGAGCGATGACGAGCTTCAAAAATACTTCTCCTGGCGGACAAAGTACAGGGACGGACTGGTTAAAAAGGCGTCAAAAACTTTTGCTTTTTTGTACATATACGAGCTCATTAACCTGATAGGAGTCACCTCTGCCGAAGAAGGCTATAAGATGCTCGTGCGTTTTAAAGAAACATACGCCCCGCTCGATCAAACCCTGCTTCCCTACTTGAATATTTGGATCAACGACTTTGTGGTATACTACGGACTTGACCCTTCATTGTTTGATAATAACAAATACACTAAGGCACACAACCGTCTTGCAGTCCTGAAATCATATGAAAAGCATACCGACGAGGAAATATTTGAGGCGATGGCAGCCTGTTCGACTTATAACATATTTAACTCGAAGTTTTATAAAGAATATCAAAGCGATCTGTGTTTTGTTGCCGCCGCAGTTTTCAGGCTGACCTCTGAACTGTATAAAAAAGCAAGAAAAAGAACCTATTTTGTCCATCTGTTCGGTTACCCGTACATTTCATACTATCGTATGTTCGAATTCGCGCCGTTTTACCGCAAGAACAAACACAAAAATGCCGTATTCGACGTAGACGAATTTCACCGCTATATCTGTTCAGACGGGATTTGGTCCCATGAGATTCTGCCTCACAGCATACATGTGCGCGAGCTTGGGGACATGCTTCGATATATAGATATGCGAATGAGAAAAGCGTACAGATACAAGACCCTACTCAAGGAACGCACAGTCACAAAGCAGCTTGCCAAAACGGTTGATGAGGCGCTCACAATGCTTGAAAAGGAAAAGATTCGGCGTGAAAAAGCAAATATAGTTATTGATCTTACAAAGCTTCAAACCATTCGCGACGCATCGCAAATAACGCGTGAAAAGCTGATTGTCAGTGACGATACTGAAGATACTGAAGATTCTGACGAAATCTTTGATGAATGCGACAAAAACGAGAGTGCCCTTTTGCATATGCCGCAAAACCCGACAAAGTCGGCAAAGTCGAACACTGTTAAGAAGCCGCCCGAATCCGAAAATGAAAATAATGATAGCGGGTTGACAAGCGGTGAAACTGAAATACTGCGCTGTCTGCTTGAGGGAAAAGACGCCAATGCTGCCGCCCGAAAAAACGGACTTACTCTCTCAATTGCCGTGGACTCGATCAATGAAAAAATGTTTGATAAATTTGGGGATACCGTCATACTTTTTGACGCAGATATTCCGATCATACTGCAGGACTACGCGGAAGAATTAAAAGGACTTATATAACATTATGATGAATAATACGAAAATACCGAAAAGAATCGCCTCTGCCATTATCAATTCGCTTAAGGGAGGGGTTGTTCCGAGGATCGGACTTCCATACATAACCGTCGGGCGCGACGCCGAGATAAACGCACTTTTGCACGATATCGACATCATAGCCGACGGCGGCGCCGCCTTTCGTTTTATTGTCGGCCGATACGGCAGCGGCAAGAGCTTTCTCTTGCAGACGATAAGAAACTACGTAATGGATCGAAACTTTGTTGTGGCGGACGCAGATCTTTCCCCGGAAAGACGCCTTCAGGGCAATAAGGGACAAGGGCTTGCCACCTACAAGGAGCTGCTTCAAAATATGTCGACCAAAACCCGCCCCGAAGGAGGCGCACTCTCGCTTATACTTGACAGATGGATAAGCAACGTTCAAACTGAAACGGCGCTTGAAAACGGACTCTCAGGCGACGATCCTAAACTTGGCGCTCTCGTTGAAAGAAAAATATTGATAATTGTCGGCGCACTCGGCGAAATGGTACACGGCTTTGATTTTTCAAAGCTGCTGATCGTCTATTACCGCGCCTTGATAAACGACGATGAAGAAGCCAAAGGAAGAGTCATAAAGTGGTTTCGCGGCGAGTACGCCACAAAATCCGAGGCGAAAAACGAGCTCGGTATCAACATAATAATAACCGACGACAACTGGTACGAGTATATAAAGCTCTTTGCGGCTTTTCTTAAAAAAGCGGGATATTGCGGACTTTTGATCCTTATCGACGAGCTTGTCAACATTTATAAAATACCAAACATTATTACAAGGCAGTACAACTACGAAAAGATTCTCACGATGTACAACGACACTCTTCAGGGGAAGGCGAAATACCTCGGCATCATAATGAGCGGAACCCCGCAATGCATAGAGGACAGCCGCAGAGGGTTGTACAGCTATGAAGCGCTGCGCTCCCGACTTGTTGAAGGACGTTTCGGGCGCAATGAGGTCAAGGACATGCTCGCTCCGGTTATAAAGCTGTCCCCTCTTACCTATGAGGAAATGCTCGTTCTCATCGAAAAGCTTGCCGATATACACGCACAACTGTTTGATTATTCCGGCACATTGAGCGAAGAGGAGCTTGTCGCATTCATTAAAATCGAGTTTTCTCGCATAGGGTCCGATGTTAACATCACTCCGCGAGAAGTTATACGCGATTTTATCGAACTGCTTAACATTGTATATCAGAATCCGAAAATAAAGATAGAAAAGCTGCTCGCCTCAGACGAATTTAAGTTTTCATCCACCCAAAACAGCGACGATGGTGAATTTGCAGAATTTGATATCTGAGAAAAGAGAGATACTTATATGAGTGTTTTTGACAGATACGCTCCGTTTATTCGGGATTTTATCTATCGCAGAGAGTGGGAGGCGCTGCGCGGCGTTCAGGTCGCGGCGGCCGAGGCCATATTTAACACCGAAGACAATCTGCTGCTTTGCGCTTCTACCGCGTCGGGCAAGACCGAGGCAGTCTTTTTTCCCATCCTCACTCTCTTTTCAGAAGATATGCCTAAATCCGTGGGAGCCATATATATTGGGCCTCTCAAGGCGCTGATTAACGATCAGTTTACGCGCCTTGGCGAGTTATGTGACGACGCCGGAATCCCCGTGTGGCACTGGCACGGAGACGTCGCGCAGTCACACAAGAACAAATTGCTCAAGAATCCTTCCGGAATTTTACAAATAACCCCTGAGTCGTTGGAAGCGCTGCTTATGCACAAACATTCATATATATCGAAGCTCTTTTGCGATCTGCGCTTTATTGTTATCGACGAGGTACACTCTCTTATGCGGGGAGATCGGGGCGGTCAAACACTCTGCCTTATTGAAAGACTTAGCGCTCTTGCTGGAGTAAATCCGAGACGCATCGGTCTCTCCGCGACCATTGGAGATCCGCAAAAGACCGGAGAGTTCATTTCAGGCGGTTCCGGCCGCGGCTGCGTTATTCCTAAAATCGAAAAAAAAGCAGAGCGCTGGCGTATTTCAATGGAGCACTTTTTTATAAGAGGACCGCAGGCAATTGATGACAATAAGACAAGTGACGCCCTTCCTGTGCTTGATGTCAAAACAGACAGTGCGCCGTTAAACGCAGACCCCGGGCTTGGGTATATATTTGAGCATACGAAGAATAAAAAGTGTCTGATTTTTGTCAATTCACGTGAAGAATGCGAGGCGGTAACAACCACGCTTAGGCAGTACTGTGAAATAAACAAAGAGGACGACCGCTTTTTGATACATCACGGCAACCTTTCCGCTTCCTATCGTGAAAGCGCCGAGGAGATAATGAAGGACGACGAAAAAAACATGACCACCGTCACCACGGCGACTCTTGAGCTGGGTATCGACATCGGAAAGCTTGAGCGGGCCTTTCAAATCGACGCTCCCTTTACAGTATCATCATTTTTACAGAGGATGGGGCGCACGGGCAGACGCTCTCAGCCGCCTGAAATGTGGTTTGTTATGCGCGAAGAAATGCCCGAGGCAAGGGCAATGCTTCCCACAACCATCCCTTGGAAGCTCCTTCAAGGCATTGCTTTGGTCCAGCTGTATATTGAAGAAAGGTGGGTCGAACCGCCAAAACTCGATCGACTTCCCTTCAGCCTTCTTTATCACCAAACCATGTGCACTCTTGCTTCCTGCGGCGAGATGACGCCCGCAAGCCTTGCAAAAAAGGTCTTATCGCTCAGTTATTTTCACAGGATTTCAAAGGAGGATTACAAAATCCTACTGCGTCACCTGATAAAAACCGATCAAATTCAGCGCACGGACGAGGGGGGCCTTATTGTAGGACTTGCCGGCGAGCGTCAAACCAATTCCTTTAAATTCTACGCCGTGTTTCAGGAAAACGAAGAGTATACCGTTCGCTCTTCCTCTCAAGAGATCGGAACCATTGTGCTGCCTCCGCCTGTCGGAGAAAAAATCGCGCTTGCCGGCCATGTTTGGATCGTTGAAGAAGTGGACCACAAACGACATCTTGTATACTGCGAACAAGTAAAAGGCCAGGTCCCCGCATATTTCGGTCAATGTCCGGGAGATATAAACACAAAGGTACTTAAACGAATGCGTAAGCTGTTATCCGAGGACACGAGCTTTCCCTATCTGATGAAAAACGCCGTCGCGCGTCTTGCTCAGGCGAGACATTCCGCTAAAAACTCGGGAGCTGCCGATAATGTGCTTATCTGTTTGGGAGGCGAAATGTGGTGCCTTTTTCCTTGGCTCGGCACATATGCGTTTTTGACGTTGGAGCGTTTTTTGAAGCTTAAATGCGCTCCTCTTCTCGGTATCACCGCGCTTGACTCTTCACGTCCGTACTTCATACAGTTCAAAATGAAAGCGACAAAAGATAAGTTTTTCAGCGTTTTAAAGCAGGAGATAAAAAAGGAATTTTCTCCTATGGAGCTTGTATACCCGGGCGAGGTTCCTCTGTTTGAAAAGTACGACGAGTTTGTTCCGCCCGAGCTTGTTCAAAAAGGCTTTGCATACGGAATACTGAACATTGACGAACTGCGCGAATGTATACTGAGCTGGTGATAAAAGGCCGCGTATAACAAGCGTAAAATCCGAATTTATCTACACTCACAATATTTTAAGCTTAAAAGTTTTATTGCAATTTATTGAAACTTATTGAAACAAAGCAAAACGCCGATCTCGATACCAACGTACCAAAATCGGCGTATAATTTGCCAAAAAGACGTCAAACAGATGAATAATAATTCTCATTGGCAATATTATATACTGCCTATGAAACGGGTATCATTGTAAAAAACCTCTTTTGTCCGGCGGACAAAAGAGGTTTTTTACATGGTCTGAGTGACACGACTTGAACGTGCGGCCTCTACCACCCCAAGGTAGCGCGCTACCAACTGCGCCACACCCAGATGCTTTTTTTCAGCCTTGTTATTATAGCACAAGCCTATTGCCTTGTCAAGAGCTTTTTTAAGAAAAATCAGCCTTGAGTCAAAATAACTGTCACACGCTATGGCGAATAGTTCTTTGAGCATATCGAACATAAGCGGTATCCGTCATCGAGATATTTTGAAATATCCTCGGGCGATATATACTCCTTGTTTTTATCGCTCATATTCTTGATTGAAGAACAGTCGGTATTTACATGAATCACCTTTGAATTCTTGTTGACGACCGCGTTTTCAGATACCTGAGGCGTTTTGTTGTCGGTATTTATATGCTCTTGCTCTTTTAAAGTCGTTTGCGCTTTAAGTTCAACGCTTCCAGCGCCCTTGGCAGTGGCTATGAGATGAGTGTTGCTTGAGGCGCATGAGACCAAAGCCAGAATGACGGCAAGAAAAAAAGCTGTAATGGTCGGTCTTTTGATTTTTGACAACATCTTATTACCTCTTCCCTATGCCGTGTGATATTCGACCGGCACCGTAAAACGCTATGAAGAAATCGCCGGGTGACCGACGATGCTCCCATGTTCACTTTGTTCTGTTATACCTTTCAAGAATGACCGTACCCATGTCAAACGCCTCGTAAAGGCCGTTCTTTTCAAAGTTTTTGACTATTTTATCAGGTCCGACGCAGTTGGGGTCGGTGCTGACTATCTGCCCTATTATTCTGTCAGGTACCGTGACTTTCGCGCCGCTGCCGGCAAGCGCTGCCTCTTTGTACGAAAGTATCATCATGTAAAGGACATATTTATCCTTCATGCTGCCATAGCAAATCATATTATTTTCCCGAACGAGAGGCAGTCCCCTGTATATCAGGTATTTGCCTTTAATTTGTTCCGTCATATCCGTCCTCCCGATTTTTTAAAATGATATATTATAATTATAATCAATTCCCGACCCGAATTTATGGATATTATGTTAATTTTAATTTATAGATTTATAGAAAAAGGATTTTTGATTATTTTCGTACCGTTTGACGCTTGCAAACGGTTGTACAGCTGGTCTGCCTTCATCGACCTGTCGTACTGCGCGAGAGCATACTTGTTTTCATACAGCTCCCTTCTGCGGGATACAATGGGAATGTCCGCTCTTTCCGCGACGTCTTTTAAATATTCTCTTCCCAGGCGGTCAAGAGCGAGCAGCTGAGTGTACAAAGGCCGCTCTCTCACGTATTCCCGCTTTACGCCGAGAATCGCGGAAAGCAGCGCGCGGCGCACTCTTGCCCTTGTGTACCGTTTATCGCTCAAATCGTTTATAAACATATCAAGATCGCGTCTGATTTTCGCGGAGGAGGTCATTTTATGAGCAAGATCGCTGCTGACCTCGTAAAAAGAGGATAAATAATCAGCGTCCGCAAGTGAAAAGAAGGTCAAAATATACTCTTCGAGCGCAGAAAGCGAGAGAGGTTTTGCCTCATTTAAGGCCTCAAGCGTGTCATTTGGCACAAGGTTTGTCAAAGCGGTCCGATCACTTTTGAAGATCGCCTCGCGCGCCAGGCTGGCCGAGTATCCCCTATTTCTTGTAAGCACAAGCGGTAAAACGCCGCTCCCGGCGCGGCTGAGCGCCCTGCAATATTCTATGGCGAGAATGTCGTTTGATCCTTTGATCAGCTCTTCGCTGAACATTTCAAAATATAGATTTTCACGTATGGCGGCATATGATATTTCATACTTGCTTTTCGTCAGCTTTGCGAGCTTTTCGGAAAATTTTTTGCTTTCAAGATTTTTTGCGGTTTTTACAATTCTGTCTTTATCCCCGCATTCGCTTCCAAAACATATATAATCGATATCGGGCAGTCGTGAAATGATTTGGACTGCCGATTGAGCGAAGCCCTCGGCAGAAAGAATGGAAAAAGGAAAGGGCAGCTCAAGTACAAGAGAAGCGCCGTTTTTTACGGCGGTTTCAGCACGCCTGTATTTTTGCAAAATCGCAAGGTCGCCGCGCTGGACATAATTTCCGCTCATTATGCAGATGGTCCTTACCTCATCGCCCGAAAAGCTCTCTTTTATAAAGCGATATTGCGCGATATGGCCGAAATGAAACGGATTGCACTCGCAAATCAAAGCAACGTTTATCATTTTGTCATTTCCTTTTTGTTATTTCACATAAAAAATAAAAAAATGCTTGAAATGTAATACAATGTGTTGTATAATAAGTATCATTCTAACATATATAATGACATTTGTCAATCAGGAGGAAAATAAAATGAACGTACTTGTCGTAAATGCGGGCAGCTCTTCGCTCAAATATCAGCTTATCGACACCGTTACGGGAAACGTTAAGAGCAAAGGCATCTGCGAACGAATAGCGTCCGAGGGTTCCCTTATCGAGCACAAGCCGGCAAACGGCGAAAAAATCAAAAAGCTTATCCCCATGGCCAACCACTCGGTGGCTATGAAAATAGTTGTCGACACTCTTACCGATCCGGAAATCGGCTGTATCAAGTCGGTCAACGAGATCGAGGCTATAGGACACAGAGTCGTACACGGCGGTCCTTACTTTTTTGAAAGCTGCCTTGTTACCCCGGAAGTGCTTGACAAGCTTAAGCTTTGTCTGAGTTTTGCGCCTCTGCACACTCCCGCTCATCTTATGGGTATAGAAGGCTGCACGGCTGTAATGCCCGACACCCCTCAGGTTTTGGTCTTTGACACCGCTTTCCATCAGACCATGCCGAGAAAGGCTTACTTTTACCCTCTTTCATACGATATGTACGAGGATTACAATATAAGAAGATACGGCGCTCACGGAACATCTCACAGATTCGTTTCAAAAGCAATGATTGACATTCTTGCAAAAAAAGGCAAGACGGAGGATACCAAAATCATTACGTGCCACATTGGAAACGGATCGTCGATAAGCGCCGTGCGAAACGGCAAATGCATTGACACCACCATGGGCTTTACCCCCCTTGACGGCGTTGAAATGGGCACTCGCTGCGGAGCCATCGACCCTGCCATAGTGACATATATCATGGATAAAAAGGGCTGGAGCACCCAGCAGATGAACGACTACATGAACAAAAAGTGCGGCTTTTTGGGCATAACCGGCAAATCCGATTCGAGAGACCTTGAAGACGCGGTCGCAAACGGTCCTGACGATCCCCTTTACGACCGTGCGGAGCTTGCAACAAGCATTCTTTTCTATCAGATAAAAAAGCAGATAGGCGCGTATGCCGCTGCAATGAACGGCCTTGACGCTATCGTATTTACCGCCGGCCTCGGAGAAAACAACCCCAGACTGCGCGAGGTAGTTTGCGCCGATATGGATTTTCTCGGAATCAAGATCGACAACGAGCTTAATGCGAAAATGCTGCGTCAGCCTAACATTATAAGGCTTTCGACCGATGAGTCAAAGGTTGAAGTCTACCTCATTCCCACCAACGAAGAGCTTCTTATAGCTCAGGACACCGCCGAAATCGCTTCCGCTTTTCACGGTACGCGCACAAAATAAGCAAATAATAAATGCAGCTCCGGCATATAATGTGTCGGAGTTGATTTTTTCTTGCCTTTAATCAAAGTTTCACCTTTTTCACTTATTATTACTGTGTTAATATGCTGTTCAATGAGATCCGAACTGCTTATAACCGTACTAATCTCGGTATGCCTTCACGAGACGGGACACATCGCAGCCTCATACCTTTGCAAAAGCGGTATTGAATGCATAAGCTTTACTCCGATCGGCATAACGATCCACCGAAGCGCAAAACTTACCTCTTACAAAAACGACATTATAATATACTCTTTCGGACCGCTCATGTCTCTTTTGCTGCTTGTTTGCGGCATACTGTTTCACATTGACAATCTTGCGTTCTGTAACGCCGGTCTGCTCTTTTTAAACCTTCTTCCCATCAAAGTTTTTGACGGGGGAAAGATACTCGGCGCCATCCTTTGCTTTTTTGTTCCCGATAAATCCGAGTTTATAATCAAAGTCATAACCGGCGTGATTTTGTTCTTTCTTTGGGTGTGCTCAGTGTATATATTAATCATGACCTCCTCAAATATCACGCTTTTTATGATGTGCATATATTTGTTTTTCACAGTGTATGTTTAGTTATGTTTAATACAATAAATATAAGTCGGGCTATTGCATTTTGTGTAAGATTGTGTTATAATCCAAAATGAAAAATGAAACTGCGTGAAAACGCAATGGCAAGTGCGCTCATCGATTGCACTGTTATCTATATTTAGTATTTAGTCAATAGTCGAACTTACACATTTAACCGTCACACGGTTGCATTTTTTTGACAGGGGGTTAATCACAAGGGACAAATGAATGAAAAGGATGTAAAAGAAGGCAACGTAATAATAAAGCTTCAGGATATTACAAAAAGCTTTGACGGGGAACCCGTTCTCCAAGGCATCAACCTTGAAATACACGACAATGAGTTCATAACGCTTCTCGGCCCCTCCGGCTGCGGAAAAACCACAACTCTTCGCATAATAGGCGGCTTTGAAACGCCCGATTCCGGATCGATTTATTTTGACGGCAGGGAGATAAGCGATATTCCTCCATACAAAAGACAAGTCAACACGGTGTTTCAAAGGTACGCGCTATTTCCCCACCTTAACGTATTTGAAAACATTGCCTTCGGTTTGCGCATAAAAAAGGTCCCTGATCCTCAAATACGCGAAAAGGTCAAGCAGATGCTCATTCTTGTAAATCTGAAGGGCTTTGAAAAAAGGAACATCTCCACTCTCTCGGGCGGTCAGCAGCAAAGGGTGGCCATCGCAAGAGCTCTTATCAACGAGCCGCGGGTGCTGCTTCTTGACGAGCCTTTGGCGGCTCTTGACCTGAAGCTTCGCAAAGATATGCAAAATGAGCTTAAAAACATCCAGCAGAAAACCGGTATCACCTTTATTTTCGTAACTCACGATCAGGAAGAAGCGCTCTCTATGTCCGACACGATAGTGGTTATGGCAAACGGCTCAATACAGCAGATCGGAACCCCCGAAAAAATATACAATGAGCCGACCAACGCATTTGTCGCAGACTTCATCGGCGAATCCAACATAGTAAACGGAATTATGATACGCGACTATGAGGTGAGCTTTGCAAAGCAGACCTTCGTGTGCGAGGATTTCGGCTTCGCTCCAAACGAACCCGTGGACGTTGTAGTGAGACCCGAGGATATAGACATAGTTCCTGTCGGTGAAAGCATGCTGACGGGAGAAGTCACTTCAGTGACCTTCAAAGGCGACTATTATGAGATAATTGTCGATATTGATAATTTTAAATGGATGATCGAAACCACCGACAAAGTCAGCGTGGGACAGACAATTGGAATATCGATCGACCCAAATGAGATACAGGTAATGAAAAAATCCGAGTTTTCGGGTATGTTCGGAGATTACTCCTCCTTCAGCGACGAGTTGGACAGGCTTTCGGATATGACGGAAGGAGCAAAAGAATGAAACCGGGTTCCTTTTTTAAAAAAGCTGCGGCAGCTCCTCATATTATTTGGTCTGTCATGTTTATTGTCTTTCCGCTGCTCTTTGTGATTTACTTTGCTTTTACAGACAACTACGGCAATTTCACATTTGACAATTTAACAGGCCTCTCGGTATATACAAACACCTTTATTCTCTCCATAGGTTTTGCGCTTATTGCGACCGTAGTATGTCTTCTCATCGGCTATCCTCTTGCATATTTTATATCAAGAACAGATCCCACAAAGCAAAAAATCCTCGTCCTGCTTATAATGCTCCCCATGTGGATAAATCTGCTCATACGCACGTATTCGCTTATGAGCCTTCTCGACAACGGGGGACTTATAAACGGACTTTTGCAGACCTTCGGTCTTTCGAAAATAAAAATGGTCGGAACAAGCGGCGCCGTGATACTCGGCATGATATACGACTTTCTACCGTATATGGTGCTTCCTATTTACACCACCATGTCAAAGCTTGACAAAAGGTACATAGAAGCGGCGTACGATCTCGGCTGCAACAACCGTCAGGTAATTTCAAAGGTTGTAATGCCCCTGACTGTTCCGGGCGTTATATCGGGAATCACCATGGTTTTCGTCCCTTCTATTTCCACCTTCTATATCTCACAAAAACTCGGCGGAGGAACTTTTGACCTCATAGGCGACACCATAGAGCGTCAATTTCAAAACGAGATTACCTACAACACGGGGGCTGCCATCTCGCTTATCATGATGGTGCTTATACTTATTTCCCTTGCCGTCATGAATAAATTTGCCGACAGCGACGAGGAAGGGGGGATAATCGTATGAAAATCCTGTCTCGTATTTACATTGCTCTTATATTCTTTCTTCTGTTTGCCCCAATTATTGTACTTGCCGTTTTTTCATTCAACACTTCGGGCAGCACGACGCAGTTTGCCGGACTTTCATTTAAGTGGTATGCGGAGCTTTTTCGTGACAGCGTTGCGATTAAGGCCCTTCAAAATTCGCTTTTTCTCGCCGTAACCTCCTCGCTTATCGCCACGGTGATCGGGACCCTTGCCGCATTTGGCATAGACAAAATGAGAAACAGAAAACTTAAAGGCGCGATAAAATCGGTAACCAATATTCCTATGATGAATCCCGATATCGTTACCGGCGTTTCAATGATGCTTCTCTTTGTGGCGCTCGGCAGCATTCTTCATCTTTCCGAGTCGCTCGGACGGACTTCCATGCTCATTGCACATGTCACATTTAACCTTCCGTATGTCATTTTGTCCGTCCTTCCAAAATTCAAACAAATGGATCCTCATCTTTCAGAGGCCGCGCTTGACCTTGGCTGCACGCCCACTCAGACGTTTTTTCGTGTGGAGCTTCCTTCCGTCATGTCGGGCGTCGTTTCGGGACTTATGCTCGCATTCACACTCTCTCTTGACGACTTTGTCATCAGCCACTTTGTGAGCTCGCCTGATTTTGTCACTCTGCCCCTCTATGTTTACAATCAGACCGCGCATGAAGTAAAGTACAGTATGTACGCGCTTTGCACAATCATCGTCGCGGCGGTGCTTGTCCTGCTTTTACTTATAAACTTTGTCGGTTCAGACAACCGCAAAAAGAAAAGTAAAAGAGTGATTAAGGAGGTGTGACCTTGAAAAGACTGATCTTTTATCTTTGCGTGCTCATATCATGGGTTGCGATGTCGGTCATTTTTGCCGCCTGCCAAAATTCAAACGCCGCAACTCTTTATGTCTACAACTGGGGAGAGTATATTTCAGACGGTTCTGAAGGATCGCTCGATGTGAACGAAGAATTTGAAAAATACTACTATGAGACCTTCGGCGAAAAAGTAAATGTAAACTACTCCACCTATTCAAGCAATGAAGACATGTATGCAAAAATCAGCACGGGAGCCGTCAAATACGACGTTATAATTCCATCCGACTACATGATAGAGCGTCTAATAAATGAAAATTTGCTTGCAAAGCTCGATTTTTCAAATATTCCGAATTACGAATACATATTCGACAACTTTAAAGGGGAAAACGCTTTTTATGACCCGACAAACGAATATTCCGTTCCTTACACATACGGTATGGTCGGCGTTATTTACAACTCTTCCCTTGTTAATCCCGAGGATGAGGATATCGGAAGCTGGTCGCTCATGTGGGATGAAACATACTCGGGCGAGATACTTCAGTTCAACAACTCAAGAGACGCCTTCGGCACAGCGCTGTACTATCTCGGTTATGACGTAAACGAGGCGAGCGATGAGCAATGGCAGGAAGCGCTTGAGCTTCTTAAGTCACAAAAGCCGCTGGTACAGGCATACGTCATGGATGAGATCTTCAACAAGATGAAAGGAGGCTCGGCTTCAATTTCATCGTATTATGCCGGTGATTTTCTCTCGATGTACGAGTACAATGACAGTCTTGCCTTCTACTATCCCAAAGAAGGCACAAACGTGTTTGTTGACGCCATGTGCGTCCCCGCCGCTTCCGATCATAAAACAATCGCCGAACGGTACATAAATTTTATGCTCAGCGAGGAGATTGCAGTGGCAAACGCGGAATACACCTATTACGCAACGCCCAACTCGCTGGTCAGCGATAGCGAAGAGTATATCGAATATATGACAAGCATACACCCCGACGCAATGGATATCCTTTACTCTCAAAGTGAAAACGTAAAATCTTCTTACTATGAAAATCTGACCCAAGAAAAACTTATGATGATAAATGAACTTTGGGAGGATCTTAAAATCGAGAGCACCGTCGGATTTGATATTTACATCATCTGCGGTCTGATAATTATGTTTCTTGCGGCATTTACCGTCTACTCACTTATAAAAAAGCATAAGCGCGACAAGCTTTGCAGAAAGCTGTTTGACTGAGCGCACTTAGCTTTTATAATTCACAACTGCAACACACACAAAACGACCTGCTTGAGGTAAAAATGAAAAAAGCTTTGGCATTTGTATGCTTAACTGCAATACTTATTACGACTATGATACCAATGTACTTATCTGCATCCGAAATTCTTAAAACCGACAAAACGATTTATACCGAAGGTGAACCCATTTTAATTACCGCAGAGGGAAACGGAGACGACTGGGTCGGCATTTACAGAAAAGGCGAAGCCGTCGACCCTTCAAGCGCCGGCGGAGTCACCTCTATACGATGGTATTACGTTGCAAAGGAAGGAAACTCCTCGGGAAGCGAAAAGAACATTTTTGATTCCGAGTATATCAACAGACAAGACCTTGCCTCCATTCCGGCGGGCGAATATACAATATTTCTGCTTGCAAACGGCGGATACACCGTTATTTCCAAGGTAGACATCACCGTTGAAAAAAAGGCCGGTTCTGACAAGCTTCCTAAGGCGCCCTCAGATGTCGCCTACCAAAGAAGCGTTTCCTCTTTCGGCCTTGCCGACGGCAAGCTGATTATCACCGCCGACGAGACCGCTCCCCTTCCCGACGGCTATAGGGCCTACTGGGGAAACGAAAACGGTCCTCTTGCTGATTACACTGCGTTTGCTCCGATAAAGTGCACGGGCAAGGTTACAGAGTATGAAATGGTGTCAAGCACTCTGATTCCAAAAGATGCCGACAGGATCGTGGTATATGCCTTAAAAAACAACGTACTCTCAAAAGAATCGGCTTTTGTGACGCTGCCGGAGGGGTGTTGCGACTACGATTTTGGCTCCTTGCTTTATGAGATGCAGGTGCTCAGCGATATTCACCTTAATTCCTCGCAAAATCATCTGCATAACAGACATTTTGCAATGGCGCTTGAAGATATAAAAAATCTTTCGCCAAACAGCATAGGTATTTTTATAAACGGTGATATCGCCGACCACGGAGAAGAAAGCGAATACCGCAGCTTTCGTGAACTTATTGCCAATGCCGGACCCGGTATACCGAATGTTTACTGCGCGATAGGCAATCACGATCTTGCAGACGGACCCTACCAAAAAAGACTTCGGACCTTCTTAAAATACACCGAACCCGGAGTGGATTCGGTCTACTATGATATGTGGATAAACGATTTACACTTTATCTTTTTGGGAAGCGAAGAATACGGCCTCAACGCCGAGCTTTCTGACAGTCAGCTGACTTGGTTTGAGGAAAAGCTTGACGAAAATCGCGACGAAAACCGCCCCACATACGTCTTTCTGCATCAGGGACTTATCGACACGGTCGCCGGAACTTTTGCATATCAAAAATGGCACGGTATCAATCAGTCGAAAAAATTTGCAAATATACTTAAGAAACATCCCGAAGTCGTACTGTTTTCAGGTCACAGCCACTGGGAAATGGATTCACCTCACTCAATGAAGGAACGCGATGATCGACTTCCCACCATCTTCAACACAGCGGCCGGCGCGTATCTTTGGAATGATGCGGCTATGGCGACAAACGTCGGAATTGAAGGCTCGCAGGGCTATTACATCTACGCTTATGAAGACATGATACTTGTCCGCGGGCGCGATTTTGTAACAAATCAGTGGATAGCTTCCGCTCAATTTGCCGTGAGATATCCCAAAAACGGCCTCGGGAGCAACGGCGCAAACGACGCCGAAAACAATATCTTGCAAAAAGACAATAAAACGTCGCAAATATTTCCCCTGATGATCGGCGCGGCTATCTCCTTTTTGGCCGTGGCAAGCGCCGCAGTCGGAATCTTCTTCGGCGCTCGTATCGCAAAGAGGCGCAAAGCAAAACATTTATGACAAAAGACAAAAGTTGACTTATTTTTGTTTTCAAAATTTCTTATTCATTAAACAATAAACACACAAAAAGCGGCAAAGCTCCTCGCATAAGGTTAAGGTGGCTATGCCGCTTTTTTATTTTTTGCGCCGTGCGTTTATTTTGTTTTTATTTGTGACAGTATGGCGCCGGGATAATAGCTGTTTATTATATCAAAACAGCTTTTTCCCTGCTGCGCAAGCTTTTCCGCTCCGTCAAAACTCATACCGATTCCGAAACCCGTACCCTCGCCTGAGAAAACAAAATTACCCACAACTCCCTGCAAAGTGCGCGTTTCCTTT
Source organism: uncultured Clostridia bacterium (assembly GCA_947588825.1). GTDB lineage: Bacteria > Bacillota > Clostridia > Oscillospirales > CAG-272 > CAKSQF01. Next base: position 22,506 of record CANPZU010000011.1, read on the forward strand.
TTTATATTGCCGCTTTGATCGTAGTATTCAAACTCGACATTGCTTCCGCTTTTTCCAACGATAAACGCGGCGCTGTCAACGACCCCGTTAAGCGCGTTCTTTATATTTTCGCTTCCGCTTATGGTGAGCGTATTGTCAAGAATATCTGTAAAAGTGATCTGTGATATGTAAAGCGAATCTTCACTTCTTTTATCAACCGTGACGCTGCGAACACTCGCTTTTAATTCCTCGTAACCCGCATAGCATAATGTGTGATACAGTTCTGTTGGAGAAACACTGGTCTTCCATTCATCAAACGGCGTTTTCTCACCTTCCCATGGAGTTTTGAGCGATTGCAGATAGGCATATTCGTTTCCTATCGCTTCAAGAGAGGAAACCGTGGTACTGCCGCTTGATATCGTAAACGCGGGGTAAATAAGATCGTTTTTATATGTGAGCACCATTTTACTTACTTCATCTACAGCGTTTGATATTTTCTCCGAGACAGAGGCGCAGCCTAAATACTTTTGACAGTGTGATGAATCGCACACGTCAAAACCGTCATTCTCATGAACGCCCTGCATTTTGTAAGCCAGTGTGCGAAATATCGCGGCACTTGCGGCGAGCATCTGCTCGGAATAGCTCGCGGACAGTTCTGAGGACATGATCGACTTCACATAGTCGTCCGCCTCAAGTGTATTGACGACACAAAGCGTGTCCTTTTCTCCGATTTTGCCTCTTGAAAACTCAAAACTTCCGTAAAATTTCTCTCCCCTGCTGTTTGAGAGCGGGCTGCCGTCTGTCGCTTTGACAATAAGATGACTGCTGTCATTCGTCTCAAAGAGTATTCTGCGATCAACGGTATGAACAGTCAGCATGTCATTTGAGGGACCGACTACTTCTGCGTTCATTACAAAATACTGCCTGAGAGATGCAAGCAGCTCCTCGGCCTCTTCCTTTGTAGCATAGTCGCCGACCGATATGTAGCACTTATTTCTGCGATAAGTGGGAAAGGCATAAACCTGCAGCCTTGAAAGCGCCTCTGAACGGTTAATGCTTGTTATATACTCGTTAATGTTGCTTTTTGTGAAATTTGAAATCACGGTGCCGCCGCCGTCCGCCACTCCCGGTACGATAAACACCGGATTGTCTTTATCGGAAGAGGAGCCGCCGCTTGTAGTTTGCAGAGAGGATATTCGCACATGATACCCTCCCGCGATCAGTACTCCGTTTGTGTTATCCGTAATCTCGCCGTCATATTCATATTCGTTGCCGTCAAGCGCCACGGTCAAATCACCCGGAGCATCGTTAACAGTCAGGCCGTCTATTGACAATGTGAGCGCCTTGTTGCCGCTCAGGGTATACCCCCGAACGGCAGAAGACAGATATCCCAGTCCCACGCTTATTTGAGTGCTTTTAACCTCAAATTCACCGCTATCCTCCGGCGCGGCGTACGAGTCTGTCAAAAAGGAGGATACGACCATTACGACTATTCCAAATACCATGAGCGCCCCAAGAAAGCAGCTAAGGACTCTCACCCACATCTTTGAAGAATTGTCGTTATACTTGCCTTTTTTTTCCATTGCGAATTCCTTTCATGTGCTTATATGAGTTTTATCTGATTTTCGTTTATTACGTAATCTCCGTAGCTGACGCCGGCGGCGGGTATCTTTGTCTTGCGAAGCGACTTTCCTCCCGAGCTTTTTCCCGAGAAGTTCTTGACTACGTCTGTTATTTTGCATCCTTTTTTGAGTGTAAAGAGGGTCACACCCTGTGAGCTTCTTGTGGTCTTTATCGGAATAATCGAGGAGTTTATGAGTATTGCTTTATTTGAACTGTCAAGTATCAGCATATCAAACGGAGCCTCCTCAAACAGTATCGCGGCAATAGGCGAGACTTGTGAATACGCGCCCGTTAGTTTTTTTCGGTTGCCCTTGGTCTCATATGCCGAAAGCGGCACGCGCACGCCTTTTCCATTCTCAAAAATAAATACGAGATATTTATTGTCGGCATACTCCTTGGCCTTGCAGAGAAAAATCGCCTTTTCTCCCTGATCGAATGCCAGCTTTGAGGGTATATACTCGCCCATGACGGAGGACTTCACACAATCGAAGGCGGACGCCTTTGTTTTATAGCACTGCGCCTTGTCGGAGAAGAAAAGAAGATCTGTAAGGTTGTCCCCGTCCTCAGCGACAATTATTTCATCCCCTTCTTTAAGCTTTTGTTCATCTGCGGTCTTGTAGGATGTGAGATTGACCTTCTTAAAATATCCCTCTTTTGTGAACACAAGCTTGACGTTGTAGTTTTCTACCGCGCTCTCCTCATTGTATTCGACGAGATCCTGAGGGTAAATAATCTTTGTGAGCCTGTCCTTTTTGTATTTGTCCCTTATTTCTTTCAGTTGGGATGAAATATAGCCTTTCAGTTTACTGTCGCTTGATATCAGCGCTTCAAGTCTTTCTATGTCGTCCTTTATCGACTCGATCTCTCGAATCTTGTCAAGGATGTATTCCTTGTTGAAATTGCGCAGTTTGATTTCGGCAATGAATTCCGCTTGGACCTCGTCAACGTCAAAGCCCTGCATAAGGTTTGGTATAACGTCCTTATCGTTTTGAGTGTTTCGCACTATCTTGACCGCTTTGTCAATATCAAGAAGTATCTTGGCAAGCCCTAAGAGCAAATGCAGTCTTTCGTTTTTCCGATCCAGATCGAAGGTGAGTTCGCGGCGAACGCACTGCATTCGGAATTTGATCCATTCGTTGATAATATCCACAACTCCGAGAAGCTTCGGAACATTGTCAATAAGTACGTTGAAATTACAGGCAAAAGTGTCCTGAAGCGGAGTATACCTATAGAGCTTTGCCATAAGCGCGTCGGGATCGGTGCCCTTTTTAAGATCAATGGTAAGCTTGAATCCGCTGAGATCTATCTCGTCTCTGAAATCGGACACCTCTTTGAGCTTATTGGCTTTAACAAGCTCCATAAGCTTTGCCATTATCTTTTCAATTGACGTTGAATACGGTATCTCAAGAATATCGATGCAGTTTGCCTTTGGGTCGTATCTGTATTTTGCACGAAGGGTGAAATTGCCGTGACCGGTTTTGTAAATGTTTGTAAACTCTTCCCTGTCGTATATTACATATCCGCCTCCCGAAAAGTCGGGAGCCTTTATAATATCAAGTATCTCGTCAACGTCGGTATGAGGATTTTTAAGCACCTTTATAGTGCCGTCGCACACCTCGGCAAGGTTAAACGAGCATATCTTGCTTGCAACTCCGACGGCTATACCCATGTTGGGCGATACAAGAATATTTGGAAAGGAGGTTGGCAACAGCGTCGGCTCAGTCGTCGTGTTGTCGTAGTTTGGAACCATATCCACGGCGTTTTTATCTATTCCCCGAAATATCTCGCTGCAAAATGGGGCAAGCTTTGCCTCGGTATAACGCGAGGCGGCGTACGCCATAGAGGTTGAATAATGCTTACCGAAGCTTCCCTTTGATTCGATAAACGGATGAAGCAGCGCCTGATATCCCCTTGTCAGACGTACCATTGTGTCGTATATCGACGCATCTCCGTGAGGGTTGAGGTGCATCGTCTGCCCCACGATATTCGCGCTTTTTGTGATGGGACCGTTCATGAGTCCCATTTTAAACATAGTGTAAAGAATCTTCCGATGAGAAGGCTTGAAGCCGTCTATTTCCGGTATAGCGCGTGAAATTATCACGCTCATCACATAGGGCATATAGTTTTTTTCAACCGTTTCGGTTATCGGTTGATCCACTATAGGCGCCGTAATATCTGAATTTCCCTCTGCCTCTTTTATTTTCTTTTTTGCCATTTTAACTCTCTTTCGTATACGAAGGCTGTTAATGTTATATTAAATTTAATTTGCTTTAGCCATGACCGATCAAAGCTTAATAACTCTATATCCCGCCGCCTTGATAAGCCGATTGAATATGGCTAACCCTATACCCTTTGCGCACGGCAGCGCCGCGTAAACATTTTTGATTTTATCGTCCTCATCAATGTCCCGAAGCACCGAAAAAAGCCTGTGGGCGGTATCAAGATCGTCTGTTTTGCTGCCAATCACATATGAATTCGGCAGCCGGGAGAGTTCCTCATCTTCATAGTAACACAAAATCACCGCAGAGTCAACAGACTTGTATTCCTGTAATTTTCTTTTTACAATTTCTTCATCACCGTCAAACAAAGTGACCTGTGCGCAAGGAGCATAGTGGCGGTATTTCATACCCGGAGCGGCGGGTCTTTCAAAGTCGCTAAGTTTTTCAAGCACCGCTTTGTCTATTTTCACGTTAAATCCACGCTCCTTCAGCTGTTCGGGAGTTATGCCTCCCGGGCGCAGAAGCCTGAGATCGTTTTTGCCTTCGATCGTCACAATGGTTGATTCAAGGCCGATCTCGCTCTCACCGCCGTCAATAATCACGTCGATCTTCCCGTAAAGATCCGCAACGACATGAGAGGCTTTTGTAGTGGAAGGCTTACCCGAAAGGTTTGAAGAAGGGGCGGCGATCGGCACTTTTGCGTATCTTATCAGTTTATTTGCCGTTATATTCGACGGGATCCGTATTCCCACGGTGTCAAGTCCTCCCGTAACCTCGAACGGTATTATGTCTCTCTTAGGCATTATAACGGTCAAAGGGCCGGGAATGAAGCTTTCCGCAAGTCTGTAATATGTATCACAGGCATAGCACACCTTTTCAACGTCCTGAACGCAGGAAAGATGGACGATCAGCGGGTTGTCGGAAGGACGCCCCTTTGCGGCATATATTTTCTTTGCGGCGTCAGGCATAAGCGCGTTGGCTCCCAATCCGTAAACCGTTTCGGTCGGAAAGGCCACAAGCCCGCCTTCTCGCAGCGTCGCTGCGGCTTTTTTCAGTCCGTTATCGTCATTTTCAGATATTATTAACGTTTTCATATTAAATTACTTACCAAGATTGAATTCGCCGTCTTTCAGCTTTTGAGCGGTATCCGCTGCAATAAGCGCGTCAATGACATTGTCAATGCATCCGTTCATAATGTCCTCAAGAGAATAGAGCGTCAGACCGATCCTGTGGTCGGTCATCCTTTTCTGAGGAAAGTTATATGTCCTTATCTTTTCGCTTCGGTCACCCGTTCCAACCTGATTCCTTCGAGTGCCGGCTATTTTTTCCTCCTGCTCGGTTTTTGCGATGCTGTATAGCTTGCTTCTCAGCAGCGCCATGGCTTTGTCACGGTTTTTGAACTGAGAACGCTCTTCCTGACATTCAACGACAATGCCGGAAGGTATGTGTTTTACTCGTATGGCCGATTCAGTCTTGTTTATATGCTGACCTCCCGCGCCGCTTGATTTGCAGCTTTCAATTATCAGATCGGAAGGGTTAATCACAATATCGAGATCTTGTGCCTCTGGAAGGACCGCAACCGTTACCGTGGAGGTCTGTATCCTTCCCTGTGATTCGGTCGCCGGCACTCTTTGTACTCTGTGAACTCCGCTTTCAAATTTGAATCTTGAAAAAGCCCCCTCCCCGGACGCTATGAAAGATATTTCCTTAAATCCGCCAAGCTCCGTGGGATTGGAGCTCAGTCTCTCTGTTTTAAGCCCCCTTATATCGGCGTACATGGTGTACATACGGTAAAGATCCGCGGCAAAGAGCGCCGCTTCCTCGCCGCCTGCGCCCGCGCGTATCTCGATTATAACGCTTTTATTGTCGTCGGGATCGTTAGGTATAAGCAGGACTTTAAGCTCGTTTTCGCACTCGTTAAGCCTTGCTTTTGCAAGGTATAGCTCATTTTCAAGCTCTTTTTTAAATTCGGAACCGTTTTCCGCTTCAATAAGCTCACAAAGCTCGTCAATTTCCTTTTCTATGTTTTTGTATTCTCTGTATTTTTTAACGAGCGGATAAAGCAGCTTTTGCTCGCGCATAAGCTTTGCATACCCGTTTACATTTGCCATCGCTCCCGGCTCCGAAAGACTGTGAAGGATGCTTTCGTACCTTATTTCCGCCTCTTTGAGTTTTTCAATCATCAGAGCCATCCTTCTTTCTTTCTGAGCCAGGAAGCAAAATCTTTAAAAACACGCTCGTCTGAGGAATGCAGCTCGTGAGGCAAAGAGTCGATATCAAACCACGCGCACTCAAGCACCTCGCCGTTGTCGGGAACGGGAGAACCTATAATTTCGTCGGCGGTATATACTATGTTGACATAGTGCACCTCATCGCCGTTGGCATAGTGCGCATACTGCTCTTTGCCCGAGTAAACGCCAAAAAGCGTCAGCTTGCCGACCTTAATTCCTATCTCTTCGATCAGCTCGCGCCTTGCCGCCTCCTCGGTGTCCTCATTCAGATCGACTATTCCCCCGTGATACCCCCAGCAAAGGTCGTCGGCACGCTTTTGAAGAAGTAACGAACGGCCTTTGTATATTATAACGCCGGATCCGACAAGCATAATGGGAGCGTGACCGACATATTGCCTTAAATACTTGTAATACTCCATAATGTGCTCTCTTCCCTTTCTGCTCAGTTCACAAAATCAAACTCAAAGTCGTAAATGCTGACGGTATCCCCGTCCTTAATTCCTTTGCTTACAAGCGCGTCGATCACTCCGTACCTGCGAAGCATACGCTGAAAATACATAAGCGATTCCCGATCGTCAAAATTTATGTTTGCCATCAGCCGCAGCAGCCATTCTCCTTCGACCGTAAACACACCGTTCACGTTTTTCACCGTAACATCGTGAGAGGGCAGCTGCTCAAGCTCATCCCGACTGTCATACTCCGCCTCATACACTTTGATCGGGGGAAGCTCTGCAAGCCTTTTATAAATAAGCTCAAGAAGAGCGCGAATATTTCTGTTTTGAAGCGCGGAGATAAGAACAGTCTCATATCCATGTTCTTTACAAAAGTCGTTAAACGCGGAAAGATCGCACGCATTATCAAGCAGGTCGGCCTTGTTTGCCGCGATTATCTGCGGGCGCTTCAACAGCTCTGGATCTCTCAGCTCAAGCTCTCTGTTGACGATCTTTATATCCTCAATCGGGTCTCGACCTTCTCTTCCCGAAATATCCACAACATGAACAAAAAGTCTGCATCGCTCTATATGACGCAAAAACTCATGTCCAAGTCCCGCGCCGAGCGAAGCCCCTTCGATAAGACCCGGTATGTCGGCGGCTATAAAAGCCCTTTCCCTGTCAAGCTCGACAACGCCGATAGAAGGTTCAAGAGTTGTGAAATGATAGTCGGCGACCTTTGGCTTTGCAGCGCTGATTACCGACAGAAGCGATGATTTGCCCACATTTGGAAGCCCAATAAAGCCCACGTCGGCGATAAGCTTGAGCTCGAGAGTTACCTCTTTGTACTCTCCCTCAATACCCGCCTTTGCAAAACGCGGTATCTGCCTTGTGGGAGTTGCAAAATGCTTGTTTCCCCAGCCGCCTTTTCCGCCTTTGCAGATAAGAAAGTCTCCGCAGCTTGACATATCCTTGATGACAAGTCCGGTTTTTGTATCCTTGATTACCGTTCCGGAGGGAACCGGAAGTATAAGGTCCTCGCCGTTTTTGCCGTGAAACTTCGAACCCGCCCCGTCGCCTCCGTTTTGCGCCACGAATTTTCTTTTGTATTTATAGTAAGTCAGGGTATTTTGTCCCTGATCTATGCGAAAATAGACATTCCCGCCCTTTCCGCCGTCTCCGCCGTCCGGTCCGCCGTGAGAAATATATTTTTCTCTGCGGAAGGAAACGCTTCCGTTTCCGCCGTCTCCGGCCTTTATCGTAATTTTAACATTATCAAAAAGCATATCTTTTCTTTATCTCCCGGTCAGAAAGCTTGATCCTTACCGATCATTCTTAAAAATTCCTCTTGATCTATTACCGCGATATCAAGCTCTCTTGCCTTTGTAAGTTTGCTTCCCGCGTCCTCGCCCGCGAGCACATAATCGGTTTTTCTTGAAACGGAACCGGACGTTTTTCCGCCGTGTTTTTTTATCAGTTCTTCAGCTTCGTCCCTTGTCATATCGGGCAGCTTTCCCGTAAGTACAAAAGTCTTGCCCTCAAAGAGGTTGTTTTCAAGGGCAACTTTTACCGACGTCGTCAAAACCCCCGCTTTTTTCAGGCTCTCCACCGTTTCCCTTGTACTTTCGTGCGAGAAAAACTCGGTAATATAACGCGCGGTAATCTCTCCGACGTCGTCTATTTCACAAAGCTGTTCCGGCGTCGCGTCAAAAAGCATGTCGATATCGGGGTAAACCGAGCTTATGGTTTGCGCGGCCTTCTCGCCGACCTGTCTTATTCCGAGCGCGTATAAAAGCCTTGCAAGTCCCCTGCCTTTTGACTCCTCTATGGCGTTAATAAGATTCTCGGCGCTCTTTTTGCCCATACGTTCAAGACCTTCGAGCTGATCTGCTTTGAGCGCGTATATGTCCGCGACCCCGTTTACAAGACCCTGCTCCCTCAGAAGTCTCACGACGGCGGGTCCCATACCGTCTATATCCATCGCGTCCTTTGAGGCAAAGTGAATGAGATTGCGCATCAGTTGAGCCGGACAGGCAATATTTGTACATCTTGTTGCCGACTCGTCGTCCTTTATAGTAGGGTAATTGCAGCTCGGACAAAACTTCGGCATTTCAAAGCTCAAAAGACCGGGAGTACCCTTTGCCGATACGATCTCGGGTATTATGTCTCCTGCTTTCTGCACAATCACCCTGTCGCCTATTCTTATGTTTTTTTCTCTTATAAAATCGATGTTGTGAAGGGTGGCTCTGCTTACCGTCGTACCCGCAAGACGCACCGGCTCAAGCTCCGCAGTGGGAGTGAGAACTCCCGTTCTTCCCACCTGAACGGTTATGTCAATAAGGGTCGTTTCCTTCTGCTCCGGCGGAAATTTATATGCGATTGCCCACTTGGGAGTGTTTGTGTTTTCGCCGATAATACCGCGCATTTCAAGCGAATTGACCTTTATGACCACTCCGTCTATATCGTAAAAGAGGGAGTTTCTCATCCCGCCTATCTTTTCTATACACTCGATTATCTGCTCGGCGCTTGAGGCAGTGTATCTGCAAGGAAGCACATTAAAGCCCTGCTTTGACATAAACTCAAGAGTATCTGTGTGAGTTTCAAAGCTTTTATCGCAGTACTGAAGGTTGAACATAAATACGTCGAGTTTGCGGGAGGCGGTGATTTTTGAGTCAAGCTGTCTGAGCGAGCCCGCCGCGGCGTTTCGCGGATTTGCAAACGGCTGCTCCTCGTTTGCTTCTCTTTCCGCATTGAGAGCCTCAAAGCTCTCGCGCGGCATAAACACCTCTCCCCTGAGTTCAAGCGTACCCTTATATGGGATCTTTAAAGGCAGGGACTGTATTGTTTTGAGATTGGCGGTTACATTTTCACCGACAAGTCCGTCGCCTCTTGTCGCTCCGTATACAAGAAGACCGTTTTCATAGCGCACCGCCACCGAAAGTCCGTCTATCTTACTTTCCACAGAGTATTCCATTTCCCCATATTTTGACATGCGTTCGCAAAAAGCTTTTACCTCGTCGTACGAGAAGACGTCGGCAAGACTTTTGAGCGGAAAGCTGTGAACGATCTTTTCAAATTTGTCAAGCGCCTTCCCTCCGATTCTTACCGTAGGAGAGTTCGGATCGTAAAATTCGGGATGCTCGTCCTCGAGCGCTTTAAGCTCGTAAAACATCCTGTCATATTCCGCGTCCGAGATTTCAGGCTCGTCGTCAACATAATATTTCTTACCGTAATACTCAAGCCTTTCTCGAAGATACGTTATTTTTTCAGAAATTTCTCCCATACCGCCGTAACCCTTCTTTCGGTTAATCTTATATATTTTATCACATTTATTATATAATTTCAACAGAAAATTATTTTACTTTTCTTTGAAATGAAAATTTTTATTTAGATTGATAAATAAACATTCGTTTCAGCGGTACAAAAGCAGAAACGCCATGCAAATCGGCGCGACGCATGGCGTTCTTATCTTTTTTGGAATAAGCATAAGGTTACAAAGCATTAAAACATTTTGAGTACCTGACACGCACTCTCAAAGGCTTCTTACTCTTATCACTCCGTTTATCTTTTTAACCTCGTCTACGATGTGTTCGCTTATGGCGCTGTGTGTGTCTACGATTGTATATGCGAACTCGCCCTTTGAGCCGTTCACGAGATTTTCGATATTTATATTATCGGCGGCAAAGGCTGATGTTACCGAGGAAATGACGGCGGGTACGTTGTAGTGCATTATGCACAGGCGGTTCATACCGTTTCTCGGAGAGGAAACGCCCGGATAGTTTACACTGTTTGTTATATTGCCGTTTTCGCAGTAATCAATAAGCTCACGGGCTGCCATGACCGCGCAGTTGTCCTCGGATTCCTCGGTGGAGGCGCCAAGATGCGGGATTGAGATGATGCCCGGAACGTTTATTATTTCATCGGTAGGAAAATCGGTTATATATTTTGAGACCTTGCCCGAACTTATCGCTTCTTTCATGTCGGAAGCGTTCACAAGATCGGCCCTTGAAAGGTTTATGATCTTTACGCCTTGCTTCATTTTTTCGAAAGCGGAAGCGCAAATCATGCCCTTTGTATCCTTCGTTGCGGGGACGTGAAGAGTGATATAGTCGCACTTTTCAAATATCTCGTCATAGCTTGCCGCCTTAGAAACCAGGCTTGAAAGACGCCACGCCGCCTCGACCGTAACAAAGGGATCGTATCCGATGACCTTCATTCCAAGCTGAACTGCAATATTGGCGACCATTCCGCCTATCGCTCCAAGTCCGATGACTCCAAGCGTTTTGCCTTTTATCTCGTTTCCCGAAAACTTCGATTTACCCTTCTCAACAGCCTTTGCGACATCCTGCGTAAGAGTAGCGGCCCATTCCACGCCGCCTATAATATCGCGAGAAGCCAAAAGCAGAGCCGCGACGGTTAGCTCGGTAACGCCGTTGGCATTGGCGCCGGGCGTGTTGAAAACGGCGATTCCCTGCTTTGCGCATTTCTCAATAGGAATATTGTTTACTCCCGCTCCCGCTCTGCCTATTGCGATGAGATTGTCGACAAACTCGCTCTCAAGCATGTTCGCCGAGCGAACCATTATAAGGTCGGGAGCGCTTACGTCTTCTTTTACCTCGTATTTGCCGCCGTCAAATTCATTTGTTCCTATCTTTGCAATTTTATTTAGCAGTAATACTTTATACATCTTCAGTCGTCCTTTCTTATGCCTTGGGATTGGCCTTTGCAAAATCCTGCATAAATTCAATAAGAGCCTGTACGCCTTCAATAGGCATGGCGTTGTATATGGATGCTCTCATTCCGCCCACGCTGCGGTGTCCTTTGAGGTTGACAAGCCCAACTTTGGCAGCTTCCTTTGGAAATTTCGCGTCAAGATCGGCATCTCCCGTGACAAATGTGACGTTCATGATAGAACGGCTTGATTTTTGCACGGGCGCTGTATAATAGCTTTGAGAGTCAAGATAATCATAAAGAATAGAGGCTTTTTTAACATTGCATTCCTTCATCGCCTCGAGACCGCCCATGCCGAGGATCCATTCGTACACAAGTCCCGCAATGTATATGGGATAGCAGGGGGGAGTGTTGTACATCGAGTCGTTTTCGGCCATGACCTTCCAATCGAGCATCGTAGGAGCCTTGGGGTCGCAGTAACCAAGAAGATCGTCTCTTACAATTACAACTGTAAGTCCGGCGGGAGCCATATTCTTCTGCGCGCCCGCGTATATAACGCCGAATTTTGAGACGTCGACAGGCTCGGAAATAATGCAGGAGGACATATCGGCGACAAGAGGAATATCGCCGGTGTCAGGTATGTAGTCGTATTTCGTGCCGTATATAGTATTGTTAAAGCAGATGTGAAGGTACGAGGCGTCAGGACTTATCATATCACGTGTTATACGAGGCACTCTGTCAAAGTTTGTGTCTTTTGAAGATGCGATGCATTTAACGTCGTATCCCATTTTCTGAGCTTCCTTAAACGCCTTGCTTGAGAACTGCCCGCTGACTGCATAGTCCGCTTTACCGGTCCTGCCTATAAGGTTGAGCGGGACCGCCGAAAACTGCGTTGAAGCTCCGCCCTGAAGAAAAAGCACCTTATAATTTGCGGGAATATCCATAAGCTCCCTTAACTTTGCCTGTGCGTTTTTGATGATAGCATCAAAAACCGGAGAGCGATGGCTCATCTCCATGACCGACATGCCGCTGTCCCCGTAGCCGGTAAGCTCCGCCGCTGCTTTTTCAAGCACCGGAAGAGGAAGCATAGAAGGACCTGCCGAAAAATTGTAAACTCTGTTCATAATCATTTTCTCCGTTCTGCCGCAACCGCGACTGTATTTGTATTATATCTCATTAAATTTATTAATATAAATTGAAGCGTAAACGCCTGTAAACCCGCCTATATATTAAATTTGGCGCGATTTATTCGTGTTTTTTATTATGCAGTGCTTTGGTATCCCGTTTTCATAGGGAATATCAACGCTCCTTCCTTCAATAAGAGGACGTATATATTCAAAGCATTCCGTTGTAATACCGTTTCCGTTTTTGTTTATAAAATTATCGGGAAGCCTTTTTACCCTGTTGGCGATTGCTTCTATGTCTTTGGGTACAAAGGTTATACCGTACGGTCCGCTGCTGCGCTCACAGCAGACAAGCACGCCATTTTCCCCGTTTTCCGCAAAGGAAACCGCCTCTCTGCCAACGCATATGGACTCCGTTCTGTCTCTTTCCGACATCATATGTCCCGCGCATCTCTGCGTCAGACTCAAATCAAACGAGCGCACCTTGCAGCCGAGTCTTGCGCGCACTTCATTCTCAAGTACCTTTGCCGCACCCGAAAGGTATTTGTGTCCGAAAACGTCGGCGGCGCCGCTTTGAGCGGATTCGCCCACGTATCTCCCGTTTGAAAACCTGATACCCTCGGAAAGCGCGACAACGACCGAGGTTTTTCTTTTAAACGCAGACTTAATATCCGAAATAAAATCGTCAATTGAAAATGGCCGTTCGGGAAAATACGCGTAATCGGGTCCCCGCCCGTTTTCGATAAGCGAAGGATATGCCGCCGCCGCAGTGAGCCAACCCGCGTCTCTGCCCATTATCTCGACAATTGTAACCGAGCGTACGGTATATACCGAACAGTCCCTGACTATCTCCGAAATAGTAGAGGCAATGTATTTTGCTGCCGAGCCGAAGCCCGGAGTATGATCTGTTCCGCAGAGGTCGTTGTCTATGGTTTTCGGAACGCCTATAAACCTCATGTCGACGCCATAATACTTCATTGCTCTTGAAAGTTTCATTACGGTATCCATGGAGTCATTTCCGCCGATATAGAAAAAGTATTTGATATCGTGCTTTTTGAAAAAAGCAAAAAGAGTGTCGTAAACTTCCCGCCTTTGAACATCGTCGACATCGGGGAGCCTTATGCGACATGAACCCAAAGCCGCGCCGGGAGTTTTGCCGAGCAGCTCAAGCTCGTCATCTCGGTCAACAAAAAGATCGGTAAGGTTGCAAATACTGTCATTCAGCATTCCTTCGACGCCGTTAAACGCTCCGTAAAGCGAGGAGATACGGCAGGAGTCGAGCGCTCCGCGTATCACCCCTTCAAGGGTGGCGTTGATGGCGGACGTAGGGCCCCCCGATTGTCCGACTATCGCATTGTATTTGACTTCTGACATTTTGACGGTCTCCTTGATTTTGTATCTTGACTTTGACTTTGTGCGTTAAAGTTTTCCGTGATCTTGGGCATTTGTCCTCGGTCCTTTTTCTTACTTAAATTCTTAAATTGAATAAAATAAAGAGGCGACAAAATCAAAAACGCAAGCGTACGGGCAAATAAAAGAAAAACAGAGAACCTTTACGCTCTCTGTTTTTGGTGACCCGTACGGGAATCGAACCCATGCCTTCGCCGTGAGAGGGCGACGTCTTAGCCGCTTGACTAACAGGCCGTACCGATTATGTATGTATATTATATCATCCTGTCGACCAAAACTCAATATACAAATTGCACAAATTTAAAGACGAAATTTTTGCGAAAATTTATAGAAAACTGTGCATGGCGTCACATCAGATTTCAGAAACATCTATTTTTTCAAGTGCTTCGGTATAATGAAGCTTAAGGTGAATCTCGGATTCTATCAGTATATTCACGTCTTTTTCTTCCTCGTCAAAGGAAATATCGATGCCGGAGATATACTCATTCACAGCAAAAACAGGAAGATAAAGCTCGTCGTTTATAAGCTTGACGCCGTTTTTAAGATTTATCGGATTGCCGTTTATAAGCAAATACCCCTTTTCAAGAAAAACCGTCATATACTCGGCAACGCCGTTTGTTTCGGATATTTTGTATCTGAGGCGCGTGCCGTCTCCGCTGACAGAAAAGCCGCATGCATCCGCGATATCGCTGAAATTCACATAGATCTCGCCGTCTATTAACGCGTCCTTTTTTGCAACGGAGTATCTGCTTTGCACTTTTTTGTCGCCGCCGTCGGAAAGAGAAAGAATTACCGTGTAATCGGTGGGGAGCTCGAATCTCGGAATAAAAAGCGAAAGTGCGATAAAAGCGGAATAAAAAGCGAAAAAGACAGCCCAAACGGCAAGCACGCCCACAACATAAATGAGCGCGAGAATTTTTATTTTGTTTTTGCTTCTTTTTTTCTTTTTGATCTTTTTGACCGACACAGTCTTTTTTTGTACGCTTTCCGCCATATTCTTTTACTTGCACATCTCCGTTTTTCTCTCTTCAAAAAGATTATACCGCCCTCGGCCCAAAAATTCAAGTGCTTTTTCAGAAAATGCGATTTTTTTTATTTTTACCTCTTGACAAAGGAAAAAATATGTGCTATACTTGCGGCAATAAAGAAGAAACGATTTCGTTCTCACCGCCAGATATTCAAAGCGGTCAATAAACACTCTGCCGGCTCGGCTTTTGCCGAAGCAGCGTTTTGTGTCAAAGCATATGCGGAATCGTTGTTTTCGCATATTTTTTATTTTTATTTTTGGAGGTATCCCGCAATAAAGACGAACAATGACAACGAGCAGCTCATTAACGAAGAAATAACCCGTTCCGGTATTTCAATGAGCAAGAATGTACGAGTTATCGGAGCTTCCGGCGAACAGCTCGGAATAATAACCCTGTCAAAAGCGCTGCAAAACGCTTACAGTCAAAACCTCGACCTTGTTTTAATGTCCGCGCAGAGCGACCCGCCCGTGTGCAAGATAATGGACTACGGTAAATTCCGCTTTGACCGCGACAAGAAGAAAAAGGAAGCGAGAAAAAAACAGCAAAAGGTCAGCGTCAAGGAAATTCAGCTTACATGGCAGATCGATGTCAACGACTTCAATACAAAGGTTAACAACGCAAAACGTTTTCTGACAAGCGGCAATAAGGTAAAGGTCCTTGTGATTTTTAAGGGAAGACAGATGATGCATCAGGAAGTAGGAAAAAATCTTCTTGACAAATTCGTCGAAAGCGTTTCGCAAGTCGGCGCACTCGATAAACCCGCCTCGCTTGAAGGCCGCGCCATGAGTGTGTTTATTTCGCCGATCAAGCAGACACCTGCAAAATAAAAAGGTTTATTAGCTGCAAAAGCAATCGAAAGGAGATTAGTTACCATGCCTAAAATGAAATCGCACAGTGCGTCATCAAAGAGATTTTCTCTTACAAAATCCGGAAAGGTAAAGCTTAATCATTCACATCACCGTCATAAGCTCGGTATAAAGACCACCAAACGCAAGAGAGCGCTGCGTTCAAGAGGATATCTCAGCGAGAGCTTTGCTCCCACGGTAAAGACGCTCATTCAAAAGCAGTGATAAGATTTAAACATTTATCGTTTGTATTCGTAATTTTGTAATTTTGTAATTTTGTAAGTTTGTCAGTTCGTAAGTAAGTTTTCAGGAGGATAATGTAAAATGGCAAGAGTTAAAGGCGCCATTATGACGCGCAAAAGAAGAAATAAAGTATTAAAAGCCGCAAAAGGCTACTGGGGTGCAAAGAGCAAGCACTTCAAGATGGCAAAACAGGCGGTAATGAAGAGCGGAAACTATGCTTTTATCGGAAGAAAGCTCAAGAAAAGAGATTTTAGAAAGCTTTGGATAACAAGAATATCCGCTCAGGCAAAGGTAAACGGCATTAACTACAGCAGATTCATGAACGGCCTCAAAAAAGCCGGAATCGATCTCAACAGAAAAATGCTTGCCGACCTTGCCGTAAACGACAAGGAAGCGTTCGCAGCGCTGACTGAAAAAGCTAAAGCTGCGCTTTAAAATAACTTTTGGGGTTGTTCTGTCATTTATGACGAGCAACCCCGAAGGTTTAATTCATGCGGCAATCACGCTCTGCCGCTTTATAACTTTACGGCGGGAGATATATCCTAATGCTAACGGATGCAAAACACGAGATTATACGGTCAAGAAGCAATATAAAAATCCAAAATGCCGCAAAGCTGCGGCAGAAAAAGTACAGAGACCAAAGCCGCGCTTTCTGCTTTGAGGGCAGGAAGCTAACTGATGAGGCGCTGCGATCAAAAATCAGCATAAAAGCGCTCTTTTACACCCCATCTAACTCAGATTACGTTGATTCTCTTATCGGCGATTTTGAAAGGATACCCGTTATTGAGAGCGTGTATGAAAAGCTGACAGATGAAAGATCGCCCGACGGCGTTTTTTGCATAGCCGAGTATCTTGACAGTATAAAGTATCTCGATGCGATAAAAAATGAAAAAATCAAGGATCCTTTTATCGCCGTCAGCCTTCGCGACCCCGGCAACCTCGGCGCGCTGATACGCTCCGCCTCGGCTCTTGGCGTGGGAACTCTGATTATATCAAGCGACTGTGCCGACGTCTACTCACAAAAGGTGGTGCGATCGTCTATGGGCGCGCTCTTTCGATCTGAAATACTGGTAGTGGAGCAGATAGATTCTGTCCCTGCCGCGCTTTCGCAAATGGGATATTCAGTGTTTGCCGCCACTCTTCACAGGGATTCACACATTCTCACTTCCGTTTCCGGCATTGATAACATCTGTTACGCCGTGGGAAACGAAGGACATGGGATTCCGGAAAGTTTTATAAAAAACTGCGGCGGCTGCGTCACCATTCCTATGAGCGAGGGCGCCGAATCTCTTAACGTTACCCTTGCCGCCTCGATTTTGATGTGGGAAAATTATAAAAAAAGACTTTAGGCGGTACAAAAACAGCCCCAATCGCCTTTTAATTTTAATTTAAACGGGGGACAGATGACCATGGTGGACGTAAGATATTGGATATGGCTGAGCTTAAGACTCGGTCCCGCATTCAAGCATACCGCAAGCATAATAAGCGCTTTTTCGGATGCAAAGAATGTATACGACGCTTCCTGCGAAGAACTTAAGGAGACCGGACTTGATGCCGAGCTTATTGACGTTCTTGCCGATAAGGACGTGAGCGAGACAAATTCGATATATTCATACTGCATAAAAAATCACATAACTCTGCTTTCATATGACAGTGAAAGCTACCCCGCGCGCCTGAAAAAGATAAAGGACCCGCCTCTGCTTTTGTACTGTGCGGGCGTGCTTCCCGATATCGACGACAATGTTTGCATAGCAACAGTCGGAACGCGCAGAATAACCGAATACGGCAGACGCGAGGCGTACACCATTTCCCGCGATCTCGCCTGCGCGGGTGCGGTCATTATCAGCGGTCTTGCGCTTGGTATAGACGCCGTTTGCCACCGCGCTTGTCTTGATGCATACGGCAAGACCGTCGCCGTGCTCGGCTGCGGCATTGACATAATCTACCCCAGGGAGAATTTTGAGCTTTTTGACGAGATAGCCAAAACAGGGGCAATAATCACCGAGTACGCACCGGGAACAAGACCTCTTCCACAAAATTTTCCTCGCAGAAACCGAATAATCAGCGGTCTGTCGCTCGGCACGCTTGTTCTTGAGGCGGACAGAAAAAGCGGCGCTCTTATTACCGCGCGTACCGCCCTCGAGCAGGGACGGGACCTCTTTGCCCTTCCCGGCAAGGTTGGGGAAATAAACAGTCTCGGCACTAATGATCTTATTAAAAACGGCGCGAAAATGGTAACTGGAGCGCAGGACATCCTTGAAGAATACGAATGTCTATTCCCGCATAGAATACGCATTGAAAACATCCCGAAATTTCCTGCGCATTTTAACGCCGTGCGCGTCAATACGCCGAAAAATACTTTTTCAAAAGCCAAAAAGGACGACCAAACGCACGCTTTTAAAATCGAAGCTTCTTCGAATGCAAAAAACGATTTAAATGAATCAAATGAAACGTCTGCAAAAGCAGAGATCGCAAGGGACACAAGCATGCTGGATGAAACCTCTCTTAAAGTGCTCGGCAAAATGAAAAAGCTTACGCCGGTATCCCCGGACGAGCTTGTGGATACAGAGCTTACCATATCCGATATTATGGTTGCAATGACCGTACTTGAGATCAACAAATTCGTAAAAAACCTCCCCGGCGGCATGTTCGTCAGAGAGTGACGATAAAAAGCATAAACAAAAATAACGCGCTTTAATTATGCAAATTTTTAAGCTTGAGATTTTGGCGCTCAAATATATCGGTACTAATGCTTGCCCGGCTTATAACCTGATTTATATTGATTATACTGATTTCGGAAAGGAAAATATTTAACTATGGCATACCTTGTGATCGTGGAGTCGCCTTCAAAAATATCCACCATAAAAGGGTATCTCGGTTCGAATTATAAAGTGGTCGCCTCGGTGGGACATATAAGGGATCTGCCCAAAAGCTCGCTCGGCGTTGATATCGAAGACCATTTTGCTCCTCATTACATCAACATACGCGGCAAAGGCGATCTTATAAAAGAATTAAAAAAATACGCAAAAAACGCAAGTAAGGTTTTTCTTGCCACCGACCCCGACCGCGAGGGAGAGGCAATTTCATGGCATCTTGCAACGGTGCTTGACATACCCAAAGAAAAGACCTTCCGCGTGACCTTCAACGAAATAACAAAACCCGCGGTGACCTTTGGTATCAAGAACCCAAGAGCCATCGATATGGACCTTGTAAACTCGCAGCAGGCAAGAAGGATACTCGACCGCATAGTTGGCTACAATCTCTCCCCGTTTCTTTGGAAAAACGTCAAAAGCGGCCTTTCCGCGGGAAGAGTGCAAACGGTGGCGGCCAAAATTGTCGTCGACCGCGAGAATCAAATACGTGAATTTGTGCCCGAAGAATATTGGACAATCGACGCAAAGCTGTGCGCCGAAAAGTCAACTTCCTTTAAAGCGCGTTTTTACGGTACTGAGAACGGAAAGATCGACATTTCAAACAAAGAAGAGGCTGATGGCTTACTTGATGAGCTTCGACAAAACAGCTTTATTGTAAAAAGCGTGAACAAATCGGTAAAGAGAAGAAATCCTCTTCCTCCTTTCAACACATCCTCCTTACAGCAGGAAGCTTCTCGAAAGCTGAGATTTTCGCCGACAAAAACAATGAAGATAGCGCAGGAGCTGTACGAGGGCATTGCTCTCGGCGCGGAAAACGGCGGAACACACGGTCTTATCACCTATATGCGAACCGACTCTCTCAGGGTGTCCTCGGAAGCAGCATCCTTGGCAAAGGAAATAATACTTGGTCAGTTCGGCAAAGAGTATTATCCCGCTTCTCCCCGCTCCTACAAAACAAAAGCGGGAGCGCAGGACGCGCACGAGGCGATCAGACCCGCAAACAGTTCTCTCTTTCCCGATAATATAAAAGTTCATCTCACCCAAGATCAGTATAAACTTTATAAACTGATATGGGAAAGATTTATCGCAAGCCAAATGGCCTGCGCGTCCTTTGATACGCTCTCAATCGACGTATCATGCGGAAAATATATTTTTAAGGCGGGCGGCTCCACCTTGAAATTTAAGGGTTATCTCGCTCTGTACGACGACTATTCCGACAGCGAGGAAATAAAGTCCGGAATGAAAATACCGACGCTTTCACCAAATCAGCCTCTTGTTCTTGAAAATCTTTCAAGCGAACAGCATTTTACCGATCCCCCGCCCCGCTTCAACGAGGCAACCCTTATTAAATTCCTTGAGGAAAAAGGAATAGGGCGCCCCTCCACCATAGCGCCTACAATTGCCTTGATAATTTCAAGAGGTTATGTGAAAAAGGAAGGTAAAAACCTTGTTCCCACTCCTTTGGGAGAAGCGGTGGTAGGCATTATCGCGGATAATTTCCGTGAAATTGTCGATTATAAATTCACGGCTCAGATGGAAGACGAGCTTGACGAGATAGCAAACCGCAAGACGACGATGGAAGAGACGCTGGACAGCTTTTATAAAAAATTCAGCGTCAGCCTCGAGAAGGCCAATCGCGGCGCAAAAAGCGTGACGCTGAGCATACCTCCCGAGGAAACCGACATTATATGCGAAAAATGCGGAAGCCGAATGGTGGTCAAAACGGGAAGATACGGGAAATTCGCCGCATGTCCTAACTATCCCGCCTGCAAAAACACAAAGCCTCTCCTCTCAAATGAAAATACTGAAAATACCGAAAAAGAAGCAAATACCGAACTCCTCTCTCGCTCATGCGAGCTGTGCGGCGCTCCCCTTGTAAAAAAGGTCGGAAGGTACGGCTCCTTTCTCGCGTGCTCAAACTACCCTAAATGCAAATACACATATAAGCCTAAAAACAAAATCGGAGTTCCCTGCCCGCTCTGTTCCGCCGAGCTGCTCTGCAAAACCAAAGGCAGAACAATCTTTTACAGCTGTGAAAGATATCCCGAGTGCTCTTTCTCCTCTTGGGACAGACCGACTCTTCACAAATGCCCGAAATGTTCGGGAATGCTTTTTTACAAAAGAAACAAAAACCTTCTCGTCTGTAAGAAGGAGGGGTGCGGCTATACAAGAGAATCAAAAGAGGATTATTCAAGCGACCTCTCCGATACGAATACGGCGGTGAAAAATGAAAGCTGACCACATAAATGTTTTCGGGGCGGGACTTGCCGGATGTGAAGCGGCCTGGCAGGCTTCACGTCTCGGCGTCAAGGTTCATCTTTACGAGATGAAGCCGGTTAAATTCACTCCGGCTCACCACAGTAAAAATTTTTGCGAGCTGGTTTGCTCAAACTCGCTTCGCTCAAATCAACTGTCAAACGCCGTGGGACTTTTAAAAGAAGAGCTTGCCGAGCTCGGTTCGCTTATTATGGAATCGGCGCTGCAAAACTCGGTCCCTGCCGGCTCAGCGCTGGCGGTCGATCGGGAAAAGTTTTCGGAGTATATCACAAAAAAGATAAAAAACAACCCGCTTATAGATATTTACGAGGGCGAGGTGCAATCGATTCCCGATGATGAGATAACGGTGGTCGCCACGGGTCCTCTGACCTCCGATGCATTTTCCTTGTATCTTGAAAAGTTTTTAAAAAAAGACTCCCTTTCCTTCTTCGACGCCGCGGCGCCGATAGTCGAGGCGGATTCAATAGACATGAGCAAGGCGTTTTTCGCTTCAAGATACGGAAAAGGGGAAGCCTGCTATATAAACTGTCCAATGACCGAAGAAGAGTACACCGCCTTTTACGAAGCACTGATAAGCGCCGAGGAGGCGCCCCTTAAGGATTTTGACAAACAGCAGCAAACTCTTAACGTTTTTGAGGGCTGCATGCCTGTGGAAGTCATGGCCAAAAGAGGCTTTGACACCCTTCGCTACGGTCCGATGAAACCTGTCGGCCTTCCCTTGCCCGACACCGGAAAGGAAGCTTTTGCAATCGTTCAGCTAAGAAAGGAAAACAAGGAAGGAACAATGTACAACCTTGTGGGATTTCAGACCCACCTTACCTTTCGGGAGCAAAAAAGGGTATTTCGCATGATCGGGGGACTTGAGAACGCTGAGTTTTACAGATACGGAGTGATGCACCGCAACACATTTATAAACTCTCCTGATCTTCTCACAAAATATTACTCTATGAAAGATAATCCGAAAGTGTTTTTCGCGGGGCAAATGACAGGGGTAGAGGGGTATGTCGAATCGGCCTCCTCAGGCTTTGTCTCGGGACTCAACGCGGCGCTGACTTGCCTTGGTAAACCTTTGCTTGAATTTCCGTCGCTCACGGCAATAGGAGCACTTTCAAAGTATATTTCAACGCCAAACGGCAATTTCCAGCCGATGAACGTGAATTTCGGCATCATTGATCCGCTTGACCGAAAGATCAAGGGCGGAAAAAGCGCAAGAAACGAGGCAATCTCCGAAAGATCGCTTTCATTCATACGCTCCACGCTGCTTTTATCAATAAGTCAACTGACATAATTATGCGCGTACGTAATAAATTAATGTTTTAAAATTAAAAGCTGATGAAACTAAACAAATCAGAAGAAAAAAGAGGCAATCATGCGGTATGGATACTCGAAAACTAAGTGAGCTCGAAGAAAAAATCGGTTATACCTTCAAAGACAAGAAGCTTCTGCTTCGCGCCCTGACTCATTCATCCTATTCAAACGAGGCAAAAGCGAGAGGCGAAGAGATCGAGTGCAACGAAAGGCTTGAATTTTTGGGCGATTCTGTGCTGTCGCTTATTGTCACAAGTTATCTTTTTAATAAGTTTAAAAACAGTCTTGAAGGAGAGCTATCAAAGATTCGCTCTTTCACTGTAAGCGAAAAGCCGCTTTCAAAATACGCGGCGGAAATCGGTCTTGGCAATTATCTGTTTTTGGGACACGGCGAGGACAACGAATACGCAAGAAAAAGGCCCTCCCTTACCTCCGACGCTTTCGAAGCGCTCATTGCCGCCATTTACCTTGACTCCGGTCTTAAGGAGGCGAGCGACTTTGTGCTCCCGTTTGCTATCAAAAACATTGATACTCTTGAAAAAGAAAATCTGACCATAGATTATAAATCGCTTTTGCAGCAGATAGTACAGCAGGAGCAGGGTGAGATTCTCGAATACGAGCTGCTTGAAGAAAGAGGACCCGCACACGACAAGGAGTTTTTGATGGCAGCAAAACTCAACAACAACATTATAGGCAAGGGGCGCGGTAAGTCCAAAAGAGCTGCCGAGCAGAGCGCCGCAAAGAAAGCTCTCGAGCTTTTCGGAAAGAGCGAATGAAACATATCAACATTCCCATATTCGTCCCGCATGCGGGATGTCCTCACGACTGCGTATTCTGCAACCAAAAGAAAATAACCGGCAAAAGCTCGTTTGACATTTGCTCGGTCAAAAGCGATATAGAGACCGCGCTCGCAACGATCGATCCCTCAATATGCGAGACCGAAATTGCTTTTTTCGGTGGATCATTCACAGGAATTGAAAGAAAGGACATGCTTTCCCTGCTTGAGATAGCGGACAAATTTGTCAATGAAGGCAAGATTCGCTCGGTACGCTGCTCGACAAGGCCCGATTATATAGATAAGGACATTTTAGATATATTAAAAGAGCATCATGTAAAAACGATCGAGATCGGCGTACAGAGCACATGCGACAAGGTGCTTTCTCTTTCCAACAGAGGTCATACCGCCGCCGACATCGAAAGAGCGTGCCGACTTATCATTGAAAACGGCTTTTCGCTTGTGGGACAAATGATGGTCGGCCTTCCCGGCTCCTCTCTTGAAAAAGAGCTTTCCACCGCAAGAGCAATATGCTCATACGGCGCGTCCGGGGCAAGGATATATCCTACGGTCGTTTTCAAAGACACTATGCTGTACGAGCTGACACTAAATAACAAATACTCTCCTCTTACCGTTAATGAAGCGGTAAAACGGTGTGCGCAAATACTTGATGTTTTCATCTCCTCAAAAGTGGATATACTCAGAGTGGGTCTTTGCGAAAACGATGCCCTGCACAACAACGACGGCATTTATTCCGGCGCATTTCACCCGTCTCTTGGAGAAATGTGCTTCAGCGAGTATTTCTATCTCAAAACTCTGAAGGCATTGAGCGAGCTTGAGCTTCAAAGCGGTATGCTTGTCACAGTGTACGTCAATTCCTCCTCGCTTTCCAAAGCGATCGGGCATAAAAAAATGAATGTAACAAGACTCACAAGTCTTTATCCGGAGTGCAAATTCGGCTACCGCGCCCGCCCTGATCTTCGGCAGTACGAACTTATAGTTAAGGCGGAAAAATCGCTCTGAAAAAGGATTTAATATACCCATACATAATAAAGGACAAATCAAAAAATGCGACTCAAATCACTTGAAATGCACGGCTTCAAGTCCTTTCCGGACAGAACCAAAATAAATTTCACCTCCGGCGTGACCGTAATAGTAGGTCCGAACGGAAGCGGAAAATCAAATATTTCCGACGCCATACGTTGGGTGCTCGGCGAGCTCTCCTCCAAGAACGTTCGAGGCAACAAAATGGAGGACGTTATATTCGGCGGAACTGAAAAACGTTCGTCTATGGGATACGCAGAAGTATCTCTTACCATCGATAACAGCGGCGCAAACAGAATCAATATCGACTATGACGAGGTAACAATCACAAGAAGGCTGTACCGCAGCGGAGACAGCGAGTATTTAATCAACAATAAACTGTCAAGACTGAGAGACATACACGACATGTTTTTCAATACCGGCATAGGAAAAACAGGCTACTCGATAATAGGTCAAGGCAAGATTGCAGAAATAATTTCGCAAAAGAGCGAGGAGAGGCGCATAATCTTTGAAGAGGCAGCCGGCATCTCAAAATACAGAATACAAAAACAGGACGCGGAAAGACGGCTGAATGAGACAGATGAAAATCTTATAAGGCTCGGCGACATATTAAGCGAGATAGAGGGTCGCGTCGGTCCCCTTGAAAAAGAAGCCTCCAAAGCGAAAATTTATCTTGATCTGTACGAAAAGAAAAAAGCGATAGAGATTGCCCTTGTACTATACGACATTGCAAAGGTGAATCAAAATCGCGACATTATCGAAAAGGATTACATTGTGGCAAAACAGGAGCTTGACATGACAGAGGAGGCTATTTCGGGTCTCGACTCGCGCATCGAGCGTCTCTGCGCCCTTCAAGTCGAAAAGAAAATACGGTATGACGCTGAAACACGGCGATATTCCAGACTGAACGAGGACAAGCACAAGAGCATGAGCGAGCTTGCGCTTGCCGAAAACGAGCTGCGCCATCTTGACGATGCAAAAACAAGAATTCGCTTATCGATTGATAGGGAAAAAGAGCTTCTGATATCCAAAAATGCCGAAAAAGAAAACATAACCGCCGCTCTCAAGGAAAACAGAGAGGAACTTGAAAAGCTCACAAACAAACTCGACTGCACCGAAAAAAAGCTTGACAAAGAGCGCCAAACGATCGCCTCTCTTTCCGACTCACTTGATATTCTCAATAATGAAAAAAGCGATCTTTCAGAAAAATACAACGAACTTAGGGTAAGCCTGCTGTCGGAGGACGCCTCAAAGAGCACCTTCGCTCAAAGGCGAGATGAGATATACTCGGCAATAGAGCTTTCAAAAGAGAGCCTTGACTCCCTCGAAAAGAAAAGAAAAGCAAGTAATGAGACATTGGCAGACTACTTAAGCAGAACGGATAAAGCCAATCAATCACTTAAGAAAACCCAGTCGGAAATAAAAAAGCGAGAAGATGAACGTGAGGCGAAAGAACGCGGACACAGTTCCCTTCTTTCTGAAATTGCCGCAAAGGAACAGCGAGCTCTAACCCTGAGGCGCATGGAGGAACACTTTGAGGGATATCAAAAAAGCGTCAAATTCGTTGCCGACTCGGCCTTATCGGGCAAATTACGCGGCATATGCGGACCTGTTTCCAAGCTTGTAAGCGTTGGAGCACGCTTCATACTCGCCATTGAAACCGCCCTCGGAGCCAATATTCAAAACATAGTTGTCGAGGATGAGGACGCGGCTAAGGACGCCATATCCCTGCTTAAGTGCGAAAACGCGGGGCGTGCGACTTTTTATCCGCTCACCTCAATAAAGGCCTCGCGCATAGCAATTGACCTTGCGCGTCTCAAGGAATGCAAGGGATTTCAGGGAATCGCATCCGACCTCATTTCTTATGATCCCAAGTACACGCAGGTCATGCTCTATCTCTTGGGGCGTACGGCGGTCTTTGACAACCTTGATAACGCATCTGAGGCGGCAAAATCCTTTAAATACTCTTTCAGAGCGGTCACACTCGACGGTCAGCTGATAAACGCCGGAGGATCGTACACCGGAGGATCGGTAAAGCATGACAGCGGCATACTTTCAAGAAGCGCCGAGATTGAATCGATAATTAATGACAAGCGCTCGCTCGAAGAGCAGGCAGAAAAACTGCATTCCGAAATTTTGGAACTTGACGGTTTTCTTCACGGTCTAAGGAAAGAGGAACAGGACGCAGCGTCCGATATTTCCCTTCTATCCTCTCTTGTCAAGGCGGAAGAAACATCTCTTTCGATAATCGAAAAAAGCAGATCCGAGGAGAATGAAAAGCTCACTTCTCTTGAAAACTCCCTTTCACGTATGAGTTTTGAAAACAAAGAGAAGCAAAATAAAATAAGCCAAATGAACGCTCGCTCACAGGAGCTTGAAACCGATATCAAGGAATGCGAAAGTAAGATACAGGCACTTGTTTGCGATCTCGAGGCGGCGCAAAAACGACGAGACGATCTTATATCGGATAAAAACGCCTCATATCTTGCCTGCTCGTTAAAAAAGCGTGACATTGAAAATCTTATCTCACGAGAGGAAGAGACAAATGTCGCCCTTGTTTCCGTAAGCAACGAGATAGAACGCCTGGATCGAAGCGTCCTTGAAATTTCTGACAAGGAAAACGAGCTTTCAAAACGCCGTACCGAGCTTTGCAAAATGATAGACGAGAGTGAAAGCCTGCTTGAGAGTATCGAGAAGGCTAACAAAAGCTTGAACGACGAAAACATCGAGCTTGAAAAGGACATAAACGACCTTCGCGCCGCCTCCCGTGAAAAAACCGACAAAAAAATCGAATACTTTGCAAACTGCAACTCGCTTGCCATGCGTCTTGAAAAGATGAACGCGGATAAAGACAAGCTGGCGGAAAAACTTTTTGAGGAATACGAACTGACCTACGCCGATGCTTTGGGGCTATGCCTTGAAAGCATAAGCGAGGAAAACCGCTCCAAAAAAGGAAGTGAACTTGCAAAATACAAGAGCAAGCTGAAAGAACTGGGGCCGGTAAATGTAAACGCCGTCGAAGAATATAAAGAGGTCAGCACGCGCTATGAGTTTTTAAAAAATCAAATAAGCGACCTTACAAAATCAAGGCGGGAATTTTCGGATATAATCGGAAAACTTGAAAATGAGATGCGTGAAAAGTTCTCCGAGACATTTGAAATGATCAACAAAAATTTTAAAGCGGTATTTGCCGAACTGTTCGGCGGAGGAAACGCCAACCTTTATCTGTCCGACCCCGACAACGTTCTGCTCAGCGGCATAGAAATCGAAGTAGCGCCTCCGGGAAAGATAATTAAAAACCTAAAACTGCTTTCGGGCGGCGAGCAGGTCTTTGTGGCTATCGCCATATTCTTTGCGATCCTCAAGGTCAACCCTTCCCCTTTCTGCCTGCTTGACGAGATTGAATCCGCCCTTGACGAGGTCAATGTCGACCGCTTTGCCGAATATGCCAAGCAATATTCAAAAAACACACAGTTCATCATAATCACGCACAGGCGCGGTTCAATGGAAGTCGCGGACACTCTTTACGGTATCACAATGCAGGAAAAAGGAATATCAAAGGTCCTCAGCGTAAACATGAATGAAATTGAACAGAAGACAGGAGTGAAATTATGATTGGTTTTTTCGAAAAATTAAAACAAGGATTATCTAAGTCTAAAAACTCGTTTTTCTCAGGCATCACCTCTATTTTCAGAAGAGGGGTGGACGAGGACACTCTCGAGGAGCTCGAAGAAATATTGATCAGCGCCGACGTCGGGTACGGTTCGACCGAGGCAATAATTGAAAAGCTTCGTGAAAAGGCAAAGGAGGAAAAGATAAAGGACGGTGAAAGCGCCCTTGAAGCGCTCAAATCCATACTTCTTGAAATGATCGGAGAGGATATCCCGCTTAAAATCGATCCCGCCCCCGCCGTGATTTTGGTAATCGGCGTAAACGGCGTGGGAAAAACCACTTCAATCGCTAAAATCGCAAACGTTCTGAAAGAACAAAACAAATCAATCATCCTTGCCGCCGCGGACACCTTCAGAGCGGGAGCGATCGAGCAGCTTCAGGTTTGGGCGGACCGCGTCGGTGTTGAACTGATAAAACAGTCGGAGGGGAGCGACCCGGCTGCCGTCGTATTTGACGCCGTGAACGCCGCCAAAAAGAGAAACTCGGACGTTCTCATCGTCGATACGGCGGGACGTCTCCACAACAAGAAAAATCTTATGGCGGAGCTTGCCAAAATAAACAGAGTAATTGACCGCGAAATGCCCGGCGCCACCAAGGAAACACTGCTCGTACTTGATTCCGCAACAGGTCAAAACGCGGTAAATCAGGCAAAAGAGTTTAAAAACGCCGCCGATATAACCGGACTTGTGCTCACAAAGCTTGACGGCACGGCAAAGGGAGGAATAGTTTTCTCGATCAAGCAAGAACTTGACATACCCGTAAAGTTTATCGGGGTCGGCGAACAGCTTGACGATTTGCGTCCTTTCGACGGCAAGCAGTTTGTCGCCGCGCTTTTTGACTGAAAAAGGAGAAGGCACTTATGTACAAATTCGTTCTCGCATCTCGAAACCGTCACAAAATATCGGAACTTGAAGCTATTCTCTCACTGCATTTGTCAGAAAAATTTGAAATACTCTCGCTTGATGACATAGGCTTTACGGACGATATCGAAGAAAACGGTAACAGCTTTGAGGAAAACGCTCTTATCAAGGCAACGATTCCCGCAAAGCTCGGATATTTCGGTATTGCGGACGACAGCGGACTGTGCGTCGACGCTCTCGGCGGCGCGCCGGGCATATATTCGGCAAGATACGCCGGAAAAGCATGCAGCAACGAGGAAAACAACAAGAAACTCCTGCATGAGCTTGAAGGCGTCCCACAAGATCGCCGCGGAGCGGTATTTGTCTGCACTATCGCTATTGTCGCTCCGAATATGAAAAAAGCGGTCGCCGTCGGGGAGTGCCGGGGCTTTATAACAAGCGCTTTGCAAGGCAAGGAGGGCTTCGGATACGATCCGCTGTTCTTCTATCCCGAAAAAAATAAAACCTTTGCGGAGCTTTCCGCAAATGAAAAAAACGCCATAAGTCACAGAGCGCTCGCCGTAGAGGCATTTGCACGTCTCCTTCCCGATTTCATGAAGGGCTACAAATAAACTGAAAGGTAAACAATAATGACAAGCAAACAACGAGCATATCTTAAAAAAATCGCCTCATCCATCTCGCCGATTTTTCAGGTCGGCAAGAACGAGATATCTCAAAATATGATATCCCAGTTAAATAACGCTCTTGAGGCGCGTGAGCTTATAAAGCTTCATGTGCTTGACAACAGCGAATATTCCGCAAGAGAAGCGGCCGATATCATATCAAATAAAACCGCTTCCGAGGTTGTATGCGTGATCGGAAACAAATTTGTCCTTTTTAAACGCTCGGAAAAATCTCCTAAAATAAACATAGACGGTATTCGGTAAATAAAATATAATAAAATATTAAAATAGCAATATGAAAAAGATAGGCATATTCGGCGGAACCTTTTCTCCTCCGCATAACGGGCATTTGCAGGCGGCAAAAGCGTTTATCGACGAGCTTTCCCTTGATTGCCTCATTGTGGTCCCGACAAACATACCTCCTCACAAAAGTGTGAGCGACAATGACCCGATTGCAAGACTTGAAATGACTCGCCTTGCGTTTTGTGATTTCCCGAAAACAGAGGTATCCGATTACGAGGTCAAAACCGAGGGAAAAAGCTATACGGCAAACACCTTAAGCCATTTTTACAACTGTTACAGTGAACATAACAATAAGAATTTTTCGCTTTATTTTATGTGCGGAACCGATATGTTTTTGACGCTCAAGAGCTGGTATCGTCCCGATATCATTTGCTCGCTTGCAACAATCGTGCTGATGCGCCGGGAGGACGGCGGCAAGCAGCAGGAGCTGCTTAATGAGCAAAAACTCCTTTACGAACGCTTTTCCGCCTCGGTAGTGACGCTCAAACACCGCCCGCTCGAGCTTTCCTCAACCGAAGTGAGAAAATTTGTGAGCGAGAAAAAAGATATATCCTCTCTTGTTCCGAAAAAAGTCCGTGATTATATTTTATCTCACAGACTTTATGAAAAGGAGTGATCTTCCTATATGGAATATAATAGCCATGAATATTTAAAAGGCGAAGTAAAAAAGAAGCTCGACGATTTCAGAGCGGCTCATGTGCTTTCTGTGTACGAGGAGTGTAAAAAGCTTGCCGATATTTTTAAGCTTTCCGAAAGCGAAAAAGGCAGCCTTCTAAACGCCGTGCTACTTCACGACATAACAAAGCCGCTGAGTACGCGCGAGCATATAGAGCTTGCGCAGCGGCTTGGTATCACGCTTGAAAACGAGAACATCCTCTGCCCCAAAACTCTTCATGCGGTAACGGGGGCGGCATATGCAAAAAAGTATTACGCCGACTACGTAAACGACGAGTCTTATAAGGCTATTTTGTGTCACACCACCGGAAAGGTAAATATGTCGCTTTGCGAAAAGCTTCTTTATATTGCCGATTATATCGAACCTACAAGGAAATTCAATGACTGCATACAGGTAAGAGAGAGGTTTTATTCCTCTTTAGATCAGGGCACACCCGCTACTTTATGTCTTGACCGAACAATAGTGTATTCTCTTGATCTTACTATAAATCAGCTTATTGCAGAAGGAGCGCGTATACATCCCGACACGGTAAAAACAAGAAATTTTCTCCTTGAGGGCCAAAGAGAGCAAAAGTAAAGAAAGTCGGTATTGATTATTTACTAAAAAAATGCTATAATAATTTTTAAGAACAACTAAAACATGCGACGGACAAAAACTAAGTGCCGCACCGCGCATTTGGAAAGGAAAGCTTAAATCAAGTTAAGCGCACGATTAAAAATGGATGAACTTACAAATATCAAGGATTTGCATGGCGCCCCCGCCTATGACATTGCCGTAAATATTATAAAAATACTCGACGAGCGCAAGGCAAGAGGACTTAAGCTTCTGCATGTCGAGGGGCAGTCCACAATAACCGATTACCTTGTGCTTTGCACCGGAAATTCAAACACGCAGATAAAGGCTCTCGTCGGCGAGGTCGAATACAAGATGTCCCTGTGCGGTCAGGACGCTTTGAACATCGACGGTTACAACGAGGGCACATGGGTAGTCATCGATTACGGACCCGTTATGGTACATGTGTTTTCACGCGATTCGCGAGAATTTTACAAGCTTGAAAAGCTTTACGGCCCGACAAGCGAGGTAGATATTTCAAACATTTTAACAGAAAACTGATCTTTTCGGAGGAAGAGTAAGAGTATATGAAATACGATTTCAGCAGTATTGAAAGCAAATGGCAAAAAAGATGGGCGCAGGCCGATATATTCTCGGCAAAGGACGATTTTTCAAAGCCCAAGTTTTATGCGCTTATAGAGTTTCCGTACCCGAGCGGCGCCGGACTGCACGTCGGTCACATCAAGGCTTATTCGGGACTTGAGGTTGTTTCGAGAAAACGCCGTATGCAGGGATACAATGTTCTCTTTCCCATAGGCTTTGACGCTTTCGGTCTTCCCACGGAAAATACCGCGATAAAGACAGGAACTCACCCTAGAAAAGTAACCGATGAAAATATCGCTAAATTCACCGATCAGCTTAAAAGAGTCGGCTTTTCTTTCGATTGGAACAGAGTGATCGATACAACGGATGAAAAATACTACAAGTGGACTCAGTGGATATTCCTTGAAATGTTCAATCACGGACTTGTTTTTCGCGATACTGCGCTTGTTAACTACTGTCCGAGCTGCAAGGTCGTGCTGTCAAACGAAGATTCTCAGGGAGGAAAGTGCGACATCTGCCACAGCGACATAATTCAAAAGTCAAAAGATGTTTGGTATCTCAGAATCACCCAATACGCCGACAAGCTTCTCGAAGGTCTTGACAGGGTAGACTATTTGCCAAATATCAAAATGCAGCAGGAGAACTGGATCGGAAAGTCCACGGGCGCGTTTGTAAACTTTAAAATCAAAGAAGTAAACGAAACTCTGCGAATTTATACAACCCGCCCCGACACGCTTTTCGGAGTAACCTTCATGGTCATCGCTCCCGAGCATCCCATAATTGAAAAATATCAGGACAAAATAGCGAACATAAGCGAGCTAAACTCCTACCGGGAGGAGTGCTCAAAGAAGACTGAATTTGAGCGAACACAGCTTATAAAGGACAAAACAGGCGTCAAAATAGACGGACTTACGGCAATAAATCCCTTAAACAACAAGGAGATTCCCATCTATATATCCGACTATGTCATGATGGGTTACGGAACGGGCGCCATAATGGCGGTTCCCGCGCATGACCAGCGCGACTATGAGTTTGCAAAGAAATTCGGAATAGACATTATCGAAGTCATAAAGGGCGGGGATATAAGTGTCGAAGCGTACACCAAAGACGGAGAAATGGTAAACTCCGATTTCCTTAACGGATATACCAACAAAAAAGCGTCAATAGAACGGATGCTCGAATATCTCACAGAGAAAGGCATCGGAGAAAAGGGCGTTCAGTACAAGATGAAGGACTGGGCGTTCAACCGACAAAGATATTGGGGCGAGCCCATTCCTATTGTACACTGTCCCAAATGCGGCATGGTTCCTCTGCCCTACTCAGAGCTTCCCCTAAAGCTGCCCGAGGTCAAAAACTACGAACCGGGCGAGGGGGGAGAAAGCCCGCTTGCCAAAATCGAATCATTTGTCAACTGCAAGTGCCCGAAATGCAAAGGGGATGCAAAACGTGAAACCGACACGATGCCCCAGTGGGCGGGATCTTCATGGTATTTTCTTCGCTATATAGACCCAAAAAACGATAACGCCTTCGCCGACCCCGAAAAACTCAAATACTGGCTCCCCGTCGACTGGTATAACGGCGGAATGGAGCATGTCACAAGGCACATGATCTATTCAAGATTTTGGCATAAATTCTTATACGATATCGGCGCCGTTCCCGTTGACGAGCCCTATGCCAAAAGGACGGCGCAGGGCATGATACTCGGCGCTAACGGAGTAAAAATGAGCAAATCGCTCGGAAATGTCGTCGACCCCAACGACGTCGTAAAGGAATATGGAGCGGATACGCTGAGAACCTACATACTCTTTATGGGTGATTACGGTTCGGCGGCGCCCTGGTCCGAATCGAGCGTGAAAGGCTGCAAGCGTTTTCTTGAAAGGGTCGCGGATCTCACTGCCATCGCCAAGGGAAAAGGAACGACCCCCGCTCTTGAGAGCAGTTTCCATAAGACGATAAAAAAGGTGTCGGAGGATATAGAAGCCCTTAAATTCAATACCGCCATCGCCTCCATGATGACGCTGCTCAATGCCATATACGACAACTGTTCCCTGACCGTTGACGAGCTCGACACATTTATCACCCTGCTCTGCCCCTTTGCGCCTCACCTGACCGAGGAAATACATGAACAACTCGGCTACAAGGACTTTCTTTCACTTGCAAAATGGCCCGAATACGATGAGAGCAAGACGGCGGACTCGATTGTTGAAGTTGCCGTTCAGGTTTGCGGAAAATTCAGAGGAACAATAAGCGTTTCTGCCGACAGCTCAAAAGAAGAACTGATAGCCGCAGCCAAAGAATGCGACAGGGTAAAGCCTTATATCACGGGCAAAACAATAATCAAAGAAATTTGCGTTCCCGGCAAGCTCGTCAACATTGTTGTTAAATAAGGTCGCTCGTAAGATGGCGCGCAGTCTCTTCTTTCGTGCGCAAAAAAATCAGATTTGTCAACAAATTTTAAAATATCTATTGACAATCTCAACGATTTATAGTATAATTGCAGAGTAAATTTATTCACTTGCGAGTGCGAGGGGAGGGAATGTGAACAATGGCGGAAATCAGAGTTAAAGAAAACGAATCTCTTGACAGCGCTCTTCGCAGATTCAAGCGTTCTTGCCAGCGGTCGGGTATACTCACAGAGTATAAAAAGCGCGAACAGTATGACAAGCCCAGCGTTAAACGCAAAAAGAAGTCAGAGGCTGCAAGAAAGCGCAAATTCAAATAATTGATAATTCATGCCAAAATTAAGGGTGCGAACATTCGCATCCTTTTTTGTTTTTCGTTTACAACAGCCCCATAACTATTAACTCCCAAAAGCGTAAATTCTTATTACTTTATAAATTCGTTAAAACGCACAAATTTTACTGTATAATTTGTCCCGTTATACAATGTTCTATTGTGATAATGCACAAAAAATTGAAAATATAACATTTGACAATTTATAAATGATGTGATATAATATACAAGTAGAAACGCACCGACATATATTTTAAAAGGAGTAAACAAAATATGAAAAAACGAATATTAGCTCTTTTCCTGGCGCTTATTTGCCTGGCTGCCTCTGTGCTCATGTTTTCATCCTGTGCTAATACCGATGAAGGTAAAAACGTTGATAACAATATCAACACAGAAAATCTTGATCACATTGCAAACCTTGACTTTGGAGGCGCCGACGTCAACTTTATAATCGCGGACGCCGACGGCGACGACTACCATTACAGGTCAATTTATATTAAAGAGGAAGATGCGGACGACACCCTCAACTCCAAAATTTATGAAAGAAACATCAAAGTTCAGACTCTTCTTAACGTCAATATTGTCGCCAACGACGACGCCCATAAAGACACAAGCCTAAAAGAGTGGTTCGGAGCGACTCTGCAGGCCTGCGACCAGTCTTACGACGTTATAGCGGCACGTCAGTACGACGATATCCAGCTTGCTCTTGACGGCTGCATTCTTGACCTCAACACACTCGATCAGTACGGCGCCGATTATATCAAATGGGACAGAGAATACTGGGCAACCTCTTACATAGACTCTCTTTCCTTCGGCGACAAGACTTTTTGGCTCACCGGAGACCTTTGTCTGCGTTATACCGGCGGGTATTATGCAATATTTGTAAACTCTTCTATGTATGACGATATACTGCGCCCTACATACGGAGACATATATGATATAGTAAGAAGCGGCAACTGGACTCTTGATATGCTCACAGAGATGGTTCAGCAGTGCTACAAGGATGACGGAAACGACAAGTTGGATGTTGAGGACCAGCTCGGTCTTATGTACCCAATCAACGACAACACCAACGGTCTTGCAATTTCTTCAGGCGTTATATTTACAAGATACGATGACGGTATCCCGAAAAACAATGTTAACGCCGGCAACACCACTCTTATAAACTTCATGAACAAATTACGCACTCTTATAAACACGACCGGCGTTTATTTCTACCCCGACCCCTGCGACGTTAATCACTACATCGACGCATTCACTCACTTCGCGGCAGGAAATGTATGCTTTGTGTCAGGACGACTCAACATGGCGGAGCTTTATCTGCGCGACATGGAAACCGACTACTACGTTATTCCCTGCCCTAAGTACGATACCCAGCAGGAAACGTATTATACTGCGGTTCATGACGGCATAAACATCTACGGTATCAACTACCATATCGAGGACGAAAGAATCGCCTCGGCCGCAGCTACCCTTGAAGCTATGGCATATTACAGCTACAAGGATGTGCGTCCTGTATACTATGACAGCTTCTTAAAGTTCAAGTACACGCGCGATGATAATGCCGCTGAAATGATCGACCTTATGCATGACAGCGTTTACACTGACTTTGTGTATATTTGGCAGTTCTCTAAGGATATGAACGATCTTGGATTCTTCCTGCGCAGGAATCTTGAAAACCCCAATATCACATCCGTTATAAAGAAAAGATCGGCTTCATGGGATCTCGGCTTAGAGCAAATACTTGCAAAAATAGAAAGCTTTGACCAGGGCTAAATAACAATTAAATAACTAACGCATAACTTATGGAGCCTTTGCGCATTTATTTGCGCAAAGGCTCCGATCCGTTTATTTTTGTTAGATGTTAAGCAAAATCAGACCCGGGATAAAAATGACATCCCGGGTCAAACTTTGCTTTTTCAAGAGTAAATATTGACACTTAAAACAATGGCCAATCAACCTTTGTTATGCCTGTGTGCAAGTTATGCCTCTTAATACATGCCTCCGCCGGCCTGCATAGCCGCGCGTGCCGCCGCCTCGTCAGCTTTTCTGTCTTCCTTGATATCGGTAACAAGAGCCTCGGTGGTAAGAACGGTTGCAGCGATCGAAGCCGCATTCTGAAGCGCGCTTCTTGTGACCTTAGTTGGGTCAACGATGCCTGCTTCAACCATGTCTACGAATTTTTCATTGTAAGCGTCAAATCCATAGCCCTTCTTTCTTGTATGAATGATCTTGTCAACGATGACAGAGCCCTCAAATCCGGCGTTTGCGGCTATCTGACGAACAGGAGCTTCAAGAGCCTTCTTTACGAGAAGAACGCCCGTTTTCTCATCTCCCTCGGTGGTCTTTATAAGCGATGCAACACTGTCGATAACATTGAGATAAGCGGTTCCGCCGCCTGCGACGATTCCTTCTTCAACAGCCGCCTTGGTAGCGTTAAGCGCATCCTCTATTCTGAGCTTGACTTCCTTCATTTCAACCTCGGTAGCAGCGCCGACCTTTATAACGGCGACTCCGCCCGCAAGCTTTGCAAGACGCTCCTGAAGCTTTTCTCTGTCAAAGTCAGATGTCGTATCGGCGATGGCGTTTCTGATACTTGCAACTCTTGCCTTAATGGCATCCGAGTCGCCGCAGCCGCCGACAATTATCGTATTATCCTTGTTGACCTTAACCTGTCTGGCGTTTCCGAGCATGTCGATGGTTGTGTTCTTGAGTTCAAGACCGAGTTCGGAGGTGATAACCTCGCCGCCCGTGAGTATAGCAATATCACGAAGCATTTCTTTTCTTCTGTCTCCGAAGCCGGGAGCCTTAACGCAAACAACGTTGAGCGTTCCGCGCAGCTTGTTGAGCACGATGGTTTGAAGAGCCTCGCCCTCAACGTCCTCTGCAATTATGAGAAGCTTTTTGCCGGTTTGGATAATCTGCTCGAGTATGGGGAGAAGGTCTTGGATGTTGCTTATCTTGACGTCAGTGATGAGTATGAGCGCGTCGTCAAGAACCGCCTCCATTTTATCCATATCGGTAGCCATATACGGGGAAAGATATCCGCGGTCAAACTGCATACCTTCCACAACCTCGCAAAACGTGTCGGCGGTTTTAGATTCCTCAACGGTTATGACTCCGTCGGATGTTACCTTTTCCATTGCGTCGGCAATGAGCGCGCCTATCTCGGCACTGCCCGAGGAAACGGTTGCGACACGGGCTATGTCCTCTGAACCCTTTACAGCCTGCGAATCAGCCTTGAGTGCCGCAACGGCGGCGTCAACAGCCTTCTGTATTCCCTTTCTGAGAATCATGGGATTGGCACCCGCGGCGACGTTTTTCATACCCTCGCTGATGAGAGCCTGCGCAAGAAGAGTCGCGGTGGTCGTGCCGTCGCCTGCCGCGTCGTTCGTCTTTGTTGCGACTTCCTTTACAAGCTGAGCACCCATATTCTCGGCGGGATCGTCAAGCTCTATTTCCTTTGCAATTGTAACACCGTCGTTGGTGATAAGGGGAGCGCCGTACTTCTTGTCAAGCACAACGTTTCTTCCCTTCGGTCCGAGTGTTATCTTAACGGTGTCGGCAAGCTTATCAATACCGCTAAGAAGTGAGTTTCTGGCGTTTACGCCAAGCAGAATGTTCTTTGCCATTTCAAATTACCTCCTAAATCAGTACTCGACCACGGCGAGAATGTCGCTTTCCTTAACGATTACATACTCGACGCCGTCAAATTTAACTTCCGTTCCGGAATATTTGCTCGTAATAACCTTTTGCCCTACCTTTACAGACACAGGCACAAGTACTCCCTTACTGTCATACGCTCCGTCCCCGACTGCTATAACTTCCGCAATCTGAGGCTTTTCCTTGGCGGCTGCCGCGAGAATGATTCCTCCTTTTGTCGTTTCGTCTGCTTCAACCGTCTTAATAAGTACGCGGTCGGCAAGTGGTCTGATCATTTTTAATTCCTCCTGTTCAATCCGTAATTTACGGTAAAATTTTAAATTTTATGTTTTGGCGCTATCGGCATTTTTTTATTAATTCAAGCGCCATATATTCTATTATATCATTAAATTTGGAAAATTTATTAACAAAGTGATAAATTATTAAACAAAATATGTTGTGGTTCCATTCACAATTTTCAAGCTTATTTTCGAATGAGCAAGCTGTCATATTCATATAATTTTCACAGCAGGTAAAACAGAAAAAAAGCACAATTATATGGATAGGGGCTGACTTTTATATGAAATACATCCTGCGCTTTACAATAAAATACCTTACGTCTCCGCTGGTCCCCGCCGTGCTCATCGTCTGCGGTTTCTACATAACCGCAAAGCTGCGCGTACTGTACATAACAAAATTCAAAGTCATAACACGTGTGCTCTTTCGAAAGGACAAGAGCGCAAACGTTTCACCCTTTCGAACCGTTACCGTTGCTTTAGCCGGAACATTAGGGGTTGGAAACATTTTGGGAGTAGCCTCCGCCATAACCTCGGGAGGGCCGGGGGCGATATTTTGGATGTGGGTCGGGGCGCTCGTATCCATGTTGATTAAGTACTGCGAGGTGGTGCTTGCGGTTAAATACCGACAAAGCGCGGCAAGCGGCCACTTCGGAGGAGCAATGTACTACATAAAAAACCAAAAGCTTGCCTGCCTTTTTGCAATTTTATGCATATGCGCTTCCCTGACGCTTGGCAATCTAATGCAGATGCGGGCCATATCCGAAACCGTGCAGTCGACCTTCAGCATATCAAAGGTGATATTCGGTGCGATAACCGCGCTTGTTGTGTTCATTATAATCTGCAAAGGTTTTAAGCAGCTTTCATCCTTCACCATGCTTTGCATACCGATCGCATGCATCGCATATGTACTTGTCTCCCTTTATGTCATAATAGAAAACATATGCCTTATCCCGGCCGTGCTTTCCAAAATAGTGAAAAACGCTTTCAACATAAAGGCGGCAGCCGGAGGCGCATTGGGCTATTCCATTCTTCAGGCTTTTAAATCGGGAATTTCAAGAGGACTTGTTACAAATGAATCCGGGTGCGGTACGGCTCCCATGGCGCATGCCGAAAGTGACACCGAAAGCCCGGTCGAGCAGGGCTTTTGGGGAATATTTGAAGTGTTTGTCGACACGATAATCCTCTGCTCGGCAACTGCGTTTGTGATTCTGATTTCGATCGACAATTACCCCATGCTTGAAGGTATGGAGCTTGTTATTGCCTCTTTTTCTTCCTCGTTCGGAGGCATTACGGGGTATATGATGAGCGTCTTTATTTTGATATTCGCGATATCGACGATCGTGGGATGGTCGCACTACGGAAAAATGAGTCTTAACTATTTAACTAAAAACACCAAAATACAAATGGCATATATAGTCGTATACTGTCTGTTTTGCTTTGCGGGCGTTTTTATAACAGACGATGCCGTTTGGCTGCTCACAGACCTTGTGATCGGCGCCATGACGCTTATTAACATGTACTATATCATGAGAAGATTAAACGAGGTAAAAAAGCTGACTGACGAATATTTTCTTGCCGCTTAAAGGAACTATATCGCCCGAAAGCTGGAGAGCACATCGTACCCGCCTGCCTCTAAAATATAATAAAAGGTCTGCCTTGATATGTCGGGGCAAATAAAAGCGGTAAGCTGCCCGTCGGAGTAAAGAATCTCGGCTCCAGAAAAATCGGACTTTATCTTCTGTGCGTCCTGTTTTACCGCGGCATAGTATTTGCAGTTTGTCGTAAACTCGTCGCAGACCTCATCC
This sequence comes from uncultured Clostridia bacterium, assembly GCA_947588825.1. Lineage (GTDB taxonomy): Bacteria > Bacillota > Clostridia > Oscillospirales > CAG-272 > CAKSQF01. The sequence goes on from CANPZU010000011.1 coordinate 62,394, forward strand.
TCGTTCGCACACTCCATCAGCTCCTGAGTGGGCTGGGTATTACCCACATATTTTGCGACATCGATAATATCAGAAAGAACAGCTCCGGCCGTGGGAAATTTTCCGGCTCCCCGTCCGAGCAGCGTCACGTCTCCGACAAGGTCCGCAATTATGTTTACCGCATTGTAAACGTCGTCGACATTTCTTATGGGGTTGTTCTTTGTAACAAGACATGGGGAAACTCTGATATCAAGCTTCCCAAGTTCATGCATTTTGGCGCTTGCAACAAGCTTGATGGCAGCGCCGAACTTTGCGGCGATTTCCGTATCGGTAAGCTTTATTTCGTTTATTCCCTTACAGCTGACAAGAGAGGTCGGCACAAGTCTGCCAAAGCAAAGAGCGGCAAGTATGCATATCTTGCGGCACGAATCATCGGCGTTGAGGTCCGCCGACGGATCGGCTTCGGCATACCCCAGCGCCTGCGCTTCCTTAAGCGCATCGTCAAGAGTCTTGTTGTTATTCACCATCTGCGTGAGAATATAATTAGTAGTCCCGTTAAGCACACCGTTTATCTCTTTTATCTCAACTCCCGCGAACGCGGTTTTGACAGTACGGATAAGCGGTATACCGCCGCCGACGCTCGCCTCGTACATATACCTGACATTGTTGTCTCTTGCGGCGTCGCAAAGCAGATTGCCAAAACTTGCGACCACCTCTTTGTTGGAAGTGATAACATTTTTACCCGCCCTGAGACATTCAAGGGAGTATTCAAACGCGGGCTTTGTTCCGCCCATCATTTCACAAACTATGTCTACCTCCGGGTCGCTTGAAATAGTGCCGATATCGTGCACGGCGCAGCTTTCATACGGAGTTCCCGTCAAATCTCTAAGATCAAGGATATACTTTATATTAATTCGATCCTGTATTTCCCTACATATAATGGCCTTGTTTTTCTCGATCAGTTCCGCAACTCCGCTGCCGATCTTTCCGAGTCCGAGTATTGCAACGTTTATCATACTATCCTTTCACAGATTGTTTTTCATGCAGAAAACGCGGTCAAATCAATAATATCATTTCCGCATAACCTGTATTACAATAATATTCCTTATTTTTTGCCGATTATTTAATTATTATATCAGATTGCACCGCCTTTGTCAATGATTCATTATAATTAAGTAGCATTTAAAAAGTTTTAGAATAAGTGCGAAAGGTTTTAGAGCCTATCGCACTTATTTTTTATGGCTTTTGCCCTTAACGAGG